>JAUWPQ010000074.1 GCA_030611515.1 Planctomycetota bacterium | reverse complement strand
CGGAGCCATCGGCGACGGAAAGCCTCCAGCCGCTGCGCCGTCGCCGATGGCTCCGGGTTAAACGCGCGCGCGGCCGAACCCCTGGACCGGCTCGTCACAGGGCTGCGGGAGGTGCTCGACTACGCCGCCATACATAAGGTCATCGTCGCCTTCGAGCCGGAGCCGGGAATGTTGATCGACACCACCCGTGCGTTCGAGGAATTGCTCGAACGAATCGACTCGCCGAACCTGCGGCTGACGCTCGACATTGGGCATCTACACTGCCAGGGCGAAACGCCCATCCCGGATGTAATCCGCCGCTGGGCGCCGCGGCTGGCCAACGTCCACATCGAGGACATGCGGCGTGGCCGGCACGAACACCTGATGTTCGGCGAAGGAGAGATCGACTTCCCGCCCATATTGCGAACCCTCGAAGAAGTCGGTTACACTGGCGGCGTGTACGTGGAGCTTAGCCGCCACAGCCACGAAGGCCCCACGGCCGCGCGGCGAGCGTTCGAGTTTCTTTCCAAAATATTGCGAGAATAATAATCGAGTCTTGTTGCCTTGGAATCACTTCCGAATGTTCGGCAATTCCAGCAACTTCTCGACCACTCGATACACATATGAGCCAGGCTGTTGAGGCCAAGGGTCATTCGTTGACGCATCCAGCTTTTTCGCTCGTTCGACGGCAGCCAAAATACGTTTCATAGTGAATTTTGATGGATCGATCCTTGTCTTGTTGTAACTGCCCAAAACATCCTTTAATCGGCGTTCCACATCCTTGTACTTTTCATACTTTTCATCCGGCTTGATGTCCGTGTGATGAAGGAGCAGCCAGATGTCAAAACAGGGATTGCTGTGAGCGAGGTGGAACCCCTTCTGTTTTGCTTGAGTACACGCGCTGGCGAAACTCGCGATGTGATCGGCCTTCGTCCCGTGGTCCGTGTCGAGCATGAGCCAAAGCTCGTCGTCTTCCCCCAGTTCGTACTCCTTGACATAGTCGTCCAATCGTTTGAGCACATGTTCCGATCCGGATAGGCCATCCTCTGTACGCAAAATTTTCACATGTATCCGTGTTTTTCCGAAAAGACCAAAATACTGATCTGGGGCATACGTGTCTTCAGTTGCAATTACAAAAAGCCGGTCGTCGCGATACGTCTTGTCTTCACGTTTTAGCGGGCGCGACTTCTTCCTTTGCAAAGTCATGACTCGGCCTCCGCCGCACACTGCTCACCAATCAAACGATCAATGCCGCCGAGAAAAGGAATCGCCCCAAAGCGTCCCTGAAAATATCCCTTTTCGATGTCTAGGTCTTTTCGGACTTTGAAGTCGGCCAGTGAATAGAGGTGCGAAGCACCCTCTGGATCCTTCTCCGCGAACCAAATGCCATCACGACGCATTATACTTAGATCAAGCAATGTGGATTCGTGCGTGGTGAAAATAAGCTGACTATTCGATTCACCTGCTGCGTTTCGGAAATACTCTACAAATTTTCTCGCCAGCATAGGGTGCATGCTGCGTTCCAGTTCGTCAACAACGAACACACCCCCACCGTGAGCAAGGAAATATAGGGCCGGCAAGAGGTGAAGCAATCGCAATGATCCGTCGGATTCCTCGCCAAAAGGAAAATTGACGGCCTCGCCTTCACTTTTGTCGTGCAGTGCTAAAATCCTTTGGATAATTATGATATCTTTTTCGGAAGCATCTATAAATGTATCCGGCCCTATTACAATCCCACTTTTCCCTATAAATT
The DNA here is from genome assembly GCA_030611515.1 of Planctomycetota bacterium. Lineage (GTDB taxonomy): Bacteria > Planctomycetota > Planctomycetia > Pirellulales > Thermoguttaceae > JAHIKV01. The sequence goes on along the minus strand of JAUWPQ010000074.1, from coordinate 15,954 downwards.
TAGATGGAAATTTTCCCTTCGGAAGTTTTTCTGTTTCTACGGTGATATTAGAAATACCCGTGCCCGCTTCTCGAAGCATGGTTGCTATAAATTTGGCGAACTCTTCATCTTTGTCAATTAATTCTGCAAGCATACGATAAGATGTATCAGGCATGATAATTTGAACGGAGGTCTTAAACCAATTGACTGCAAGTTGAAACAGCGGACCTTGTGCCTCAGAATCATCCAGGTTGAGTACTTCAGTCAAAAACAACTGATTTGGTCTAGCACCAACTTGGGCGAGCGCATGAATCTTTTTCAAAGTTCCTTTCCGAATTGCCGGTCCTAGAGTTACTTGTACCGTTCCATTTTCACTATTAGAACGAGTAAAAAGATTCTTTTCCGTTTTCCCTTCGTAAATATCAAGCCATTCTTCATACACACGATCGGCATCGAAACATACCCCGTAACGAAATACTTCCCCACCCTCGGAAAACTGCAAATCGAAAGAGGTGGGTTGATTCCGGGAGTCCACGTCGAGAAGAAAGGGTGAATAGGGTATCTGCTTGCTCGGTTGCGTGCCATCTCGCACTAATTGATCCAGTTGGGCGAGAGCGCGGACAAGGTTTGACTTTCCGGCGCCGTTGGCACCATACAGGGACGCAATGCGCAGCGCGTACTCTCCCGTGCCGGGAACTGCACAACAGTCAGGTGAATTGGTTGTTTCACCTAGACGCTTGGAGGCCAATAAGTTAAGCGTCTCTTCACCCTTGAACGAACGGAAGTTTCCGACCGAAAACGACAGTAGCATTACAGCACCATTTGTGATTATTTCTCGCTTATGACAGTATTATCCGCCACAACAAGCTTAGCACATGACTTCATTGTGAAATTATCACGGATATATGCCTTTGGGGCAAGGCCAGGAAATAACCGGCTGCTTTTCCGCTAAAACATGGGTAGCAATCACTCTGGACAGTCGCCCTCTTCTATCCCCCCCACCATTTGTGGGGCAAATTCTGGAGCTTGAACTCCGAATGTCCGACTGATAGCATTACGACTGCGGATACTCTCTCCGGCCCCACCACGCGGGGGTGAGGGGGGCTGGAATTGGAAAATCGCCGACTTGATGACCAATTGCCTCCGGCCGCTGAAAACCGAAAACTGCCATGCCCAAACCAGTCATCCTCCTATCCGTTCCCGCCCTGCGTGAAAAAGACGTGGCCGCGATGCCTAAGCTGCAAGAGCTGATGGCCGGCGGCGGGATCGCGGAGCTTACGCCCGGCTTTCCCTGCGTCACCTGCCCGGTGCAGGCCAACATGACCACCGGCAAGGGGCCAGCCGAGCACGGCGTGGTGGCCAACGGGTTTTATCACCGCGACAAACGTCGGGTGGAGATGTGGACCGCGCCGAACGATTGCATCGAACAGCCGCAGATTTGGGATCTGTTGGCACATCATGGCCGGGGGCTGAGCTGCGCCGTCTGGTTCCCGCTGCACAGCAAGGGCTGCGAGGCGGATTACGTCTGTACGCCCGCCCCGATCCACAACCCCGACGGTTCCGAGTCGCTCTGGTGTTACAGCCGGCCGACGGAGCTTTACGGCGAGCTGCGCGACGCGCTGGGCCATTTTCCACTCAAAAACTACTGGGGACCGCTGGCCGGCGCTCCGTCGAGCGAGTGGATCGTCGATTCGGCGCTTTTCGCCGCGCGGCGGTGGCAGCCCGACTTCTTCTACATCTACTTGCAGCACCTCGACTACGCCGCCCAGCGGAGCGGCCCGGACGGTCCCGCCGCACGGCAGGCGGTGGCCGAGTTCGACGGGCAGATTGAACGACTCGCCGAGGGGATACAAGACGCTTACCACAACCAACCGCTCTGGATCGTGGCCGGGGAATACGCCATCACGCCGGTCGAACACGTCAGCTATCCGAACCGCGTTTTACGCGAGGCGGGCCTGTTGGCCGTGCGCGAGGAGGACGACGGCGAACATCTCGACTTCGAGAAGAGCAGGGCCTTCGCGATGGTCGATCACCAGTTCTCCCACGTCTTCGTGGCCGACGGCGACGAGCGGCTGGCCGAGCGGGTGGCCGAACTATTCCGCAACCAGCCGGGTATCGCCGAAGCGCTGGTCGGCACGCAGCGCGGCCGTTACGGTCTGGAACATCCCCGCAGCGGCGAGGTGATTTTGATCTCCACGCCGGAAAGTTGGCAGGCGTACTACTGGTGGCTTTCCGACGCTCTGGCGCCGAAGTTCGCCCGCACGGTCGATATTCACCGCAAGCCGGGCTACGATCCGGTGGAGTTGTGTTTTGACCCGGCCACAAAGAGCATCCCCTTGGACGCGACGCTCATCAAGGGTTCGCACGGCGCTCCGGCCGTCGATCCCTCGCAACGGAGTGTGCTGCTGACGTCCGATCCGACGTTGTTGCCCGGCCCTGAAGCGGCCGACACCGACGTGTTCGACATCGTGCTCGGGCACTTCGGGCTGCAATAATCTTTCCGTCGCCGTTTACCGTGGGTGTCATGGGTAAGCGAAGCTTACCCGTGTTGCGGCGTTTCCGGCAATTCCCGATACACGGGTAAGCTTTGCTTACCCATGACACCCGTTCCGAAGGCTTTCCGCAAAAAAAACAAATTATTGGGGCGGAGTGAAGTCGAAGCGGCGGCATTGACGCATGAACGTCAGCGGGTTCTCGTAGACGATCCGGCGAATCAGCGATTCCTCGTGGCCGCGGCGGCGCATGACCGCCATCATCGCGGTGATCGCCAGCGGATCGGACGGTCCCCAATCGGCCGACGAGGTGACCAGCAGCCGCTCGGGGCCGTAGATTTCAATCATATCGACGGCCCGCTCGGGCGTGACCTTGGTGGTCGGATAGAGAGTCAGACCGGCCCAATAGCCTTCGTCGCGGACCAGCCGGATGGTGTGTTCCTCGCAATGGTCGATCCACACCCGGTCGCGGTTCACACGGCTGTCAGCCCGCAGGAGGTCAAGGATCATCCGCGTGCCCATCAGCTTGTGTTCGAGGTGCGGCGTGTGGAACAGCAGCAACTCGTCGCGCCCCAGCGCCAGTTCGATCAACTCCCGCAACGTGGCGAGTTCGTTCTTAGTGCATTTGTGCAGGCCGATCTCGCCGACGCCCAGCACGTCGGGCTTGTCGAGAAACTCGGGCAGCAAGGCAATCACCTCGCGGGCGAAGGGAACATTCTCGGCCTCCTTGGCGTTCAGTCCCATCCAGGCGAAGTGGCGGATGCCATAGTTTGCCGTCCGCTTCGGCTCCCACTCGGTAAGCTGGCGGAAATAGTCGTAAAAGCCGCCGACATTCGAGCGGTCGTAACCCATCCAGAAGGCCGGCTCGCCGACGGCCACACAGCCGGCCCGCGCCATGGCCTGGATGTCGTCGGTAGTTCGGGAAGCAATATGTATGTGCGGTTCGATGAAGTACATGGTCGGAGGGCGAGGGGTTAGGGGCGAGGGGTTAGGGGCGAGGGGTTGGAATCGCAGGGCAACGAAAACTCCAATTGCACGCGCGTGGCCCGATCGTGAGCGTCGCCGGCGAGGATTTCGAGGCCGCGGCGGATTTGCGCCATCCGCGGATCGGCCGGCGGGGCGCCGTCGGACCGGTCGATCCGGTCCAGCGACGCCGCCAAGTCGATCAAACGGCAGCGCATGCCGAGAAACTCGCTATCCAACATTTTGGAGGCGGAAGAAGACGTGGACATGATAACTTCTTGCCGTTGTGAATCGGCGGCATCAGCTTCCAAAAGGCCGTGTCAAAGAAGAAAAAATTCGTGGGACGGATTTCCTAATCCGCCTCCAATAACCGCGTGGCGCATGCATGGCTCTCCGACCGAGATACGCGAGCGCTACCGAAAACGGTTCGGCATCGAAATCAGCTATCGCCAAATGCGGCAAACCCGCATTTACACCTGCACTCGCAAGTCGCATTTGCGATTGTTCTTTGTGGCGGTGTCGCTGATGCCGCGCGATATATGGGTTTATATCCATCAGACCCGCCTGGCGAAAGGAGCCGGCAACAAATTGACCCTTCACTTGGAACTACTGTACTTTAGATAATGCCCAGAGGCGGATTGGTTTTCCATTTGCCTCGTGTAAAATCGGGAAAGTCTTGCGGACGGGACCGATCCGCCACGGAGCGTTCGCTCAACTCGGAGACGGCACTCCTGGCGGCTGCGTCGTAAACGTCCATATCGGTAGCCGTTCCGCGGCGCAGGGCGGTGATCAGTCGATAATCCTCCAGGTAATCCGTCCCGTCATGTCCGCCTTCCTTGGCTTGTGCCCCTTTGGCCTTCCATAGCGGGTGTTCATATTCTTCTCGATACTTGGCAACGGATTCCCACTCATGCCCGCGTGTACTTCCTTCGATGAAGATCCTGTTTGGATATCCTCGAAAAATGCCCTTGGTTCCCTGGATGAGATTGATGCGGCTGTAAGGCCGCGGCAAATGAACGTCGTGTTTAAGGATGATCGTCCGTCCGTTGACGGTTCGGATCAGCGAGGAGTTCACGTCCCCGTCCGCCCAGCGGATTTTGGCCTCCGGGTGGTCGGGGCCAAACAGTTTCGCGGCGTAAAGATGCTCTCCTCGCGAATTGCAACTCATCGAGACCAGGTAGTCGAGCCGATCGCCCCGGTTGATATTCATGCATTGGGCGAGCGGTCCCAGGCCATGCATTGGATAGAGATTGCCGTTGCGCCGAATGTTGTGCTCCTTACGCCAATCCTGATCGTAGCGGCCGTCGTACCACTCGGAGCGCAGGTCGTGCAGGTATCCGCCTTCGGCGTGCAGCAATTCTCCTAAAAGCCCCTTGCGAACCATGTTCAGGACCATCAGTTCGCTGCGGCCATAACAGCAGTTCTCCATCATCACGCAATGGAGGCCGGTCTTTTCGGAGGTTTCCACCAACTGCCAACATTCGTCGATCGTGACTGCGGCAGGCACTTCCGTGGCGGCGTGCTTTCCCGCTTGCATCGCCGCCACGCAAACCGGAGTATGCCACTCCCACGGTGTGGCCGTGTAAACCAAATCCAGATCTTCCCGCTCACACATTCGCTTGAAGTCGGTATCCCCGCGGGAGTAGCCGGCCGGCCGTGCCTGTCCAGCGTCCTGCACCCATTTCTGGGCCCGGGCGACCTTTGCTTCCACGATGTCGCATATCGCCCTGATTTCGACGCCTTCTATTCTCAGCAGATTTCGCACATGTGCGGAACCTTGGTGCCCAACGCCGACAAAACCGACACGAACTACATCGATGGCTCCTTGTTGCGCAGTGGCTTGCGCAGCTTCCGACTGCTGGGGATCGTTCAGCAAACACAGCCCGCCGGAGGCGGCGAGCAAGCCGACGGCGGTACCGCTCTTAAGGAGATCGCGGCGCGTACAGCGTTCATCCGTCGTATTCTTCACAACCTTGCCTCCAAACGGCTGTAGCCATTCACGGGTCTCGGAAACATTCCAAGAAGTCATTTTCCGGACAGCACAATCAGTATTATCGCTAAACACATTCTTGTTGTCAACAGTTTGGCTCCCTCGGAACGTGTTTCAAAATTGTTTGAATAGCGAAAATCCGCCACGGCTCCGTACCTTTGGGACCAACCGAAGGAAGGAGCCGTAGCATGAAACGGACGAGACATTATGCCAGTGATTTGACGGACCGATAATGGCAAGTAATTCGACAATTGCCGCCGAAGCGTTCTCGATGGGACCGCAAGCCGATTTGTCGACGTCGGGTGATCAATGCAATCCTTTACCTGGTATGAACCGGATGCTTCCTGCCAATTTCCCCAACCGGATCACGGTCTACGGCATTTTTTGGCGATGGAGAAACGACGGCATCTGGGAGGAAATCCATGATGCGTTGCGAGCCAACGGTGCGACGGGCCGCGTTCTGCCGCAACCCGCCACACCGGCGGATGCCAATCATGAAACATTAGCAATCCGCCATCTAATAAATACCCCGATCGCGAGCGGACATAAGCACGTGGGTAAATGCTTGACGTTCATGTTAATGATGTTATCTTATGGGGGGTCGGGACAATGTTTTCCCGAGGTCTTTTCATCCGAAGGAGCAGTAAAATGGCATACGAAGAGAATCGTAGGATGTTTTCCAGGAGGGTTGCCGTGGCTATCATTGCGATCGGCGGACTGTGGCATGGTGTCGCCGGCGGGTCGGAATCCGGTCCGCCCGCGGACGAACATCAAAACCAACCGGAAAAACGCGTCTTCCTGGCCGAGTTCATGCATGAAACCAACTCCTTTCACCCGTTGAAGACGACAAAATTCATTTTCCGCGAGTCAAGAGCGGGCATTTCTCCGATTATGGCCTGGAAAGACAGCGAGCTGACGATTGTGCCCGGCGTCGGTGCTCGTCCGGACGGAGGCGGAACGGTCGACGGGAAGGCCTGCCGCGAGGCTATCGCCCGGATCGTGCAATCGCTCCGTGACGCGATGCCCGTCGACGGCGTCTTCATCCGGCTGCATGGGGCGATGTTTGCGGAAGGAGTTGGGCCGGGAGAAATCGTCTTGGTCGAGGAAATCCGCCGCGTGGTCGGACCGGACGTGCCCATCGCTTGCACCTTCGATCTGCACGGCAACATTCCTGCCCGACTGGGAGAGGCAGGCGACATCCTCGTCGGCTTCAAGACCGCGCCGCACATCGACCGTCAAGAGACGGCCGAACACGCCGCCAGACTGCTGCGCGATACGCTCCGCGGAGAGATCAAACCGGTCTCCTATGTGTTGCCGATACCGATCATCGTTCAGGGCGAAAAGGCGATGACCACTTGCGAACCGTTCCGATCGCTGGTGGAAGAGGCGCGGAAACTGGAGCGCGAGGGCCTGCCCGGCCATAAGGCGAAAATCCTCGCGGCGACGCTCTTCGCCGGCTGCGCGTGGACCGACTCGCCGGATACCGGCATGGCGGCGATGGTCACGGCCGACGGTTCGCGGGAGACGGCCCGCGCGGCCGCGATTTACCTCGCCCGAAAAGTCTGGGACGCCCGGCGCCAACTCAATTTCGGCTGCGAGACCGCCAGGCTGGGAGAGGGTGTTTCGCGGGCACTCCAGGCCCAGCAGACCACGGTGTTTCTCACCGACAGCGGCGACAACGTGACGGCCAGCGCGCCGGGCGACATGACCATCGTGCTGCGTCACCTGATCGAGCGCAAGGTTCCCGACGCGGTGGTCGCCGGCATTTACGACGAGGCGGCCACGCGAAAATGTTTCGAGGCGGGCGAAGGCAAGCGGCTGAAACTATCGATCGGCGAGACCATCGAGAAGCGGCACGGCCCGCCGTTGGAAGCCGAGGTGGAAGTCGTGCGATTGCTGAAAACGAAGCCGCGCATGGCGGTGGTCCGCATCGGCGGCGTGCTGGTCGTCCTGGAGGAAGACGTCGTCGCCTTCAAGACCCCCGAGCAGTTCCACGCCTGCGGGATCGATCCCTTGGACCATAAAATCGTCGTCGTCAAGCAGGGCTATCTCTACCCGAAACTTACGGCAATCGCTCCTCGACACATCATGCTCATGACGCCCGGCGCGGCGGACATGCGTCTCGACAAGCTGCCTTACACCCACCGGCGAAAACCGCTTTATCCGCTGGAATTGGAGACCGAGTTCGAGCCGGAAGCGGCGGCCAAGTAGTTTCCGGGCGGAAAAACGTATTTTGCGGCCGCACCCGTCCCGAGCAAAATCCGGCCAGAAACTTCGGTGGCCCAAAAACAAATCTTGAAAAGCGCGCGGCGATGTCGTATGGTAACGCTCAATGATGACGCACGGCATGATTTGTGCGCGCATACGGTTCATCATTGGGCACAACCCCATGACACGGACGAAGATCGCATCCAAGAGACGGCAACGCCAGACGGCCCTGGTGTCGAAGAAGCAGACGTCAAGGCTGGCTGACTTTTTGAACCGGCCAAGGTTCGATCTGGGGAAGGCCGATATAGCCCTGCTCAACCTGCTCTGTGCTGTCGGGCTGCCGGGCACCGAAAAATTGGACATCCCGCGATTGCTCGGCATCTTGGACGACTGGGCCTGTCTGGTCCGTCTGGCCACCGAGCGGAACTACTATAAGTTCCTCGACTCGCCCGGAGCGTTCAACAACTCCTCGGCGTATTTTTGCGTTCTCTACATGATTACGGTGCTGCAGCGCGGCTGCGGCGTCTGCTACAACCCCAAGTGGACCGACATCACCCCGGACAAACCAATCCCGTCGGAGTTCGGCCGGGACGCCGAAGATCAGTTCATCCACGCCATCATCGACGGTCCCGGCGGAACGTGCGGTTCGCTGCCGGTGCTCTATGCCGCCGTCGGGCGAAGGCTGGGGTATCCGCTCAGGATCGTGAAGGCGTTTCGGCATATCTTTCTGCGCTGGGACGATCCTGGCGGCAAGCATTGGTTCCATCCCGACCGGTTCAACATCGAGGCGACCGGGCCGGGCATTCACTGTCTGCCGGACGAACACTACAAGACGTGGCCCCACAAGATTCCGCGCGAGTATCTTGAGGCCGGGATATATCTGAAGTCGCTGACGCCCCAAGAAGAACGCGCGGAGTTCATCAACGCGCGTGCCAATTGCATCATGAAGCACGGCAAGCTGGGCGATGCGGTCAAAGCGATGCGCAAGGCCGTGGAACTCGCGCCGCACAACCGGCGTTTCAGAGAGTTGTGCGATAACTGGGAATCGCGCCGCTGGCTGTTGGCTCGTAAACATTTTTTCCTTTCGGAGGCGTCTGTAACGCCGCCCGACAACGGGCCAAAGCCGCCGCACTGGGTCAAGCTGCGGAACGGGCAGGAGATATTGGTTCAGGTTCCGCGTTCCGGAGGATATCTGCCGCCCATTGGCCCGTTCAACTTGGGCCGCCCATTGACGCGCGAGCAGGTCTGGACGCCGAATGGGCAATACGTCGCGGTAGACGTGCCGCTACGCGGTTCCGGTGGACCGATGGAGGCGTTCTGGGTGCAACTACCTGGCGGGATGGACTATGCCTTGGTTCACAGGCCGCTCGACAGTATGGAGAGACTGCAACAGCAAACCAATGCAGATCAACAACCCAATGGCCAGCCTATTGTGCCCAAGGGATCGCTCAGTCCCACAGCCATCCACTTCGGTCAGGTTGTCGGCTCGCCTGGGTTGGTGCCCTGGATCGAACAAGAGATGGTTGATGCCATCCGGCAGGAGAATCGGCAAGGACAATTGCCACACGAGCAATTGCCGTTCCATCCCCCGACGGCCGCGGTGGCGCTGCCACAAGGGCCGATCCCACCACGATTGCGAATAGGTGAACTTTAATCGTCGAATCAGAAAAAATCTCCATTGCAGAAAGGGAAAAACCATGTATGCTAATCTTGGACCCGGTCACATAGCCGAACTCGATCCGCCGCCCGCGGACGGCGTCGATGTCCTGTACAGCCACGAATATGTGGCCGAACGAATGAGGGAGCGAAACTTGTACGGCTATGTCGGCAACAGCCCGCTACAGAACCTTGATCCCGAGGGCCTAAAGGCATGTAAGTTGATGATCTTCGCAGGCCACGACTTTGAGGCTGTGGCTTGGGCGGAAGCAAATGAGGACCAATTTGGCGATGGCACGTATGCCGGGGTTGTGTCCTGTGGCTCTCGCGGGATCAACGATGCGTTCGGAGATAACGCAATCAAAAGCATTGGCGGCACTCTGAAAACCCTCACCTTTGGCAATCTATATAACGCGTTGAGGCGTGCTATACGAAAAGCTAAAGATTACGCAAGGAGTATGTGCGACCAGCATAAGCGAGGTAAGGGCAAGGACTCCGACTGCGATAGTGTAGATATCACAGTGACCTGCTCGCCAGCCGCCCAGGACATCATGCGTCGATTTCATGGCCGCAAACCGGACTTGTGTGCAACACAAACCATCCACAAGGATTGCCCGCCCCCGCCCACAAATAATTGCCCCGAATAAGGGATAAGTGCAATGGCTCCTGAGAGAAAGACTGCGACTTGGCAGCGGACAGCGTACGTGTTTGCCGCTCTACTTGGCATCGGACTCAGTTGGGCAGCCTATATCGGCCACACGGCGCGCGTTCAGAAGAAGGCAGTGGCTGCAATAGAGGAGAATGGGGGGGGGAATAGTGCAGAGTATGACTATTTCGATGCCGTCGCCAACACTGGCGCTGGCATTGCTCCTTACAGTTGGGAGTGGCCTGGGAAATCCTGGCTTCGGGCATGGCTCGGGAGGGATTGGACAAACACTCCCGTTGAAGTTTCTCTTGGTGGTCTCCAAAACACCGATGATGATATGTTACAAGTTGAACGACTGCCAGCAATCTTCTGGCTTGATTTGGTCGACACGAGCATAACGGATGCGGGGCTGGTGTATCTTAAGGGATTGAAGTCACTTCAAATGTTAGGGCTGATCGATAATAAGAAGATCACCGACGACGGGTTAAAGCATCTCGGTGGTCTGAGTTCTCTGGAAAAGTTGGACCTTATCGATACACCAATCACTGATGCGGGATTACAGCATCTCAAGAACATGGATTCTTTGCAAAGTTTGGCTCTTACGGGCACCAACATCACCGACCGAGGACTAGAGATACTAAAATCATTGTCTCAACTCAAGGAACTGGACTTGGATTATACACAAGTTACAGACGCGGGCTTGGTGAACCTACAAGGAATGCGTGAGCTTGAGGGGTTGAGGTTGGATTTCACGCGGGTTACAGGTACGGGCCTAAAGTATCTGGAAGGACTTACCTCGCTTAGAGTATTGGTTCTTCAAGGAATCAAGCTCAGCGATGATAGCTTGAAGCAGTTGGGACGATTGACTTCGCTGCAAGTGCTAATGTTGGGCAACACGTCAGTCGATGATGCGGGCTTGGCATACTTAAGAGGTTTGACTTCCCTCAAGCATCTGGACCTGAATTATACCCACGTTACGGATGCGGGATTGGCATATCTGACGGGTATGCGCCATCTGGAAGTAGTCGAGTTATACGACACGAAGGTAACTGCGGCGGGATTTGCCCAATTGGAGGCCCAACTGGGACGACATATCAAAGGCTTCGTATCTCCTGCGAAGAGAGAGAAGAAGCGGGAGTCGGCTGTCAGCAGAAGGAAAGACGGATAACGGGACGGGGGGGACGGATAACGGGGACGAATAACGGGGTCGACGGATAACGGGGTCGGGAGTCTTTGATTTGGAAGCCAGTTTTCCCCGGCGTTTTTTCCGGTCCCTTTATCTTCCTTGAATACTCAGGAAATCCGTCCTACGAATTCGACCAACTTATTTTCACCTAACCGGCCGTGCGACGAACGCCTGCTCTGGAGATAGGACGTATGGCGGCAGCCAGCCGGGCATGTTTCCCAGCGGCAGCACGGATGCGTCCAGCGGAATGCCGAGCGTCTCTTGCATGAACTCTCGGCGCCGTTGGATGCGCTGCCAACAGTCGGGATAGTCGCGCGAAAGCCGCTCCCGCAACGCTTCGTCGGCCAGCGCGACGCCGTCCTCGGCGTTGGCGCAGCAGAACGGGCCGCGGGAAATGGGGATGATGTCCATCTGGAGGGCCATGCCGGATTTCAGCGTCGTTCGGCTGCCGGGGGCGAACGGCGAATTGGTCCACTCGTCCAGATGGATGTAGTGGCCCGGGTTGAGCGCGAAATCGAACAGTTGCGGATCGCGTTGAGCCTCGACCGCGTCGAAAACCTCGCCCGCGACGGCCCCGACGCGAACGGCCCCGTACCACGCGGCGACGACGCTGAAATAGTTGGCGATAAACCGCGGATAAAAATCCCTCGTTTCGTCCGGCAGGTCGTCCGGTCCGCCGGCCACGTATCCGGCCCGCGAACAAAGCGAGCCGGCGACGCCCAAAGCCGTCGTAAAGGCGTCGCCCAACGACGCGCGACGTTCCGACGGACTGGCCAGCCCGCGGCGGGCCTTGTCGCCAAAACTTATCATGCGGTGACAGCTCAGCATCAAGCCGCGACTGTCCATGAGGTGTTCCAGATCGACCTCGGCCACTCCCGGCCGGATGTGGCTCAGCACCCGACGCACCCCGTCCGAGGCAACCGAAGCGGCGTACTCGAACCGCGCGATCTGTTCCGGCTCGTTGACGATGCGTAGGCCGTCGTCGGGATTGACGAACACGTCGGTGGCATTGACGACGTTCGATTCCCCGCCGGTTAGTTTGCGAAGCAAGTCAACGATGTAGGCCGGAAGATCGATAGCCGTTGGAGACTGGCCGTCTTCCGACGTTGGGTCGGCCGCAACGAGCCGCTCCAGATAGTATTTCCACCCCACGCACCCCACGCGGACGCCGCGTCCGACGCCGAAATCGGCCAGAATCGACCGCAGCGGGCGAGACTTTTCACGCGGCTGGCCCAACAGACTGAAATCTTGGAACAACTCCACCTTTAGTCCCAGGTCGGCCTCCGGCAGATATCCCAGGCACTCGTTGCCCACCAGAAGCAGCCGGTTGCCGCCCCGATCCAAGAGCAAAAGCGCTTCCTCGAACCGGGGGTCAAAGCCCGTCAGATAAGCGAGATTGGCGTAGTGTTCCCGGTCGGCGTAGACCGCAAGCACGTCGAGAGCCGGGGCGTTCATTCGGGCAATGGCCTCGTCGATACGGCGACGCAAGACCTGATCCGGAAGCGAAGGGGACTGCGCGGCTCTTCCGAACTCGGGCAGTGAGACATTATCGATACGTGTCACGTTTCAATCTCCCGTTGAATAAGTCTTCGAGGCAGCCGTGCGTTCAAGAACGAATTGTATCATAACCAGCGGCCAAGTGTACTCGTGGACTCGGGAATGCTTTTTCTCTAGCCGGCATTTTTCACCATGGTGGGGCAGACCTTCCTGTCTGCCCTAGAAATCATGGCAAATATGGCAGACAAGAATGTCTGCCCCACCGGACACATTGTTGTCGGTTCGCCCCGGGTGGTGAGAAATGCGGGCTAGAACCGGTAGTACCTTCCGCCGGAGGGTGCTTTTTTCGGCGGATTGCGCTTCTGATAGAGATCGCTGACATTGCCCGTGGACTTCCTCGGCACCCCGTCGTCCGGCTTGGCACGGAAATCGTCGGGGTTTGCTCCACGTCCGTAACGGACCACCGGCGAGAGGTTTTTCCAGCCCATGCGCTGGAGCAGATCGCCAAGCTGTATTTTGGGAGTTCGGAGTAGATCGGCGTCCGTTTGGATTTTTGTGAAGGCAGTCAACTGTGCCGGATCGCCCTTCTCGGTCGGTGCATCGCCCTGGATCAAGACGTTTGTGTTGACGGTGATTTTTCCGACCATCTCGTTCTTGTTCTCACCTTTGTCGGAAATGTAGCAATCGACCTCGCCGCCGTTTAGACGAATGATGTTTATCACCGTGTCCAAGTCGCTGCGACCGTCGCCGTCAATGTCGATCAGTCCGGCCAGGGCGAAGTGCCGCTTCTTGCCCGCGCTCCACAACACCGTGTGAATCTTATCGCCGGGCACGATGGGATCGCCGACCTGATCGTCCAAGACGCGGGCCTCGGCCAGATGTTCGCCGAGAATGTGGGTAATCTCGATACTCCCCTTCTTGTCGCTAACCGTCAGGTTTGTATTGTCCGACGGATAAACGCTGAAGGTGACCTGCCGCATTAGGTTGTCGGCCCGGCCGAGATTGATCCAGACCGTTCCTTCGCGTTGGTTCGCCCAAAGGACTTCGCCGTCTGGAGCATCGATCTTTCCTTTAGTAATATCCTCGATGATTTTCGCTTGGTTGTCGATGAGGTTTCCGCGCTTCTTTACTTTTTCCTCTGATTCATTCAGTTTTCTTTCGACTTTAGCGATTTGATCGGCCGCGTCCTTCCGCGAACTCTGCAAGCTTTCGTGAAGTCTGGTTCCTTCTTCGTTCTTTCGCTCGACTTCGCCCTTGAACTTGGACCGCTCGCCGGCCAGATCCCGGCTGGCCTTGTCGCGTGCGTCCTGGAATTGCTTCAATTGGGGATCCTTGCTTTTCTCGCGCACCGCGTACAGGTCGTCGAGCCGGCGGATCTCGTCCTTGGCGGCGCTCAACTCCTCGTTCTTCTCCTCGATCGTCCTGAGCATCTTCTCCAACAAGAGCCGATAGTAGCGGGCCTCCTCGGGGTAGCTTTGGCCGTACTTCCTCATGTCCTCGTTGAACAGCGTCGTAATGCTATCAACATCCTCGGTCTTGGCCACCCCGATCAACCGCTTCAAATCGTCGGTGTCGGTCTTGCTGCTGGAGGCCAACTGACCCTGGCGGCTGGCCTCGCTGGCGTTGGTCTTGGCCTTTATCGCGGCTTCTTCATATCGCCGATAGAACAGATAGGTCATCACACCCAGAATGATGGTGAGCATGACGAAAACGATCAGAGTGATCTGTAGACCTTGATTTTCGCGGGCCATAGCGGACCTTCCCCTTCTCTCCGTGACAAAGACAACAACCTCCCTAATCTTACCCAGCCTATCATCTTATGTCAACGAAACGCCATGTATCGGTTGCGGTGTCTTTGATGGCCCCCTCGTTGTAGGGTTAGTGCTTGCACATCGGGACAAAAAGGCTCAAAATCAGGGATCAAAATCCCCCCCCGCGCGAGAGGCAAGATGAAGGATCGCACTCGACAAACGTCATTACCCGGTTTTGGGGCGCCTTCACTGGGCACAGAAGTGCCCAGCCCTCGGTCGCCTTTACTGGACGCTGAAGCGTCCAGCCCTCGTCTGGTCGGCCGGACGGTCTGGGTGATCGACTCCCATTCGCTGATCTATCAGGTCTTTCACGCCCTGCCGGAGATGACCAGCCCGCGGGGCGAGCCGGTAGGGGCCGTGTTCGGCTTCACCCGCGATCTGCTCTACCTGCTGGAAGAGAAGAAGCCGGACTATCTAATTTGTGCTTTCGACCTGCCCGGCAAGACGTTCCGGCACTCGATGTACGAAGAGTATAAAATTCAGCGGACGGAGATGCCCGACGATCTGGTGCCGCAGTTTCCCGCCATTCGCCGGGTGATCGCCGCGTTGGGCATTCCGGCGTTGGATTGCGAGTCTTATGAGGCCGACGACGTTCTGGCCACCGTCGCCCGACGGACCGATCAGCTCGGCGGCCAATGTTTCCTGGTGACCGGCGACAAGGACTGCCGCCAGTTGATCTCCGAGCGAGTGAAGGTATACAACATCCGCAAGAACGAAATCTACGACGAGGAAAAGTTACTTGCGGACTGGGGGATCTTGCCGACCCAGGTGGTCGATTTTCAGGCACTGGTCGGCGACTCGGTGGACAACGTACCGGGCGTGCCGCTGATCGGCCCGAAATTCGCCCGGCAACTGCTCCAACAGTACGGCACCCTCGAAGCGGTCCTCGACCACGCATCGGATGTCTCGGGCGCCAAGCGGAAGGAAAACTTGTCGAAATACCGCGACCAGGCGCTGCTGAGCCGCGACTTGGTTCGCCTCGACGGCGATGTTCCGTTGTCGATCGACTGGAATGTCTGTCGGGCGGGCAACATCGACCTCGATGCGGCGCTGGCGCTGTTCCACGAGTTCGGGTTCCGCGGCATCGGGAAAAAACTGACGTCGCTGGCGGGAGGGCCGACCGCTTCAGCAGATGGAGGGCTGGCCGCTTCAGCGGCTGGCCCTCGCACCAACCTAGTCGACACCCCCGAGGCGTTTGCGACGTTTCTCGACCTACTGCGGCAGCAAAAAACCATCTCGGTAGACACCGAAACGACCAGCGTCCGCCCGCGCTGGGCGAAACTCGTGGGCGTCTCATTCGCCTGGAACAACGACGAGGCGTGGTAGCTGCCGCTCCGCGCGCCGGAAGGCTAACCACATCTGGACACGGACGAAACCCTGGCCGCGCTAAAGCCGATCCTGGAAGACCGGACGGTCGCAAAAATCGGCCAAAATCTCAAGTACGACGCGATCGTGCTCCGCGCGGCCGGAATCCGACTGGCCGGCGTGGCCATGGACACGATGATCGCCAGCTATCTGTTGGAAGC
>JAUWPQ010000181.1 GCA_030611515.1 Planctomycetota bacterium | reverse complement strand
CCGCCGAGCAGTTGCCCGACAAGCGGGACCAAGTGCCAGCCGCCGTGGCCGAACTGCTCGCCCGGATCGACGAGATCGAGCGCCGCTGGGACCAGCGCGAAGACATGTTGAAGGGAGTGGGTAGTGGATAGTGGGTAGTGGGTAGTGGGTAGTGGGTAGTGGGTAGTGGGTAGTGAAAAACGCCCCGCGACTGCGGTCGCGGGGGGGATCGCTTGCGGTTTCGCAATTAACCGCTAATCATCCGAAATACTCAACAAGGAGTTTCTCATGGCCATCCGTATGGAAGTCATTCAGTATTTTGACGACACAAACCAATCCCTGGTACAACGGATTCCGCCGGAGGGATCGACCGACATCAAGATCGGCGCACAATTGATCGTCCAAGAGAATCAGGAGGCGATCTTCTTGCGCGACGGCAAGGCGCTGGACTCCTTCGGCCCCGGCCGCCACACGCTGACCACGGCCAACGTCCCGATCCTGACCCGGCTGCTGACAATCCCCTGGGAAAAATCTCCCTTCCAGGCGTTGGTCTATTTCATCGGCAAGCAGACGTTCATCGATCAGAAGTGGGGCACCTTGCAGCCGATCGCCTTCCGCGACGCCGAGTTCGGCATGGTTCGGCTGCGGAGTTTCGGCAAATACTCGTTCCGCGTGGTCGATTCGCCGCTGTTGATAAACACGTTGGTGGGCACCCAGGGCAAGTACACCACCGAGGCGGTCAGTTCGTACATGAAGGACTTGATCGTCGCCCGGCTGGCCGACCTGCTCGGCACGCTGGGGATCAGCCTGCTCGATCTGCCCGCGAAGTACGACGAGGTGGCCTCGGGCACCCGCGCAAAGGTGTCCGATGAGTTTTCCAAGTACGGCCTTGAGTTGGTCGACTTTTTCATCAACGCCATCACGCCGCCGGAGGAAGTGCAGAAGGCGATCGACGCCCGCAGCGCGATGGGCGCGGTCGGCGACCTGAACGCCTTCATGAAGTTCCAGGCCGCCAACAGCATGGCCAAGCTGGCCGAACAGGGCGGCGGCGGAGCGGGTGGCGGTATGGGCGCCGGGGCAATGGGCATGGGAATGGGCGCCGGATTCGGAATGATGATACCCGGTATGCTCCAGCAAGCGATGGTCCCGGGCACGCAGGCTGGACAGCGGACCGCGCCCGCCGGAGCGGTCGCCGCCGGCGTCTCGCTCGGGCCCGACTTCTCGAAACTGGCCGCGGCCACCGCCGATCCGATAGGCATGGTCCGCACCGTCGCCGCCTCGGCCGGATATCAGATCGCCGAGTCGGCCGGGGCATTGCGGATCACCGTTCCCGTCGGACCGTTGCGGAAGCAGGTGATTCACGTCGAGTTCGGCCAGAAAGACCCCTCGGGCAACGCGGTGGTGAACTACTGGTCGGTTTGCGGCCCTTACGACGAGAAGAACGCGGCCGCGTTGTTGCGCTACAACACCGGCACGCTACATGGCGCGTTCGCGGTCAAAAAGATCGGCGAGGCCGAGATGGTCGTCCTGCAAACCAACCAGCTCGCCGAATCGATCACCGCGTTGGACGTCAGCCGCGTACTCTCGGCCATCGCCTGGCAGGCCGACCAGGTCGAGCAGAAAATGGTCGGCGGCGACGTGAATTGAGGGGCGAGAGAAGAGAGAAGAGAGAAGAGAGAAGAGGGAAGAGAGAGGAGAGAGGAGAGAGGAATGTCCTCACAAGCCGCTTGCGGCTTCGCACTGGCATATCGTTCGTGTTGCGATTCCGCCCGAACGCAAGGTATAATGGAAGTCAGCCAATAACAGGGAGCATTCCGATCAAATTCCGCCTATATTGACACCACGCGAATGCCCTGAAGAAAGGTTCGGACGTGAGGCGTAACGCATTGTGTTCCTGCGACAAGCATTCTTTCTTTGTGCCTTTGCGCCTTTGCGTGAGAATCTTTCTCGGCGCGTTGCTTTGTTTCGCGCTGGCCGCGCCGGCGGCGGCGCTGGACCACGTCACGTTCAGCCGCGACGGCAAGACGCTGGGGGTTTCCGGCCGATTGCTGGTCGAGGCCCAGGACGGCGGCCTGCTCATGCAAGCCCGCGACGGCGTGCTTTGGGCCATTCCGCCCGACGAACAGACCGAGCACACCAGCGACGCGGTCCCCTTCAAGCCATTCGCCCGCGAGGAGATCGTCAAGCGGGTGCTGGGTGAATTGCCGGCCAATTTTCGCGTCCATCAGACGGCGCACTACTTGATCTTTTACGACACCTCGTCGGCCTACGCGCAATGGTGCGGGGCGTTGTTCGAGCGGCTCTACATGGCGTTCACCAATTTCTGGACCCGCAAGGGGTTCAAACTGGTCGAGCCGGAGTTTCCGCTGGTGGCGATCGTCTTCGCCGACAGGCAGTCCTACTTGCGGTTCTCCCGGCCGGAACTGGGCGAAGCGGCGGAATCGGTCGTCGGCTACTACGCCATGAACACCAACCGAATGACGATGTACGACCTGACGGGCGTCGAGGCGCGGGGTCTTAATGGCGGCCGGAGCCGGACGTCGGTGCAGATCAACCGGATACTATCTCAGCCCAACGCCCAGCGGACCGTGGCCACGATCGTCCACGAGGCGACCCATCAGATCGCGTTCAATTGCGGCCTGCACATCCGCTTGAGCGACTGCCCGCTGTGGTTCAGCGAGGGGATCGCAGTCTATTTCGAGACGCCCGACCTGAGCAGCGCGAAAGGTTGGCGGGGCATCGGCTCGGTGAACCGGCCGCGGCTGGAGCGGTTTTACCGCTACCTTGCCGCGCGGCCGGCCGATTCGCTGGAGACCTTGATCCGCGACGACAGCCGGTTCCGCGACCCCAAGCGGAGCCTGGACGCCTACGCCGAGACCTGGGCGTTGACCTACTTCCTCATCCGCCAGCATCCGAAGGAGTACGTCGCGTACCTGGCCATGTTGTCGCACAAAAAACCGCTGCTCTACGATAGTCCCGACGAGCGGCTCGACCAATTCCGCCGGGCCTTTGGCGAGTTGAAACAGTTGGACGCGGAGTTCTTGCGATACATGACTCGGCCGCGGTAATGGTTGTTGGGGCGACAGTTGCACTGTTGCCCCGGGGTGGCAGTACAACTGCCACCCCAACGCCAATTCGGCCGTTGCTTGTGCTGGACTATTCCAATCGGTATACTAAATTGTGTTGACATTTCCTGTAGCGTGAAATCCAAAAGCATTATCGTCGCGCAGCCACACGCCACAAAAAAACCGACTCGAACTACCTCGGCTTTCTCTGTCCGGCTTCGCTCCCGTCAACCATCATGTAAACGTCAACAAGACCTAGTCAACCATGAAGATCAGAAGTTTTTTCATGTCGGCCGCCTTCGCTGCAATGATTCTTCCATGCTGCATTGTGGGTACGGCGTGTACAGCCCAGAGCAATGACGACGTCTGGGTGCATGGTGGGTTCAATGATTTCTCCAAAGGTCGATTTGACGATGGCGGCAGCAACCTTTACGTGAATGCGCATGGCGTAATCGAGATGATCCATCGCTGGGACGTAAACAACGACGGTTACACCGACATTTTCCTGACCAACTCCGAGGACCACAGTGAGCGGGCCCCCACCAGGGTATTCAGCGTCGAGCCGGGCAAGCAGAAAGGTTGGAAATACCAGGAGATGTCAGGCGAGAGCGGAACCAACAGTCGGATCGCCGACCTCGACAACGACGGCTATGAAGACCTGGTGGTTGCCAACGGCGACAGTGGCATCAGTTGTGAGATATCTTCGTTTGTGTACTGGGGCGGGCCGGAAGGCGCAGGGAAAAAACGAACCGATTTGCCGACTATCGGCGCCTACGACGTGGCCATAGCCGACATAAACCGGGATGGTCGGCTGGACCTGATCTTTCCGTCAACGTGGAAGGACCGACACAATTCGGCGGAACCAAAGCCGGCCAAAGTCTACCTGACAGCCGAGAACCGGCAATTCCAAGATGCTACCGATCGCTATAACATCACATGTATTGGAACCATGGGAATTGCCGCGGCGGACCTCAACAGCGACGGTTTTGTCGACCTCGTGATGGCCAATACCCGCAATAAATATGACTTCACCACCGAATCGTTTGTCTATTGGGGCAAGAAAGACGGTTTCGACGTCGAGCAACCCGTGCGACTGCCGACCAATAGCGCCGAGTCCGTGCTTACGGCGGACCTGAATCATGACGGGACGGATGATATTGTCTTTTCCGGCGGCAGCCAGATACGGATATTTTGGAATCGCAACGGACGTTTCAATGCCCGCGATAGACTATTTATCGCTCCACAAACCAAAGGGGAGGCAGTGGAGCGACACGTCGGTTCAACTCTTAGTTTTGCCGTGGGCAACTGTGCCGTGGCCGACCTCGACGGGGACGGCAAGAACGATCTGGTCTTGAGTATGGACGAGGGGGTTCAGATTCGTTCAGGCACCGACATCAAGGCGGTGCAATTGACCCTGCCCCTGGAGCACTCGAGTTGGGTAACGGTCGGCGATCTCAACGGCGATGGTCGGCCCGATCTGGTCGTCAGCCGGGTTCACGACGGCGTATCGCGCGATACCGAATCGGCGATTTTCTGGAACGGCCGTTGCGGGTTTTCCATGGATCGGGTTAGCTGGGCGCCTACATTGGGGACCAAGGGCAATTCCATCGGCGACTTGAACGGCGACGGCCGCCCGGAGGTCGTCTTTAACAACGGCGGCGACGGACGTTTGTCCGGTATAACCAGCTATATCTATCTGGGCAACCAAGAGGCAAGTTACAGCGAAAAACGACGTATTGAACTGCCCAGGGATGAAGCTTACGATAGCTGTGTCGCCGACCTGAACCTGGACGGTTATCCGGATGTCGTGCTGGCTGGATGTGATTTCAATAATACGCGGATATTCCACGGAGGTCCGGATGGACCCTCGCCCACTCGATTTGTCGATTTGATGGGTTCCAATAGCGTTGTAACGTCTATCGGAGTAGCCGATTTCAATCGTGACGGTTATCTCGATCTCCTGCTAGCCGGCCTCGTTTACGACACCAGGCCGGAGACGTTGGCCAAGTCCTCTTTCATATATTACGGCTCAAAGGACGGATTTTCCAACTCGCGCGCCGAGAGTCTGGAGAGTTACGGCGGTGGAGTCCATCTGGCCGACATCAACAGGGACGGATATCTGGATGTGCTGTTTGGTGACAAGCGAGGTTTTATACTGATTTACCTGGGCGGTAAAACGGGGTTCTCCAAGAATCGCACCGACAAAATTCCTTGTCCGATTCCATGTAGAATCAACACGGCCGATCTGAACGAGGATGGGTGGCTCGACGTAATTGTCGGTCAGTATAGTCATGGACATAGGCGAGAGGAGAGCTTCGCTGTTTTCTATAGCAGCCCCGACGGTGGTTTTCGCCCTGAAAACTCCCAAACCTTCAAGCGGGGACATACCGTGCTACGGACTGGGGTAGCGGATTTCAACCGGGATGGCCATTTGGATTTGGTGGCCACCGCCTATGCTACCCCAACCGCTCGCGTGATACCTGCAACGCTGCATTGGGGCAATGGTCAAAGACTCGACCTGGAGCATCCCGTTGAGTTGCCGGCCAGTTCTTCGGCAGGAGTCACCGCGATGGATTTTGACCGCGACGGTTGGATAGACATTGTACTGGCCAACCATCGCAACAACGCCTCGCACAAAATCGACTCCTTGCTTTACTGGAACAATCGGGGGCGGTTCGATGTTGGTCGGGTAACCCGCTTGCCCTCACTGGGCGCCCACAACACGACGTGTCGGGATTTCGGCAACGCCTACACGAGGCAGCCACAGGAATCGTATATCTCGCCGGCGTTCGAGTTGAAAGGTCGAACGGCCACAAGAATCCACTGGCAAGCGGAAGTCCGTCGGCCGAGCCGCCTGAAGTTCCAACTCCGCTGGGCCTCCACCAAGGAACAACTGGACAATGCTCAATGGATGGGTCCAAACGGCCCGAATACGTACTATGAGCAATCGGGGCAACAGGTCGGCATCGGTGCCGATAAGGCCAACTGGCTGCAATATCAGGCTGTGTTTGTGTCTCCCTATGGATGCCGGTCACCAAAATTGCGAGAAGTGCGAGTGAACTTGAAGTCTTTAACACTGTGAACAAGGAACCCATGCCATGACACAACACTCTGAGCAACACAATGTTCGCAGCCGGCGCGATTTCCTCAAGACCACGTCCGCTGTGGCCGCCGCTGGGACGCTGACCGGCGGGCTGTCGATCGCTCGCGGCGCGCATGTCGACGGAAACGACGTGCTTCGGATCGGTCTGGTCGGTTGCGGCGGGCGGGGGACCGGCGCGGCGGTGAACGCACTGAAGGCCGACAAAAACTGCAAGATCGTGGCGATGGCCGACGCCTTCGACGACCGCCTGAAAAGAAGCCTGAGATTGCTCAAGAAGCAGGCCCTCAGGATGGAAGCGCCCGAGAAGGTGGCCGTGGACGCAGACCATTGCTTCGTCGGCTTCGACGCCGGGCGGAAGCTGATCGAAAGCGGAGTGGACGTGGTCCTGCTGGTCGAGCCGCCCCATTTTCGACCCGCCCACCTGAAGGCGGCGATCGACGCCGGCAAGCACGTCTTCTGCGAGAAGCCGGTGGCCGTCGACGCCCCTGGAATCCGTAGCGTGCTGGCCACCGCAGAGGAGGCGAAGAAGAAGAACCTAAGCATCGTCTCGGGCCTCTGCTGGCGCTACGACCAGGCCGTTTGCGAAACCATGAAACGCATTCTCGACGGCGCCATCGGAGAGATCAGAAGCATCCAAGAGACCTACCTGACCGGCGCCCTTTGGCACCGCGGTCGCAAGCCGGAGTGGACCGAGATGGAGTACCAGTTGAAGAATTGGATCTACTTCACTTGGCTCTCCGGCGACTTCAACAACGAACAGCACATCCACAGCCTCGACAAGGCGTCTTGGGCAATGCACGACGAGCCGCCTGCGCGGGCCTGGGGACTGGGCGGACGGCTGGTGCGTGTCGGTCCCAAGTACGGCAACATCTACGACCACCACGCCGTAACGTACGAGTATCCCAACGGCGTCCACGTCCATGCCTACTGCCGTCAGATACCCGGCTGCTACAATGATGTATCCGACATCTTCACCGGCACGAAGGGGACCGCTTTTCTGTACAGCAAACCGCGAATCGAAGGCGAGAATCCTTGGCGGTACACCGGTCCGTCACCGGGCTCGAAAATGTACGACAAGGAACACCAAGAGTTGTTCGGCTCGATCCGCTCGGGCGTGCCGATCAACAACGGCGTCTACATGGCCCGCAGCACGATGCTGGCCATTCTCGGCCGGATGGTCGATTACACCGGTCAGGCGTTGACTTGGGATAAGGCGATCAACTCCCAACTGGATTTATCGCCGGAGCGTTATGCCTTCGACGCCGCCCCGCCGGTGTTGCCTGAGGCGGACGGCAATTACCCGATCCCCATGCCGGGAATAACGAAGTTTATCTAGTCCGCAATGGATGCCACCCGCTCGATCAGCTTCCGCGGCACGCCTATATCGCAGACGTGTAGACGGCCGACGTAGGGCTTTGCCTCGGGCTTGAAAAAGCCCGGCTTGGCGGCGAGAAACGTACAGGTCTCGGCGGCGCGGATCGTGTGCTTCGCCGGACTGCCGGTGTCGCAGTCCAATCCGCTGGGTAGGTCCACCGCCAGCTTCGGCGCGGCCGTGGCGTTGAGCTGGTCGATCACCTCGTCCAGCGGCGGACGAGGCTCGCCCAAAGCGCCGGTCCCCAGCAGCGCATCGACGATCCACGCCGCGCCGTCGAGCGATTTCGACAGCCGCCCTGAATCATCGGCGGCGCCGAAGACCTCGATCGGCACGTCCGTTTTTGTGAGGATCTGAAAATTGGCCGCGGCGTCGCCGGTCAGTTCTTCCGGCTTGGCCCACAGCAGCACACGGACCGAGTGGCCGCGCAGCTCGAGGTGCCGGGCGATGACGAATCCGTCGCCGGCGTTGTTGCCCTTGCCGCAGCAGACGACCACCGCGCCGTCGATACCCAGCCGGCAAAGCACGTCGGCGGCGCCCCGGCCGGCGTTTTCCATCAACACCAGCCCCGAGAAGCCGTACTCCTCGACGGCCAGTCGATCGACCAGCCGGGACTGCTCGCGGGTGAGGAGTATCGATGTGGACATTGGCGGACCTGTTTTTTGCAAGGCAACACTATTTTAACAGATATCGAAACAATGTATAATGATTTCATGCCTGTAATTTTGCGTGTGAGGGGATATCGTTTTTTCTTTTTCACGCGGGAAGGAACGGAACCACCGCACATTCACGTGGAAAAGGCCGAAAATTACGCGAAGTTTTGGATTCGTCCGGTCCGTCTGGCGCGAAACCGAGGCTTTCTCAGCCGACGATTGAATGAGATACGCTCGCTGGTGGAGGAAAACGAAACGTTGTTCGAGGAGAAATGGCATGAGCGTTTTGGGAATTAGGATCGAACCTTTGGCTACTTCGGTGTCTTTCCCGAAGGATTCGCTTTGCGTTGCGCTGGCGGATGGCCGCGAGATAGTCGTGCCGTTGGAATGGTTTCCGACGCTCCGCGACGCCACGGATCAACAGCGCCAAGAGTGGCGGCTTATTGGGGGCGGGATCGGAATTCATTGGGAATCCATCGACGAAGACATTTCCGTCGAAAGCATCCTGGCTATTCAGTGAGCAATATTCCGATCGTACAGTCAAGCGATCGAATTCATGCGTTATATGGTTTCACTTGAGGTATTCCATAAATGCCGATCTACGAATACGCTTGTTTGGATTGCGGACGGGAGTTCGAGGAATTGGTGCGCGGAGATGAGCGGCCCTCGTGCCCCGCCTGCGGCAAGGACCGGCGGGAGCGGCGGATGAGCGTCGCGGCGGCCCATAATGCCGCCGGCGACGATCGGTCGGCCTGTCCTGCCCGCGACGTCTGCGACCAAAGCCACTGTTGCGGGCCGAACTGTCACTTGGGACATTGAACCCAGGAACCGCCGATCATGCTATCCGACACCCATC
>JAUWPQ010000226.1 GCA_030611515.1 Planctomycetota bacterium | reverse complement strand
CGCCCTGGCTGCACCCGACACTGATAATGGCCGCGATCCGGGCGCGGTTGTCCTTGTCGCGCACCGGTGGTCTGCCGCCCTTTCCCATATTAGTTGCCAGTTGTCAGTTGTCAGTTAGTATAGGCTGGCGGCTGGAGGCTGGAGGAATTGGCGTAAATCGGACCCTCCTGCCTGCGGCCTCCAGCCCCCAGCGTATTGCGACCGATCAACATTTCTTCCCTCCCCCGTCCCTCGCCCCTCAGCCCTCTCCCCTCGCACCCACGTACTCGAACGAGACGACGGCCCGGCCGACGGCGCCGCGATAGTTTTTCTCCCGCCAGGACATGCGGCGTGAGCCGGTCTTGCGGACGTTCACGACACGCCAACGCGGCGAGCGGCGGCAATGGGCGATCATTGACGGATGACTCGCCGTGACGTTCACCCGATGCCCCTCGCGCCGGTGCAGGTCGGCCACCGCCTCGACGACGGCCGTGCCGATGCCGACGCCCTGGTAGTCGGGCAAGGTGACGATGCGGCTGATCCGCCAGCGGTTCTTTCGCCCGATCAGATTCAGCGTGGCGCAGAACGCCACCGGCTCGCCTTCCCACAAGGCCAGAAAACATCGGGCGAAGGGGGGCAGCTTGCCGCTCAGATAGTGATGTTTCGCAAACAGCCGCCACGCACTACGCCGGCAACGAAAGAGTTCAAGCTCGATCGGCGGTCGCCGAAGACGCCTCCGTGAAAAATCGGACGTGGCCATGTCGATCACCCAGTCCGGCGTCAGCCACTCGGTCACGTCGTAGTGACAGGCGACGGCCACCAGCCGGCAGCCGATCTGGCCCGAGCGGATGCCCTTCGAGATAGCCGCCGAGACGACCCGCGCGACGTTGCGATCGACCACGGAGGTGAACTCGTCGAAGACCACGAGAGGGGCGAGGGGCGAGGAACGAGGGGATGGGGAGACAGGGAGACAAGGAGGCAAGGAGCGAGTTATTTCCTCCTTGTCTCCTTGTCTCCCTGTCTCCCCGTCCTCTCCCATCAATGCCCGGGCCAGGTCGCAGCGGAACTGCTCGCCGCCGCTCAGCACATGATACGGCTTGATCCAACTCGGCGGCGAGGAGAATCCCACGGCGGTCAACATCCGCGTGATTTCTTTCGTCGTCCGTGTGCCACCGGCTGAGCCAGTGCCACCCTCGAAGCCGTCGATCACCGCTCGATCCGCCGGCCATTGCCGTGGGCGGTAAACCCGGTCGCCGAACATTGCCCGGGCGATGGTGCTCTTGCCACTGCCCGAGGGTCCGACGATCAGACCGATTTGCCAGGGCGGGGGGCGGGGAGATGGGGAGACAAGGAGACCGGGAGACAAGGAGAGGGAAGAAGTACCACCAGTTATCTTCTCCTTATCTCCTTGTCTCCCCATCCCTCCGCCCTCCTCAAGCACCCAGTCCGGCACTTCGACGCTGAACCGCTGCGAGGCGCGTTTGGCCGGCGGCACGTCGAACATCCCGCCGACCTGCCGCACGCGGAACGAGTCGAACACGGGGCAGTTTACTTCGATGTCGATCTTTGGCATGGGAGGGAAAGGTTCAAGGTCAAAGGTTCAATTGTCATTAGTCATTGAACATTGAACATTGGTCATTGGTCATTAGCTTCTCACAGCGTTAACAGCCGGCACTCGAATCCCTCGCCGGTCAAACGCTCGAAGACGATCCGCTGCTGGTTCTCGTCGCGGCATTCGACGACGACCTGAAAGACCTCGGGAACGTCGAGGTCGCGGGGTGGCACTGGCGTCTCGCCAGTGTTTCGTTCGGGCACTGGCAAAATGCCAGTGCCACCCTCCAGGGCGTCGTGATTGCCCAACATTTCGTCGAGCATCGCTTGCACGGCATCGCTTTCGGTTTCGACGTGCGCGAGCAGCTCGGCCAACGCCTCATCGTTCGACTCGGCCATCGTGGCCAACGGGTCGAGCACGGCCAGGAGTTTTTTCGCTTCCCGCTCGTCGAGGTCCAAAATCAATACGGGCACGTCCGCGTCCGGGGTGGTTTCGGCGCGGAGGTGGCCGTCGATCAGTTCCAACGAGCCGTCGGGCAACTCGCGAGCCAACAGCGCGCCGGCGTAGCCGATCTCGGCCAGCACGCCGCGCAGCGCGTCCCGCTGCGCCGGCGGATGGGTCCGCCAGTTGTTCGGGTGCGGCCGCAATAGTCCGGCCTTCACCCGACGAAACTCCTTGATCCGGTCGCGGATTTTCATGTCGGTTGTCAGTTGTTAGTTGTTAGTTGTCAGATAGCAGTTTTCTGAAAACTGAAAACTGATAACTGACAACTAAAAACTAAATCCAGGTTTTCACAATCGCGGCTGCCAGAGCGCCGGCCATCGCGGTGAGCAAGAGCCAGGCTCCTCGCATGGCAAGCAGCATCCGTCTTCGGCTGCCGCTAAGTTCCGCCACCTCGCCCAGCAGGCCCGGACTCCGCTTCTTGTTGCCCGGCAGACCGTAGACGTCGGCCAGCAAACACTCCACGTCGCCGCGACACGACTCGCAACGCTGAATCAGTCGTTGCACGTCCACGTGATACTCGTGCAACTCGTCGCGCAGCCGTTCGATGGCAACGTTTTCGTCGGTGGTCATGGTCGGAGATCAGAGGTCAGGTGGCCGCTGACGGTTTTGCGTTTCCGGCCCGCAAAATTGCGATCAATTCCGCCGCCTTGGTGGCGTCGTTGGAGGCAACGTGGGTGCAAACCTTTCTGGTCACATCCAGGAGCTTCGCCACCATCGCCTCGTCGCTACGGACTGCTTGGACCACTTCCTTGATCTTATGAACCAAGCCGGAATAATCGCCGACGGCGTACATTTCATACGCCCCCGCAAACCAACTCAGCTCCCAGTCCCGCATCAGGTTTGCAATCTCCAGGGCGTGTTTCCGCCGCTTCTCGCGTCGGTTGTAGAGCCACAGGCCGACCAGAGTTCCTGCCAGGGCAATGGCCCCCAGGATCGCGTATTGCCACATAATTGGTAATGTATCCACTCTATTCTCCCTTCTGGTTTGCAAAGTAAATCACGAAGCCACCGACGACGCCGAGGATGACACATAGGCCGCCCAGCAGCGGCGATCGCTCGTTGGCAGGTGGCTTGCTCGGTCGTCGTTGGATCGACACGTCAACATCCGCCGCCGGGCGCCGTGCCGCCTGCTGTTTTTCGGCCAAGTCGATCAATAACTCGATCCGGGCGTCCTGAGCCTTGTCCGTGGCCTCGGTCTTACCCCGCCACGGCAACAGCGTTTTGTGTGTGCCACTGGCTAAGCCAGTGCCACCCAGCTTGGCTTGATCCACCGACTCCAGCGGACCGAGTGCGGGCGGCGTGGGCCGGCGATTTAGAATTGCAAGTTGCTCCGCAATTACCCCGTCCAACATTACGTGAATCCGACCGGGCTGGACACAGACAACGGTTTGGCCGTCGGTTCCCCATAGCACGCCGACCACGCGGCCTTGCCGGTCGAACACCGGCCCGCCGCTATCGCCGCCACGGGCGTAGCCCGATATGACCATCCAGTCGTCGGGGCCGGCATCGGGCGCAGCAGACGAGCGCCGGTAGCCCTTGAACAAACCAATGTTGACGGCCAGCTTTCCGTCCGGCCCGTAGCCGCACGACTCCAGCCGGTCGCCGTCGTGGAACCGCGCGTCTTTGCCGAAGGCGAACTCCGCCGGCTCGATCCCGTCGGCGTGGCACTGGCTAAGCCAGTGGCACCCTTCGATGTCGAGCACCGCGCAGTCCCATCGCGCATTTACCTTCAACACCCTTGCCTGGCGCCGACGGCCGTTGTGAAAATCGACCAAAATCCGCTTGGCGTTCTTTACGACGTGGCGGGCCGTGAGGACAACGATTCGCCGGCCCCATCGGACCAGCACGCCGGACCCCTTTGACCATACGCGACCGCCGTCGTGGCAATGAATCCGCACGACCGCGGCCCGGTAGCCGACCGGCCGCTCGTAGCGCCATGCCGGGGTCGGTCGCCGAACCTTAACCTTCCCCTTAACTTTGACTTTCACTTGCGGGGCAGGCTGTCGAGTCGGACAACCCCACGGCCCGCATTGGGCAAATGCCGGCGGGGCCATCAGCCCGACCAGCAACAGACTCAGCAGAATCTTGCGCATCGGTTTTTCTCCTTAAAACATGAATTGGAGTGGGCAATGAAAATGTTCAATGTCCAATGTTCAATGAACGAAAACTCAAGTTGTGACATTGAACATTGGACCTTGGACCTTGGACATTCCCAGGGCCCCTTAATCTGTCAGCGTGAATCGGTAGCGGTAGAACGGCGAGCGGGCCAGATCGCCCGGTTCGGTCAACCGGTCGGCCAGGTTGGGTACGGGATCGACGCCTCCGGCGCGCGTGGCCATCGCCACCGCCTGCGAGCAGAACGGGGGCCAGTCGGAGTTCGCCGCGTCGTCGGTGTCGGGGGCGACGAGGAAGCGGAACAACGGCAGGTGCAACAACGCGGCCCGAAACAGGTTGAACCATCCGTACCGTCGACCGGTGATTTCGATCATGGCGTGGACGGCCGCGTCGCGGGAAAACCGCCGCGGGTCACTGGCTAAGCCAGTGGCACCCCCAGGCCGCCGCGTGCCACTGGCTTTGCCAGTGCCACTCGCGTTAGCCCGATACACGTCGATCGCGCCGGACCAGCGGCGGACGATGTTCGACAGCAGCATGGCGCGGCCGCCGCAACTGCACATCTCGACGCACATCAGCCGGCGGCTCCACCAGCCGGCCATCGCGGCATGTGTGTACTCGGATCGCCCCGCCACGGCGATTGCCCGCCAGACGAATCCCCGCGGCCGAAACAGCAGCAGGTCGCCGTCGCGGATTTCCCGACGCGCGTCGCAATACGGAACAAATAGCGGTTCTTTCATGTGGTAAATCCTCTGAATGGTTGTCCGTGGTTCCGCCGCCGCCAATCGCTAACTTGTCGGTATCGGGCGTGATGCTCCGGCCGCAGTTCCAAGCCGACTTCCACGGGAGCGCCCACGCCCCGGCTCCGAGGCGATACTCGCCGATTCTTAGCGGACACTTCTTTCGCCAGGCACAGCAGGCATGGCATGTACACCATTCCGCCGCAGCCGGGACATCGCTTGGGCGGACCGGGTGGTTCCTCCTGATCGCCGTTGTCGGAGTTGTCGTAGTCGGGACGTCTGCCCGAGACGATCGCGCCGACCGTGCCGCGGCTGATGCCCGTCAGCCGGGCAATCTTCCGTTGACTGTGCGTCCCTTCGGCCAACAGCCGTCGGACATCGGCCACGATTTTCGTCGCGATCATTTTTCGATTGCCACGTCGTTAAGGTTATCTTGTAGGAGGCGCAACAAAAAAAGCCCGCCGCCGGAATTGACTCCGACGACGGGCTCTTTTTGCTACCCGGAAACCAGGCGCTGTGAATACCCTCGTTACGGCCCCGAACCTAGCACAGGCCGTGGCACAATTTCAAGAGGAAATCCGCTCGATTTCCGCGACGGCGCGGTCGAGTTCTTCCAGAAGCGGGGAAGCACCGGTGTGTTTCAGGGCGTCGACGACCGCGCGGTAATACCAGAGCGTGCCGTCGCGGCCGCCGTGAAAATGGTCCCAGACCTCGTCGCCCCGGCGGCGATACTCCCGCAACAGGCACCGGGCGTTGTGCAGCTTGTCGGCCGCCGAGACCAGCCGGATCGAGGCCGAAGCGCCGCGGAGCCGAGCGAGGTGCGCCTCTTTCCGACCGCGCCACGGCGGTTTCGGAGTTTCGTCCGCGTCCGAGCAGCCATCGACGATTTCGGCAACCCGGTTGCCGAAGCGGCGGCGAATCTGCTCCAAGGTCGGCTTGCCTCCCTGGTCCTCGACGGCGTCGTGCAGCAGTGCGGCGACGGCCTCGTCCTCGTCTCCGCCGTGTTCGAGCACAATTGCGGCCACGGCCATCAGGTGCGTCAGGTACGGCTCGCCGGAGATTTTCCGCCGCTGCTCGGCGTGCAACGCCGCGGCGTAGGAAAAAGCATCGGAAAGACGATTTGGAACGGTCAAGGTAAGTTAGGGCGAATGCCGGTCTGGTTTGCAAGGCTGCTTATGGAACCAATAGCGACGAGAAAAGCCTTGCGTAACTCGTTGTCACGCAAGGCTTTATGTGTACCCCCTCCGGGACTCGAACCTGGAACCCTCTGATTAAGAGTCAGATGCTCTAACCAATTGAGCTAAGGAGGCCATGATGTGATTGTATCAAAACGCTCATGTGTGCCAAGGGGGCCAAATGCAATCCCTGTAACTTAATGGCATCATGGGGCTTGCCTTTCAGCCACGCGTTGAGAGCCTCGGTGCATTGAAGTGCAGAAGTGTAGGGTAGGTCGAGCGTAGCGAGCCCCGCCACTGCCGGCTATCTCAAAATGTGGCCCGGCCGCGGCGGCGTATACGTGTGCGGAACTTGCTACCTCAAGCCAGCGCATCCACTGCTCGATGGCCGCTGCGGACGGCGCTTTCCATCGTGGCCGGCCAGCCGGTGTCGGTCCAATCGCCGGCCAGGGCAAGATTGCGGATCGGCGTCTTCTGGTGGGAGCGAAAACGGTCGACGCCGGGCAGACAAGAAAAGACCGCCGCCGGTTGGGTGATTATCCGAGAGTGCAGCAGTTTGGCGTCCCCCACTGCCGGCCAAACGGACTGCAACTCGCCGCGGACTTCGTTCAATAGTTCGTCGCGATTCCGCCGTTCCAATCGGTGCGAAGCGCCGATGACCACCTGGCAGTGCTGGACCGAGGTTGAATCGTTTTGCTCGTCCGCAAACACCCACTGGCTCAGCCGGCCGACCAGAACGGCGTGCGGCAGCGGAACTACCTGTCGGTCGAACCAGAGATGGACCGC
>JAUWPQ010000184.1 GCA_030611515.1 Planctomycetota bacterium | reverse complement strand
CACCCTCTACAATGCGCCGCCCGAAGAACGCGAGAAATACGAGTTGGACCGCACCGGCACAATGGTGATTTGGAATCCCGACCGGTGCGCCATCAACGACGAAGTCCGGCTGGCCGACTATCTGAATCCCCCCTCCCGCTCAAACGAAAACTCGCCGTCTTGATGGTCGATCTTTCACTGCGCCGCATTTCTGGAAACTCCATTGCGGCTAAATCAAAGACTCCCGACCCTGTTTCCGCCCCGTTTCCCGGGCTTTCGACCCGGAGGGTCGTTTGACAATAGCCCAGCGATTCATCGCTGGGGAGGAGGGAGCGTCGAAACCCATTCCGTCCCGGAGGGACGGTCGAACCGTGGCGGTCGATTTTCGGTCGTCCCTACGGGACTTTTGGGAATTGTCGAACGTCCCCGCGCCCTTATAGGTCAGTTACGGCTCAAACAAAGACTCCCGCATCCTCATTTTCGCTCCGGTTTTTGGTCCCAGTCTATTACCAATGTACTATGTGATGTCTATCGAAATACTTGGCCAGCGATCTGGCCACCTGCTGCATTACAGATAGCCGATTTCCGGGCTCTAATCGCACCTGATGCCACGAATTCCTAATAATCCACGTCTCGATGGCCTCATCGTCGCCCGCATCGGCTGCCCTGCCAAGTTGGTCGGATTGCGCGTACACATCTCCCGTGGAGCCAGTTAGCCGTGCAATCGCCAATGCACAGGTACAGATGCACCGCAAGACGTGCTTCCGTTCGACGGGCCGTTGAACACATTGCCAGTCAAAGAACTCGGTCAACTTTGATGCCACTTCCTCGACGCTCTCGAAATCCACGTCCCTCATGTCGGTGAGCAGATCGGTGGCCTTTGCCTTGGTCAGTAGAACGCGTGTTTCGTCCCATGTGGCGTCTGAATGCAGGACTTTGCGCAGAAGGGGCAGGGCTGAGTCAGAAGAGAATAAGCTGAAGATACTCTTTTCCCTTCCGAGCGCGTGGCAGATTATGTCACGGGTAATCGCCCGCAGGAGCGTAATCTTGCCCTTCGTATTCTTGAAGAGTTCGTAGGCGGCCATCTTCTTTATCCCTGGGGAATAGGCAACGGAGGCTCCGTGTACGAAGAGCGACCTTGACACGTAAAGGCCGTAGAAAAAGTCTTTGAAGCGATCCTCCTCGCCGTACACCTCCATAAGTGCCTGCACGAATCTCCCACCGACACCTGATTCCAGGGAATTAATATCCAATGCTGCTTCGATAGCGCCACAATGAAGGGCATAATCTTCGGTCAGCGGTGACGTGAAAATATCGGAAAACTGTGTTCGGAAATACTGCCTAACCGCAACCACCAAACGGTCAATAGGATCATCGCTAATCCGTTTGAGGAGTGCCTGATGTTCGGTCTTGTCGAGATCAGGACGGTAGGGGCTGTGATTGCCACGGACGGCAAGTGGAGGCAGCAGTACGAGGCTTTGCGACGACTCCCATAATTCCGCGTGTTTCGTGGTGTAACCCACAAAATCGCTATCGCCCATCGTCTGGCCGGTCACTCTGAGTCCGTGGTAAAGAAAGCACTCGGCTGGGAGCCCTCGCATAAAGTCATCGCCGAGGAAATAGAGAACAGCAACCGCCGCGTCAATGTGGTCTGCCAACCACAACTCATCCTCGCAGTGGACTAGCGTGCCATAGAGGGGATCGCCGAAGATTTTGGGCTCTTTGTCCGTGGTGCGAGGTGGAAAGTCCCGATGGATTTCCAAGTGTTTTGGACGTGGACAACCAACGATATTCGACCAGTTGGCGGGGGTGTCTGGGACAAACTGTGCCTTGCCGACCGCGTATTGCTTCGGCCCCCGATGCGGGTATGTCAGAGTCAGGTAAGGCATCCAATACACCAACATGGCGGTACTCCTGTATCCCCGGCACCCGGGTGCCACTGGCTTTGCCAGTGCTTCGTGAAGATGCCACACTACTTTTCAGCATAGCATCCCCTACTTTTATCCGTAAACTACATGAGCGTCAAGAAAGCCGAAAGCCCACAGCACTGGCAGCACCCGAACATACCCGAACACTGGCGAGACGCCAGTGCCACCCTATTACTCTTCCCGCTCGAACGTAAACTCCTCGTCCCGATAGTCGATCTTCACGCGGGCGCCTTCGGTGAACTCGCGCTTGAGGAGTTCCACGGCCAACGGGTTTTGGATGCGCTGCTGAATCACGCGCTTCAACGGTCGGGCGCCGTAGGTCGGGTCGTAGCCCTCGGTGGATATCGCACTCAGAGCGGCGGCGGTCACTTCCAACTCAAGACCCTTCTCCTCAAGCTGCCGGCGCAATCGAGCGACCTGAATCTCGACGATCCGGCGTATCTGCTCGCGGCCGAGCGGGTGGAAGATCATTATCTCGTCAACCCGATTGAGGAACTCGGGCAGGAAACGGGTCTGAAGGGTCTGCATCACCGCCTCGCGCATCTGCTCCTCGGTGCCGCCCTCCTTGGCGATCTCATGGATCAGTTGGCTGCCGATGTTGCTGGTCATCACCACGATCGTGTTGGTGAAATCGACCGTGTGGCCCTGGTTGTCGCTCAGCCGGCCGTCGTCGAGGACTTGCAGCAGGATGTTGAACACGTCGCGATGGGCCTTCTCGATCTCGTCCAGCAGAATCACCGCGTATGGGCGGCGGCGGACGGCCTCGGTCAGCATCCCGCCCTCCTCGTAACCGACGTAGCCCGGCGGGGCGCCGATCAGACGGCTCACCGTGTGCCGCTCCATGAACTCGCTCATGTCGAGCCGAATCATGGCGTTCTCGTCGTCGAACATCACCTCGGCCAGGGCCTTGCAGAGTTCCGTCTTGCCCACGCCGGTGGGGCCAAGGAAGATGAACGAGCCGATCGGCCGGTTGGGGTCTTGCAGGCCGGAGCGGTTGCGGCGCACGGCGTTGGCCACGGCCTCGACCGCCTCGTCCTGGCCCACCAGCCGCCGGTGAATCCGCTCTTCGAGCACCAGCAGCTTCGCCCGTTCGGTCTCCATCATCCGCGTGACGGGGATGCCGGTCCAGGCGCTGACGACCTCGGCGATCTCCTCGGGGCCGACCTCGCGGCGGAGCAGCCGCTTGTGTGCCACTGTTGGCTTGTCCAACAGTGCTTTCCCCGCTTGGCCGGCACTGCTGGACGAGCCAGCAGTGGCACCCGCTTCGTCGGCCTCCTGGGCATCTAGCTGCTTGGCCAAGTCCTTTTGCTGGATGTCGAGTTCGTAGAGTTTTTGATAGTCCGCCTCGTTGACCGGCGCGCCGCCGGACTGTTTCTCCTTGATCGACGCGGCAAGTTGGTTGTACTGCAACTCGACGTCCATCAGCCGTTGACGTATCTCCTGCACGTCGCCCAGGCCGCTCTTTTCCAGTTCCCATTGCTCACGCAGGTCGGCGAGCGTCTTGCGCAGCTCGGCCATCTCCTCTTGCACCTCGGCGCGATGCTGCCGGGCGTGTTCCTCGGTCTCCTCGGCGAGTTGACGGTCGGCCAATTCGAGCTGTACCAGCCGCCGCTGCACCTGGTCGATCTCCGTCGGCACGCTCTCCAACTCCAACGCCAGCCGGCTGGTGGCCTCGTCCATCAGGTCGATAGCCTTGTCTGGCAGGAAGCGGTCGGCGATGTAGCGGTGCGAGAGATTGGCCGCCGCGACCAGCGCCGAGTCCTTGATCCGTACGCCCTTGTGATGGGCCTCGTAGCGGGACTTCAGTCCGCGGAGGATGGCGATCGTGTCCTCGACCGACGGCTCGCCGACATTTACCGGCTGAAAGCGCCGCTCCAGCGCGGCGTCCTTCTCGACGTATTTCCGATACTCGTCCAGCGTCGTGGCGCCGATGCAGCGCAGCTCGCCGCGTGCCAGGGCGGGCTTCAACAGGTTGGCCGCGTCGCTACCCCCTTCGGCCCGGCCGGCGCCTACGACCGTGTGCAACTCGTCGATGAAGAGGATCACGTTGCCCGCGTCGGCCACCTCGCGGAGCACGGCCTTGAGCCGCTCCTCGAACTCGCCGCGGAACTTGGTGCCGGCGACCAGCGCGCCCATGTCGAGCGCGATCACTCGGCGGTTTTTCAGGCTCTCGGGCACGTCGGCCTCTGCGATCCGCAGTGCAAGCCCCTCGGCGATGGCGGTCTTACCCACGCCAGGCTCGCCGATCAGCACGGGGTTGTTCTTCGTCCGGCGGGAAAGAACTTGCATGACGCGACGGATTTCCTGGTCGCGGCCGATCACCGGATCGAGTTTTCCCTGTCGGGCGCGTTCGACCAGGTCGATCCCGTATCGCTCCAACGCCTGAAACTTTCCCTCGGGCGTTTGGTCCGTCACCCGTGTGCTGCCGCGAACGGTCTGCAACACCTTTAACAGGTCGGCGTCGGTGACGGCGTTCAGTTTCAGGACGTTTTTTGCTTTTGAATCGACTTTCGCCAGCGCGAGTAAAAGGTGTTCGGTCGAGACGAACTCGTCCTTCATCGCGTCGGCTTCGCGCTGGGCGGCCTCGAGCACCTGGTTCAGCTCGCGGCTCCCCTGCGGCGGGGCACCGCCGGAAACCTTGGCGAAATGTTTCATTTCCGCTTGAACGACCTGGTCCAACTGCCTACGATTTACGCCGATCCGATCGAGGATCGGCCCGACGATGCCGTCGCTTTCGGCCAACAGCGCGGCCAACAGGTGCAGCGGGTCGATTTGCGAATGGCCCCGGTCGGCGGCCAGTTCCTGCGCCCGTGCGACGGCCTCTTGAGCCTTGAGCGTCAGTTTGTCGAATCGAAATGCCATGATTGTTTAGTCCGGTCCCCTCTCCTGCCGGGAGAGGGTTAGGGTGAGGGCTGCTTGGGCGGCGGCAGTTGATCGGGCGGAATATGACGAACGGCGCCGTCTTCCCAAACGACAACCGAGCTATTTGTCCGCCGCGCTTCTTCCACAACTCGGTCCGCCGCTTCCTGCATGGCCTTTTCCGCTTGCTCAAAAAGCAGTTCTTCTTTCGTCATATCTCACCTCCCCGTGCTACGCTGACAATGTTCTTGTAGATTTCGGCGTCTAGCACTTCGGTATTTCTGCCGTCGTAGCAGGCAATTTTGCGCGGGTGCAATGTTGAACTATCAAACATCATCCACGCATCGAACAGCGGCAAGTAGAACTTGAAAAGATTGCGAGGCCCCGCGTCGAATCGCCGTCGAATCACGTCTTCCGGGATATTGTGTCCACCCTGCTCGACCCGATGCGCGACACGGTCAATAGCCATATCCACAATCGGCAGCCACAGGTAGAACAAGTGCAACCTGTATCCTCGATCCTTCATGTCGCGAAAGATCGACAGATAGGTCTTTCCGGCCAGCGTAGTCTCGAAACCAAAATTCTTGCCTTGCCGAATCAAGTCCTTCATTCGTGTGAGAAGCACGCGTCCGGCGGCGACTGCGGCCGTGTCGGGATCAAAGGGAGAAATGCCCGCCGCCAGCAAGTCGGCATTGAGAAACTCTCGGCAGTGAGCGTATTTGGGCAAAAACTCCCTGGCGAAGGTTGTTTTCCCTACTCCGTTCGCCCCGGCAACTATGTATGCGTGCAAGTCCATTTATCTTGCTCTGATCAAAGCATAAAAAGTCCCCACTCCCTTGGGAAGGGAGAGGGGACCGAATGCTACTCCTTCACCTCGAACTCGGCGTCGATGGCGTCGTCTTCGCCGGCGCCGGCCGGGGCGGCGGAGGGTTGAGCGTCGGGCTGCGGATCGCCGCCGTCGCCGGAGGCCGCCTGATCCTGGGGGCCGGCCTTCTCGTAGAGCGTCTTGCTCAAGGCGTGAGACGCCTGCTCCAACTCGTGGACCGCCGACTTGATCCGCTCGGCGTCGTCCCCCTTGGCCGCCTCGCGGGCTTTTTCGATGGCCGCATTGACCGCCTGCTTGTCGGCGTCGGCCAACTTGTCGGCGTGTTCTTTCAACAGCTTTTCGAGTTGCCAGCACATCGAGTCGGCCTGGTTGCGTTGTTCGGCCAATTCCCGTTTGCACTTGTCGTCCTCGGCGTGCGAGTCGGCGTCCTTGCGCATCGTGTCGATCTCGCTCTCGGACAGCCCGCTGGACTGCTCGATCCGCACCGTCTGTTCCTTGCCGGTGCCGAGATCCTTGGCCGAGACGTTGAGGATTCCGTTGGCGTCGATGTCGAACTTGACCTCGATCTGCGGCATGCCGCGCGGCGCCAGCGGGAGGCCTTCCAGATTGAACATTCCCAACAGCCGGTTGTCGGCGGCCATCTGCCGCTCGCCCTGATGGACCTTTATGGTGACGGCCGTCTGGTTGTCGTCGGCGGTGCTGAAAATCTGTTTCCGTTCGGTGGGGATGGTAGTGTTCCGCTCGACCAGTTTGGTCATGATTCCGCCGAGCGTTTCGATACCCAGCGAGAGCGGAGTGACGTCCAACAGCAGCACGTCCTTTACGTCTCCGGCCAGGACCGCGCCTTGGATGGCGGCGCCGATGGCCACCACTTCGTCGGGGTCGACCCCCTTGTGCGGCTCCTTGCCGCCGAACATCTCCTTGACCACCTGCTGCACCTTGGGCAACCGGGTCGATCCGCCGACCAGCACCACTTCGTCGAGATCCTTCGGCGTGAGGTGGGCGTCTTTCATCGCCTGCTCGACCGGCTTGCGGCAGCGGTCGATCAAGTGGTCGATCAACTGTTCGAGTTTCGCGCGGGTAATCGACATCTGCAAGTGCTTAGGCCCCTGGGCGTCGGCCGTGATGAAGGGCAGGTTCAGGTCGGTCGATTGGGCCGAGCTAAGCTCCTTCTTCGCCTTCTCGCAGGCCTCCTGGAGCCGTTGCAGGGCCATCGTGTCCTTGCGCAGGTCGATGTTGTATTGGCCCTTGAACTCGTCGGCCACGTAATTGATAAGACACTGGTCGAAGTCGTCGCCGCCCAGGTGGGTGTCGCCGTTGGTGCTGATGACGCGGAAGACGCCGTCGGCCACCTCGAGCACGGAGACGTCGAAGGTTCCGCCGCCGAGGTCGAAGACCACGATCTTTTCGCTTTTTTTCTTGTCCAAACCGTAGGCCAGCGAGGCGGCGGTCGGCTCGTTGATGATCCGCGCTACCTCCAGCCCGGCTATCTGGCCGGCGTCCTTGGTCGCTTGGCGTTGAGCGTCGTTGAAGTAGGCCGGGACGGGGATTACGGCCTTGTTTACCTTATAGCCCAAATAGGCCTCGGCCGCTTCCTTGAGCTTCCGCAGCGTGAAGGCCGAAATCTCCGGCGGCGTGTAGTCGCGGCCGTCCACTTCGACCTTAACGTAGTCCTCCGGCCCGCCGACAATCTTGTAAGGCACGATTTTCTCTTCCGAGGCGACCTCGTTGTGCCGGCGGCCCATGAAACGCTTGATCGAGGAAATCGTCCGCGTGGGATTGGTCACCGCCTGGCGTCGGGCCGGCTCGCCAACGACTGTCTCCTCTTTGTCGGTGAACGCCACCACGCTGGGCGTCAGCCGATTCCCTTCGGCGTTTGGGATAACCTTAACGTCTTTGCCTTCCATCACGGCCACCACCGAATTCGTGGTACCGAGGTCGATTCCGATAATTTTTTCGCCAGTAGACATTTGATACTCCTTGTTCAAACAATCCGGGGTCTTGGCACCCTCTGCAAGAATACGTCAGGGGGAGCAAAGGGCGTGCCGCCGGATGGGGGCGAGTTTTCCGTGGGTTATAAAGCATTGCAGGGAAAGGCTTTACGCTGGAACGATTCGTTTTGAGCTTCGATTCGGCGGTCATCGGCGATTGGCGGACTGCCATTTTGACATACGGAGCTGAAAGCCGATCGGCGGAAATGGTTGTCGGTCCCACCGCGACACACCCCGCCGGAGGGTTGACACCCCGATAACCCTCGGGTAGAAGAGGGCATCTTCCGAAAAGCAAAATGTTGTCGATAGCATGGCCAAACGCAAGGCAAAAAAAACGATACCCACCGGCACGAGGCGTAAATCGCCCGCCAAGCCGGCCCGCTCCACGGGCGCGGCGGCCAAGATCAAGCGCCTCGATTCGGAGTTGGTCCAGTTGTTGCAGCAACGGGCGGATTTGGTCCTCGAATCGGCGCGGCGCGGTGGGCAGCTTGCGTTGGGGCCGACGACGCCCGACGGTGAAGACGAAACCCTGCGCCGATTGGCGAACAAAAGTCGCGGGCCGATGTCGGCCCGCTCGGTCAGCGCGGTGTTGCGCGAGGTTGCCGGCGGCTGCCGCGCGCTGATCCGGGCGCCTCGCGTCGCCTTCCCAGGCCCGCCGTTCGGATTCGGTCATCTGGCGGCGATGCAGCATTTCGGCCAAAGTGCGGAGTGCGTGCCGGTCGACGGCGCCGCGGCCGTGTTCGACGAGGTGCATCGCAAGCAGTCGGACTTCGGTCTGGTTCCGCTGGATAGCTCTACCGACGGCCGTCTGGCCGACGCTTTCGACGCACTGCTGCGGAACGAATTGAAGATCTGCGGGAAAGTGACGCTGTGCGTTCGCCACGCACTGCTGAGCAAATGCCCTCGCGCGGAAGTGCGGGAAGTGTACGGTGTGCCGACGGCCTTGTCGCAATGCCGCAATTGGCTGGCCAAGCACTTGCACTTCGCCCGGCCGATCGAGGTCACGAGCACGTCTACCGCTTGCCAACTGGCCGGTGGGAAGCCCGGCGCGGCGGCCGTCGCCGGCCGGGAAGCCGGCGTCTGCTTCAATCTGGAAGTCGTGGCGGAGGACATCGAGGACAACGCCGCCAATACCGCCCGTTTCGCGGTGGTCGGCGACCAACTGCCGCCCCGGACAAAAAACGACCGCACGGCGATGTTGTTTCAGTTGGAACACCGGCCCGGCGCCTTGGCCGACGCCGTGGCGGTATTGAAGCGGAACAAGATCAATCTGACGTGGATCGAGTCGTTGCCGATCGCCGGTCCGGATCGAGCGGCATTGTTTTTTGTGGAGATCGAGGGGCATGAGGC
>JAUWPQ010000189.1 GCA_030611515.1 Planctomycetota bacterium | reverse complement strand
GTCATGCACTTCCGCGCGCGGACCGAAAGGTTCAACTCGGAGATGGGACGACCCAACATCGCTTGCTCGTCGGGCGAGAGCGATTCCGGCTCGACAAACTCACCCGCCGGTCGGTCATGGGCAAACTGACCGAGCCGCAGCCCCTTGGTGGTCAACATCTCCTTGATCTCCACCAGGCTGGTCTCGCCGAAGTTTTTGCTGGTCAGCAGTTCCGATTCAGTGCATCGGCAGAGATCGCCGAGTGTCATGATGCCGATCTTTTGCAGGCAGTTCCGGCTGCGGACGGACAACTCGAAATCGGTCACCGGGACGTTCATTACCTGACCCATTCGGTCGCGCTTCTTCTGGGCGTCCTCGTCGTAATACTGTCCGTGCGAGGCCTCGGTGTCCTTGAAGAAAAGCTGCGCCCGCTGATGGTCCGGGTAAACGTCCAACACGCGGCGGTAACACTGCGCGGCCTTGTCGTACTGCTCGCGGTCTTCGTGGAGCAAGCCGAGATTGACCAGCGAACCGACGTGGGCCGGAAAGCGGTTGACGGCGCGGTTGTAAAGCTCCATCGCCGTGTCGTCGTTGCCGTAGCGGTCGTTTTCCAGAGCCAGGCCGAACAGTGCGCCGGGATGATTGCGGTCGGCCTCGACCGCCCTTTCGTACAGCGCCACGACTTCCTTGGTGTTGCCGCCCAAGGCCGAGACGGTGGCCGCGCGTTGCGAGAGGTATTCGGCGGTCTGCTCGACGGCGCCCGAAAGCGCGTCCAACGTCTTCAACGCGGCCGTCGCGTCGCCGCCGCAACGGATCGCATCGGCCCGGCCCAAGGCGCACTCGTCCGAGTTGTAACCGGCCTTCTCGGCGGCGGTGTAGTGCTCCACGGCTTCGGTGTACTCTTGCCGTGCGAAATGGCACTTGGCCTGATAATAGCGGGCCATCGCCCCGCCGTCGGCTTCGCTAAGCACCTCGATCGCGCGGTAGTAACGCCCCAACAAATACAAACAGACGCCAAGCCGCACTTGACTGGCCGGCGTTTGTTCCTCCCGGCCTTGAAGTTCTCCGACCGCGTCGCGGAGCATGGCATATTGAGAGAAATCCCGCGCGATCGCCTCTTGCATCTGCCGCACTTCCTGCGGGCCGAAGGCGTCGTTCATCAGGACGGTTTGTTTCAGATCGAACTCGGCGGTTTGCGCCATCGTGGGTTGCTCCTAAACCATAAAACCGCGTTGTGTCGGTCGCGCCGCCGTCGGTCGCGCCGTTGTTAGCCGCGGTCCAATGAATCCCTGTCTTTTATGCGTTCACACTATAGGGCCAGCGAAGGGAGTCGAACCCTTAACCCCCGCATTACGAATGCGGTGCTCTGCCAATTGAAGCTACGCTGGCAACCATCGGGCAGCCCCTTTTCCTACTGTTTGGAAGGGGGGCAGGCAAAGATAGAAAGAACAAGTGTATCCAAACGGGCGCGAGGTCGCAAGATGCCTCGGCGAATGAAAGGCCCCAAGCTCCCGCCCCACAGAGGGTCGCCTTGCCCTCCGGTAATTTTACCTCTTCCAAAATCTTCGGAAAGGAAATAAAATAGGGGCCTTTGACGTGCCACCTACATAGCGGCCGACCGGGCAGTAAGGGCAAGGTAACCGTCCGGTCAAAATCGTCAGAGGCCCCACGGGCCAGTCGCTTTGTTCCGGCGAATTCTTTCTTTCGCTTCGCTGACTGCTCTCTTTTAAGCATTCGGCGTGCCACTTGCTTGGCTTTCTGACCGGAAATCTCGGCAAATCGCCCCAACTCTCTTAATGGAAAGGCTTTCCGTCAATTGCATCCGGCCTGGCTTATTGTGGCGGAGGGCGTAGGCT
This sequence comes from Planctomycetota bacterium, assembly GCA_030611515.1. Classification (GTDB taxonomy): domain Bacteria; phylum Planctomycetota; class Planctomycetia; order Pirellulales; family Thermoguttaceae; genus JAHIKV01. Next base: position 6,768 of record JAUWPQ010000189.1, on the reverse strand, counting down.
CTGTTCCAAAGCGTATTATTTTGCTACAGTCAGCTCATCATGTTGCTACAAGTCAACATAGATGGACGAATTGTAGGACGGATTTTTTTCGTTTCAGACCACTGGTTTCTTACCTAGTCATTACCGACCGATGACCAACTCTTGTAGTAAACAGTCACTTTTGCCCGAACGGATCGCGGACGTCGAACAACTCGATGAGTTGCTCAGCCGACCGACGCCGGGCGGTCGAGTTGTTTGAGCAATGCCGGACGGTCGCCGAGAGCGGAGCCCCGATTCCGCCCGAGTTGCTGCAACGCGCCGTGGAAGTGACCGACTCGAACGCCGCGTTGTTCGACGTCACCGACGGCTTTGCCGGCTGCATTCCCGGCATCCACGAGGTGCTCCGCCGGCAAGGGCTGCTCGAAGGCGTCTGGTGCCTCGATCCCCACGAAACACTCAGCGAAGGACAGGCCGCCGAAATCGACCGCGTTTGCCGCGACTATCCGCACTTGACCGACAACCAATTCGTGGCCGAACACCTCGACGATTGGCTGGCCGACTAATGATCCTCGATCCGGTCGAAATCCTGAAGCAACTGGTGGCGATCCCGAGCGTCAATCCGATGGACCGTGAGCCAACGGGGCCGATTTTCGGCGAGGCCCGACTGACCGACTTTTTGGAAGAGACCTTTTCGCGGATCGGTTTGACTACTTTCCGCCAGCCGGTCTCGCCGGGCCGGGAGAATTTTATTGCTCGGCTCGATGGAGACGCCGGATCGGCGCGGGAGGGCCGATTGCTGCTGTTCGACGCCCATCAGGACACCGTGCCGGTGGAAGGCATGACCGTTGAACCGTTTCAGCCGCTCCAGCGCGAGGGCCGGCTCCACGGTCGCGGCGCCTGCGACGTAAAAGGAGGGATGGCCGCCATTATCGCGGCCGCCGCTCGGCTGGCGGACCGGCGGCCCAGCCCCCGGCCGACGATCGTCGTCGCTTGCACGGTGAACGAGGAGCATGGATTCAGCGGAGCTTCGCGGCTGACCAAACTATGGGACGAGGACGGCGGTGAGATCGTCCCCCGACGGCCCGACGCCGCGATCGTAGCCGAGCCGACCGATCTGGACGCAATCGTTGCCCACAAGGGCGTGATCCGCTGGCGGTGCCATGCCCTGGGGTGTGCCGGGCATAGTTCCCGCCCCGTGGCCGCGGATAATGCGATTTACAGAATGGCGCGAGTCGTCGCGGCGATTGAGCGATACGCGGCGGAGTTGGAGACCGCCGGGCCGGCCCACCCGCTCTGCGGCCGGAGGACATTGAGCGTCGGTACGATCCGGGGCGGCTCGAGCGTCGGCACAGTGCCCGACCGCTGCACAATCGAGATCGACTGCCGTCCGCCGCCCGGCGAGTCGCCCGAGGAGGCCAGGCAACAGTTGATCGATCACCTCTCGCAACCGGCGATAACTTCGTTTCCGCTGGAGCACGATTTGCCGTTCATGTCCGGCCCGCCGCTTTCGGACCGAGACAACGAACGGTTGGCCGATCGGCTCTTACGGTCGGCGGGCGAGGTGGTCGGGAGATGTCGCTGGCTGGGCGTGCCTTACGCCACCAACGCCGCATTTTTCGCGGCCGCTGGCGTCCCATCGGTGGTTTTCGGCCCCGGTTCCATCGAACAAGCCCACACGGCCGACGAATGGATCTCGCTCGATCAACTCCGTCAGGCCACGGAGATCATCCACCGATTCTGCCTGTCTTTTTCCTGAGGGGCGGCCTTGGTATATTACATTTCGTTTGCCGCAATAGCCGGAGGCTATTGTTCAGATTATTGTATTCCAAACACTCAACGAACAGTGAGGCGAGTCTTGCCCGCCGTTGTTTCCACCGCCGCGCTTCCCCGCGACGCCGATCGCGTGGCGATTCTGTTCAACCCGAAGGCCGGGCCAAGGGACTCGCACTCGCGGGTCGAACGCCTGGCTGATCTACTTGAAAAGCAAAACTTCAAGACCGCGCTGTTCACCGATCTCGCCGAAGCCGCATCCCAGGCCAACCGGTGGCATGCCGAGGGAGTGCTGCGGGCGCTGGTCGGAGTGGGCGGCGACGGGACCGCCGCGGAGTTGATCAACCGCACCGACGACGGTGTGCCGTTGAGTTTCCTGCCGGCAGGCAACTCGAACCTGCTGGCCGTCTATTTCAAGTTGAGCAAAGACCCCGAAACGCTTTGCCGCACCATCGCCGATGGCGTGTCCGTCCGGGTAGACGCCGGAGAGGCCAACGGACGGCTCTTCTCGCTGATGGTCGGTTGCGGTTTCGACGCGGAAGTCGTCCGCCGCGTGCATGAAAATCGCACCGGACACATCAATTTCGGCAGCTACGGCAAGCCGATCCTGAAATCAATCGGGAGTTACGAATTTCCCCAGATTCGGATACAATGGGACAAGCCGAGTAAATCCGGTCCGGTCGCGGCGCGTTGGCTGTTCGCTTTCAACCTCCCGTGTTACGGAGGCGGATTGCGGATCGCCCCGCAAGCGGACGGTTCGGACGGTATGCTGGACGTGTGTTGTCTTCGCCGCGGTCGATTTTGGCCCGGTCTGTGGTATGCGGCGGCCGTGTTGGCCGGACAACATCATCGTTTGGAAGATTTTACCGTCTGCCGCGCGCGGCGATTGCGGATCTCCTCCGACGGCGAGGTGCCCTACCAACTCGACGGAGACCCGGGCGGAGTGTTGCCGCTGGACATCCGGGTGTTGCCCGGCAGGCTGACGCTGGTCGTGCCGGCCGAAGCGGTAACAGGAACTATGGGAGTCAGGAATACATTATCGTGACATTTGTTGACTGAGAGAGTCACTTAACAGGTAAAATCCCATGCCGGAAAATCCCGTTTCCATCGACAATCTTCGCTGCGGACGCGGACGGCCGTTGCTGGTCGTCGCCGGGCCGTGCGTGATCGAAAGCGAGGAGCTGACCCTGTCGATCGCCGAGCGGCTGAAGCAAATCGCCTCCGAACTGGACGTTCAATTGGTCTTCAAGGCGTCGTTTGACAAGGCCAACCGCACCAGCGTCGCGGCATATCGCGGTCCAGGGTTGGAAAAAGGACTGGCGATTCTGCAACGGGTCAAGGACTCGACCGGTCTGCCGGTGACGACCGACATCCACGAGCCGAGCCAGGCCGAGCCGGTCGGGCGGACCTGTGATCTGGTGCAGATTCCCGCTTTCCTCGCCCGACAGACCGACTTGCTTCTGGCCGCGGCGGCGACCGGTCGGCCGGTGCATGTCAAAAAAGGCCAGTTCATGGCCCCTTGGGACATGAAACACGTCGTCGAAAAACTCGAGTCGGGCGGTTGCCGACACGTTTTGCTCGGCGAGCGGGGAACCTTCTTCGGATACGGACGGCTGGTAAACGACATGCGGGCAATCGTCCAGATGCAATCGCTCGGCGCGCCGGTGATCTTCGACGCCACGCACAGCGTTCAGGAACCCGGCGGACTGGGCGCCGCCACTGGAGGCAATCGGGCAATGGTCGAGCCGTTGGCCCGCGCGGCCGTCGCCCTGGGCGCCGACGGACTCTTTTTAGAGACCCATCCAAACCCCGACGCCGCGCCCAGCGACGGGGCGAACATGGTCCCCTTGGACCAATTCGCCGGCATGTTGCGGCGGCTGCTGGCACTGAGGCGAGCGGTCGAGGAAATCGACGCGAATTGAAGGAATAATATAATGCAAATTGCAAAATATTTGGTTCCCATGCTCCGCGTGGGAACCCGCCTTTCCCGACGCTTTGCGTCGGCGGGAACACCGGTCGCCGACGCAGAGCGTCGCAAGGCGTCCGTTCCCATGCAGAGCATGGGAACGAGAAGATGCCTACTCTCCTCTCGTTCCCATGCTCCGCGTGGGAACGGGGAATTGCGGTTCCTCTTCTGCTTGCTGCTTCTTCCGCTGCTGACCGGCTGCGGGGGCTGCCGCGATTCAAAGAAGGCCCCGACGGCAGGCGACCAGGAAGGCCCGGCCGTATCGAGCCAATACCGCGAGGAACTGTTGACCTACGCGATCGACAACCTCGACCGCCTCGACGAGTTCGGCTCCGCCAACGTCCTGCCGCAAATTCTCGAACGCCTCAATGAGTTTAACCAACCCGAGCCCGAAGGTTCCGATCGGCCGTTCGATCCCTTGCTGGTCGTCTGGCCCGAGACGGAGATGCTTCGCCAAATCGTCGACCGGCTCAACCAATGGATCCGCCCCCAACGGCCGTCGGCCGACTGGAAACCTGCCCCGATGATCGCCTCACTGCCCAAGCCGCTGGCCGACTTGCCGCAAGTGAAGAATCTGGGCCAAATGGAGTTTACCCGCTTCGACGGATACGCCTTGCAAGAGGCCGCCTGGCTGCGCGACGTTTCTCTCTGGGCGCGGGGCGAGAAGCTCGACGACCTGGAGCGGGCGAAAAGTCTCTTCGACTGGACCGTGCGAAACATCCAGATCGAACCCGAATCGCCGGAGCGGATTCCGCTCTTCCCCTGGGAAACGCTGCTGTTCGGTCGGGGCACGGCCACGGAACGGGCGTGGGTCTTCATCCTTCTGCTAAGACAATTGGACATCGACGCCGCACTGCTCGCCCTGGACGATAAACAAGGGCTGGGCACTTCAGTGCCCAGTGGCCCCAGCGAACCAGGAAAACCCAACTCGCCCGAAAAACCGACCGACAACCCTCCGCGCCCCTGGTGCGTAGGCGTGTTGATCGAGGGAAAAGTATATCTCTTCGATCCGCTGTTGGGGCTGCCGATCCCTGCCCCCGACGGCGTCGCGCGAGATGAAACCGGCCAACTGACGATCCGGCCGGCCACCTTGGCCGAGGTTCGCTCGGACAACAAGCTGCTCGAGCGGATGAACGCCGGCCCGTCGCGAGTCTATGGCGTTCAGGCGTCGGACCTGGGCGGCGTGACGGCCTTGCTCGAGGCCTCGCCTCCATATTTGGCCCGTTGCATGAAAATGCTCGAATCGCGTTTGGCCGGCGATCGGAAGATGGTCCTGACGACCTCGCCGTCGGCCGCCGCCCGGCGTTGGACGGAGGCGGCGGGGCTGGCCGACGTCCGGCTCTGGCAACATCCGTTCCAAACGCTCCTGCGGCGCTCGAACCTCGACCGGCGGCAGGTCCAAGCCCGGCTGCTCGCCATGTTGCAGTTCCATGTCATCCCCGCGGCGCCGCTCTCTCGCGGCCGAATACTCTATCTGAAGGGCAGGCTCGTCGGCGACGACGGCGCGATGCAATACTATCAGGCGGCCCGGCCGTCGAACGCGGAACTTAGGGCATCCTCCATCGCTCAGATCGAGAAATTGATGCTCTTGCGCGGAAAACAAGACGCCACTTACTGGTGCGGTTTGATCGCCTATCAGCGCGGCGACTACGAAGCGGCCGTGGACTACTTCATGAAGCGGACGCTGGAGGCCTATCCCGGAGGCCCCTGGACCGGCGGCGGGCGATACAATCTCGCCCGCGCCTACGAGGCCTCCGGTCGGACCGAACGCGCCATTCTCATGTACGGCCTCGACGCCTTCTCGCCCGGTTACCTCGGCAACCTACTGAGGGCCAAGTGGCTGAGGGAAGAAAGCGAAAGCGAGAAGCCGAAGGACGAGTGATTTGGGTGCAGCAAGTTTTTCCGGCGGAAGGATTCACGCTCGTAGCGACTACTCTGGGACGACTGCGGCATCTACACCATTTGACTCGGCTCTTGCGGATGTTTCACCATTGTCACCCGACTCTTCGAGTGCTGTGTAAATTAGGTTAAGGGTGTCAACCTTCGAGAATCGAATCACAAAAAACTCGCCAGCGACATCATACCACGTGTCTGGCATATTTGAATCCCCTTCGCGGTCTTCCATGATGTCTCGGCGAGATGTGGACCATAATTGTATCCACTCAGGCTCGCCAGTAGACTCGTTCCAGAAAACATTTCTGAGAAAACCAGCATACAAATATGACTTTGAACCAATGGTCAGCGATGCAACAACTATTGTGCATGTCACGTCAGAATCTGGAAGATCGGTTGGGATGAGATTTGCCCAGTCAGCAAAGCGTCTTGCTTGAAATTCGTCTTGTGCGGCAAATACCGTCAAGGCCCGCACAGATCCGTGTCTCCTGACAAGAAACCGCCGATACCAACACCCAGTCACGTAGCAGACTACCAGCAGCGACGAAAAGTACAGCAAAACAGCAATTGGATGATTGCTGGCCGCCTGAATTGCTTGGATAGAATTCGGTTGCTCACCTAGTCGGCCGGCTGCTAACAGCAGTACAGCCTCAATATCAACCTGAAGTCCAGACCAACCAGAAAGCAGATAGCACCCAAACACCCACACAAGATGCGCCACAACCGCCGCACCAAGACTAGGGAAGATTTCGTCTAGAATTTGCCGCTGACTTCCGAAGCGTCCAGATACCGAACGGCATTTGTTAAAAATGACGCCCGGAAGAACCAGCAAAATAATGAGAACCGCAGGAAACGCAATATTCAAAATACCGTATCCTACTTAACAAGTTTCGTTCCAACTTGTCTAAGGACAGTCGCCTTAATGAATCGCGTTTGGGATTTGCCTTTGACTTTCACGGATGCAAAACTGCCCGGTTGCGTTCCAATGATTTTGCGAACTACTTCTTTGCCAACACCAGGTTCTGCACTTTCTGAAAAACGGTGATAATTGGTATCCACTAAAAAAGGCTCTTCCGTCATGCTATCGTTGCAAAACAAACCGCACAACGGAGGAGCCAAGGATGGCAAATTCGAAATGTCAGTGGGAATGTCCCCAACAA
>JAUWPQ010000090.1 GCA_030611515.1 Planctomycetota bacterium | reverse complement strand
GAAGCTGCGGGATTCGGTCCGCCGGGCGAACAAATCCCTTGTTTTTAAGTGTTTTCGCGCGTCGTAGTGGGCGGTACGGGGCTCGAACCTGTGACCCCCAGCTTGTCGAGCTGGTGCTCTAACCAACTGAGCTAACCGCCCAAAGAATTCCCTATCGCAGTGCCGCCCAAAAGAAGGGGTGAGCGTAGCGATACAGACGGTAGTGTACCCCAATCTATTACGGAAGGAAAGTGCCCGGTTGTTGCCGCTCATAAATAATGGAGCGCTGTCCTAAAAAACCCAACTGGCCGCGTTTCCCCTATTGACAGGGTTGGCACACTGTGCTCAAAGGTAGGGTGCTGGTGTTTTGGTGTGAGGACTCAAGGACCGGTATGCTATGGTTGAAGAGAAAGGGCAGGGTGATAATAAAGCAATTTCGTCGGAAGCGGTGGCGATATTTAAGTGGGAACAGATAGGCAGAACTATCCGCTACGCCATTGTGGTCACTGGAGTTGTTGTAGGAATACTAATTATAACGCGTGGTGTTGTGGAAGTTGCAACCACGCCTGAAAATCTGTGGGGCTTTCTTGCCAAGCTTGCTACTGTAATCGCGATACCGATCGGAGCGGTTTATTGGTTTTACCTATGCATGTGGAGAAAGGTCAATAATTATTTTCAGAACCATGAAGAACGCTCGAAAAAGCTGGAGCAAATTCTTGATCCCAACAGGGAATCGAGCGGAATGGACAAAATAGGGGGTTCCGAATATGATCCATGATTACGTGATGATTTTTATCGGAACGAGCCTTATTGCTGGCTGCTTATCCTACGCCTGCTGGACACGTCTACGGGTGATCCTTCTGCGACAACGGCTGTTCGACATCCGCGACCATCTCTGGGATGAAGCTCAGGCGTACAGGGGGCTTGATGATCCGGCGTATGTTGAAGCACGGCATCGCCTGAACGCCGCGATTAGGCTCGCCCACTGGCTAACGCTGCCAGTCATTTCGCAGTCTATAGACAGAACGACCAACGACGCGCCAACATTCACAAAGAGCAACAACACGAATTTCCAGGTTGCCATTGAAACTGCCTACGATGATTTCGCGCAATGCTTAGTTTCTTATTTGATGCGGCAAACAGCGTGCGGTATTTCCGTCACCGTTGCGGCAATCTGCTATAATGTGATTTGTCGCGTCTTTGGACCGTTTGCCCAATTGGCTTGTTGGTTTGTCGGACAATTTGGTCGCCCGATCAGTCCGACGACCGTTCGGTACTGGATGGGGTCGCAACGATTTGATGATCTGTCCAAAGCCGAGTTGGCAATATACCATAGTTCCATGCGTTCCACGGTAAATGCCGCATCGTAAAAGTTGTTTTGTCGCCCACAATCCGTGAAATATGAGCGGCAAAACCGGTCGTGTGGCACGGATTGTTCGCAAGAAAAGGCCGCGTATTTTAACGCGGTCCGAGAGATTAAAAAAGGCAGGGGCAATTTTAAGAACCGTGGTACCCAGCACCTCGGCGATTTTCTCCAGTTGATCGAGCGGGGGCGTGAGGTTGCCGCAGACCGTTCTTGCCCACGCGACCTGTGGCGAATAGCCTGTTGCCTCCGCCGCTTGTGCCTGAGTGAGACCTTGCGTTCGGCGGAGCGCCTCGATTCGCTTGATGGTGGATTTACTGAGCGGCATTATCTCTTTCTCCAAGGAACCGGAGGTAGACGACAGTTATTGGCATTTCGTCCCCTTGCGGCAACTCACCGTTACAACCTATACTCCGGTAACAGAATCCCCCGTGCGGATAGTCCGCGGAGCGTCCTTTGTACCGATGCCCCGCTCGCTGGGGGATCGGCCCAAGGCTCGTTGGAGACACATGCTCACTGTCACTCTGCCCGACGGGAAATCCCGCGATTACTCGCGTCGCGTTAGACCGGTGGACATCGCCGCCGATATTGGACCGCGGCTGGCCAAGGCCACCTTGGCTGCCGAAGTGGATGGGCAGTTGGCTGGGGCAAACGATCCCCTGCCGGCCGACGGCCAAGTGGCCCTGCGTCTGATCACCGACAAAGACCCCCAAGCCCTCGACCTGCTCCGCCATTCGTGCGCGCACTTGATGGCCCGGGCGGTGATGCGGCTGTTCGACGGGGTGCAATTGGCATTCGGCCCGACGGTGACCGACGGCTTCTATTACGACTTCGAGATGGAGCACAAGCTCTCGGAGGAGGATTTTCCGAAGATCGAAGCCGAGATGGCCCGGATCGTCAAAGAGGACGAGCCGTTCGAGCGGGTCGAGATGGACCGCGCCGAGGCCGTCCAGTTCTGCCGCGACCTGCATCAGTCGTTGAAGGTCGAACACTTGGAAGACACACTGGCCGCGGAGCAGACCGTGTCGTTCTATCGGCAGGGCGAGTTTGTCGATCTCTGCCGCGGTCCGCACCTGCCCGGCGCGGGCGCGATCGGGGCCTTCAAGCTCATGTCGGTGGCCGGGGCATATTGGAAAGGGGACGCCTCGCGGCAGCAATTGCAGCGGCTATACGGCACCGCCTTCTTCACTAAGAAGCAACTCGAAGAACACCTCAAACGGCTCGAAGAAGCCAAGCGGCGCGACCACCGCGTGTTGGGCAAACAGCTCGAATTGTTCATGATCGATCCGGCGGTTGGATCGGGGTTGGTCTTTTGGCTGCCCAAGGGGGCGGTGATCCGACACGAGTTGGAAAACTTTATCCACGGCGAACTCATCCGCCGCGGATACCAGCCCGTCTACACCCCGGTGATCGGCAACGTCCACTTGTACGAGACCTCGGGCCACTATCCGTACTACAAGGACACGCAGTTTCCGCCGATCGAGATGGACGACGGCGAGCGATACCTGCTGCGGCCGATGAACTGTCCGCACCACGTGATGATCTACAAGCTGAAGCCGCGGAGCTACCGCGAACTGCCGCTACGACTGGCGGAGTTCGGCACGGTGCATCGTTTCGAGCAGTCGGGCGAACTGAACGGCATGGTCCGCGTCCGCGGCTTCACCCAGGACGACGCTCATGTATTTTGCACCGAGGAGCAGGTCGCCGACGAGTTCCGCGGTTGTTTGGAAATGACCCTGTTCGTGCTGAAGACTCTCGGGCTGGACGATTACCGCGTGCGGCTCGGTTTCCGCGATCCGTCCGAGGAGAAGTACGTGGGCGACGCCGAGACGTGGCAACGGGCAGAGGATGCCCTGGAAGGCGTCTGCCGCGAGATGGACCTGCCGGACATGCACATCGAGCGCGGCGAGGCCGCCTTCTACGGACCGAAGGCCGACTTCATCGTCGCCGACTGCCTCGGCCGCCAGTGGCAACTCGGCACCGTGCAACTGGATTATAACCTTCCCGGCCCGCAACGCTTCGACCTCGAGTACATCGGCGCCGACAACGCGCCCCATCGGCCGGTGATGATCCACCGGGCGCCGTTCGGCTCGTTCGAGCGGTTCGTGGGGATGTTGATCGAGCACTACGCCGGGGCGTTTCCGTTGTGGCTCGCCCCGGAGCAAGTGCGGGTAATGGTCGTTAGCCAAAAAGTCGAGGAATACGGCAGAAACGTCGAGCGGCAACTGGCCGCGGCCGGGTTGCGGGTCACGGGCGATTATCGGGCCGAAAAAATCGGCGCCAAAATACGCGATGCACAGTTGCAGTTGGTTCCGTACATGTTCGTCGTCGGCCCGCGCGAGGTCGAGGAGGGCAAGGTGGCCGTCCGCGACCGGCTCGAAGGCGATCTCGGGGCCATGCCGTTGGAGGCCGCCGTCGAACGGCTCAAGGCGGAAATCAGAGAGAAAACGGTTAGGAAGAAATGACGAATGTCGAAATTCAAATGACGAATGAATGACGAATGTCGAAATTTTAATGTCGAATGAACAATATATTACGGTCGTCCCATATTCGACATTTGAATTTCGTCATTCCTTCGACATTTGAATTTCGACATTCGACATTCCCCCCTGACCCCTGGAGATAGTTGCTTATGGGTAAATGGAAGCTGCAGACAACGACGGGTAAACAGCGCATGAACGAACAGATCCGCGTCACTCCCATCCGGGTGATCGCTGCCGACGGGTCTCAATTGGGCATCATCCCCACCGAGGACGCGTTGCGGCAGGCCAGGGAAGCGGGGCTGGACCTGGTCGAAGTGGCGCCCAAGGAGCGGCCGCCCGTCTGCCGGATCATGGACTACGGCAAGTTCAAATACCAGCAGAAGAAACGGCAGCACAAAGGGCACGCGCATCAGGTCAAGATCAAGGAGATCCGCGTCCGCCCGAAGACCGGCAATCACGACATCCAGGTGAAGGTGAACAAGGCCCGCGAGTTCCTCGCCCACAAAGACAAGGTGATCGTCACGGTTCTGTTTCGCGGCCGCGAGATGGCGCACATTCAGGAGGGCCGCAAGGTGGTCGAAGAGATCCTCGCCCAACTGGCGGACGTCTCGAAGGTCGAGTCGCCGCCGATGCATCGCGGCCGTCGGATGACCTGCACGCTGGCGCCGAGGTAAGAAGAAATTTCGCGGTCGGTGTTTTGTTCGATGGATTGGCGCTGTTTGGCCGGCTTGCTTGAACGTCGTGTAAGTTCCGCCAATTCCGCTTCCTGCACGGCTGGCGAGTCCGCCGGCTAAACGGCAAATGTCCGCACTCGTCACCATCATCTGTGGCCCCGCACGAAGCGGCAAAACCGAACGGTTGCTCGCGCTCTACCGCGATGCGCTTCGCCGGCGACCGCCCGAATCGACGCTCTGGCTGGCCCCGACGTGGCGGGCCGTGGCCGAAATCCGCGACCGGCTGCTCGACGGCGATCTGACGGGATGCTTCACGCCGGGAGTGACCACCTTCGACAAGTTCGCCGTCGAGGTGCTCCGCAAGGCCGGAAAGCCGATCCGACAGGTCACCCGGCTGATGAAACGCGAGCTGCTCCGCCGGATCATCGACCAGCAGGCGTCGCGGCAGCGGCTGAAGCATTTTCTGCCGATCGCCAAGACCGCCGGGCTGATCGACCTGGTTTGCGAATTCATCGGCGAGTTGAAGCGACTGGAAATTTGGCCCGAAGATTTCCAGCGCGCCTGCGAGCAACGCGGCCTGACCGACAAGGACGCCGAACTGTTCGAGTTTTATCAGGAATACCAACAAGCGCTCCGCGAGCACGGGCTGTTCGACGCGGAGGGCCGCTTCTGGTCGGCCCGGGACGAGTTGCGGAAGGCGGAGGGCGAAGGAGTCCTCTCCCCTCTCCCCTCGTTGGTCGTCGCCGACGGATTCACCGACTTCACCCGAACGCAGCACGAGATACTCGACAGTCTGGCGGCGCGTGCGGAGGAGATGTTCATCTCGCTGCCGATCGAAGGTGAGCCGCGACGGGCCGACTTGTTCGCCAAGCCGCTAAAGACGCTCGACGCGCTGCAACGCCGACGTTACAACGCCGTGGTCGAGCAGTTGGAGCGACCCACGAAAACCGGCTGGCCGGCCATGGCCCGCTTGGAGCGAATGCTGTTTGAAAATCCGCGCGACGAGAGCCGTTTAGCGGCCGCCGGCACGGCGGCCAATGTCACCGGTATCGAAATCCTCGCCGCCGCCCGGCAAATCGGCGAAATCGAAATGATCGCCGCGAGGATCAAGCGGCTGCTGATCGACCGTCGGGCCAGACCGTGTGATATCGCCGTCGTCTTCCGATCGCCGCAAGAGGCGGCCGAACTGGTCCGCGAGGCGTTCGAGCGGCTGGAAATTCCCGCGGCGTTCGAGTCGGGCCAGACACTCGAGCGCCGGCCGGCGTTGCGGGCACTGGCCAACCTGCTGCAATTGGACCTGGAAGATTGGCCGTTCGACCGGCTGCTGGCAGTGTTGAGCAGCAACTATTTTCAGCCCGACTGGCCCGCCTGGAAAACTGCCTGCCCCGACGAGGTGGAGCGGGCGATCCGCAAACTGCAAATCCCTCGCGGCCGGGCGCGGCTGATCGAGCAATTGACTCCTGTAGGAGACGCATCCTGCAGTCAGACGTTGACCGTGGTAAATCGTCTGGCCGTGGTGTTGGACGCTCTACCCCAGCAGGCCACGTTGCCCGGTTGGGCAAAAGCGTGGGAGCGTTTGGCAAAAGAAACCGGCCTGCTCCGGGCGATGGACGAAGAGAGAGGGGAGAGGGGAGAGGAGAGAGGGGAGAGGGCTTCGCCCTCCGACCGCAATGCTTGGCAGCAGTTGATGAAAGTCCTGAAGGACAGCAAAAAGCTCGACGATTGGCTGGATCGTCACCCGGCGGAAATCGACCACTGCCAAGCGTTCGAGACGTTGCTGGACATTCTCGGCAGCGATCGGTTGGGTAGCTCGGACGACGAGTCGGGGCGGGTGCGAGTCCTCTCGGCAACAAGCGTCCGCTCGCTTCGCGTTCCGCATCTGTTTCTCGCCGGCCTTTCGGAAAAGGTCTTTCCGCCGCCCGACCGCGAGGACCGGCTTTACGGCGAGCAGGAATGTTTGCGGCTGATCGACGCCGGCCTGCCGTTGGTTGCCCGTACCGAACGCACCCGCGATGAAATGCTGTTGTTCTACGAAGCGGTAACTCGGGCGACCGAGCGGTTGTATCTGAGCTATCCGGCGCTGGACGAAGCGGCGCAACCGCTGTTGCCCAGTCCGTTTCTCGACGAGGTCGAGCAGGCGTTCGGGCCGGGGCAAATTACGCGCGTCGAGCAGACGGACCTTAGCCCCGTCCCTCGTGACGACGAACCGCTCTCGGCGGCGGAGTTCCGCGTAAAGGCCGTCGCCACGGCGTTGGAGGGGAACGTATCGCTGCTGGCTGGGTTGATGGGTGGCACTGGCTTAGCCAGTGGCACGAGTCGAGGGCTGGCCGCTTCAGCGGCCAGTAGCCGGATTACCGCCGGATTGAAATTGCTCTACTCGCGCCAGGACCGCGAGCGGTTTGGCCCGGCCGAGGGCGTGTTGCGCGGCGCGGCGGCGCGGCGGGAATTGGCGGCCGAGTTCTCCTCCCAACGCACCTTCTCCGCCACCGAATTGGAGCGCTACGCCTACTGCCCGTTCCGCTTTTTCATGGAGCGGATTCTGAAGATCGAGCCGGTCGAGGACTTGGCCTTGGAGTTTGACGTGCTCGGCCGCGGCCGCGTGGCGCACGAAGTGTTGGCCGACTTCCACCGGCGGGTAAATCGACGATTGGGCAGGCCCGCCTCGCCGCTTGAACTCGAGGCGGACGAGTTCGACGCCCTGTTGGACGAAGCCGTCCAAAACTCACTGCCGCCGGAGCCGAGCAATCCGGTCAAGGCCGCGATGCGGGAAATCGACCGCCGGCTGGTCGTCGAGTGGATGTCGCGCTACCGCGAGCAGGTCGAGAAGTACGATGCCCAGTGGAAAGGTTTCGATACCCCGCCGGCGCCCGAGTTGTTCGAGGTGGCGTTCGGACGCGGCAACGAAGGTCCGCCTTCGACCGACAAGCCGTTGGAGTTTGTCCGCGAGGGAGAAACGATCCGCGTTTCGGGCCGGATCGACCGCGTCGACGTCGGTGCGGTGGCCGGACGCGGCGTATTCAACGTACTCGACTACAAGACGGGCGGATCGGTCCGCGTCAACCCCGAGAGCGTCAAGGCGGGCACGACCCTGCAATTGCCGCTCTACTCGCTGGCCGCGATGAAACTGCTGCTGGCCGACCGCGACGCTCTGCCGTGGCGGGCCGGATACTGGTACGTCCGCGGCGGCGGATATAAGCCGAGGCAAGCACTAAGGATGTATGTCGACGAAGGCGGCAGCATCGAGTTGGACCCGACGTGGGAGGAACTCCGCACCGGGTTGGGCGACACCGTCGCGGAACTGGTCCACGCCATGCGCCGCGGATGCTTTCCCGTCTGCTGTGCCGACGACCGATGCACCGGCCGATGCCCCTACGGCGCCGTCTGCCGCGTCAACCATATCCGCTCTTTGGAGAAGACATGCCGACCGACGGACAACGACTGAACTACTCGGGCCTGACCGAGCAGCAGCGCCGGGCGCTCGACGCGCGGGGCACGTCGGTGGCCGTCTCGGCCGGGGCCGGATGCGGCAAGACCTTCGTGCTGATCGAGCGATTTCTGGCCGAACTGCAACCGGACGGTCCGCATGGCCCCGGTCGGCGATCGCGCCTCGGCCAGGTGGTGGCGATCACCTTCACCGAGCGGGCCGCGCGGGAGATGCGCGAGCGAATCCGCTCGGCCTGCAACCGCCGGCTCCGCGAATGTCCCGACGATCAGGCGGACTATTGGATGGAACTGGTCCGCGAGTTGGACTCGGCGCGGATCAGCACGATCCACTCGTTTTGCGCGTCGCTGCTCCGCGCCCACGCGGTAGAGGCGCGGCTCGACCCGCAGTTCCGCGTGCTCGACGGCGCGCAGGCCGGCACGCTGCTGTTCGAGTTGACCGACGACGCGCTCCGCGACCGGCTGGCCGACCGGCAGGAGACGGTGTTGACGCTGGTTGCCCGATTCGGGTTGGACCGGCTCCGCGATATGATCGCCCGGCTGTTGGCCGTCAGGCAGGAGATCGACTGGCCCGTCTGGCGGAACGAGAGCGCCGAATCTTTGCTTGCGCGTTGGGAGGAATTTTGGCGGTGCGACACGCTGCCGCGGCTGCTCGGCCGACTCGGCACGTCCGCCGCCGCGCGGACCGTGTTGGAGATTGCTTCGCGCCGGCCGTCGGACCATCCGAAGATGCAAGATCGCTTCGCGGTGCTCCTGGAGCGGTTGCCGTCGGTCGCGCAACGAGGCTCGACATCCGCTTGCGGTTTCGCAGAAGATGTTATGTCGGAACTGGCCGAGATTCGCCAAGCGGCGATGGTGCAAGGGGCCGGGAAGAAGCATTGGGACGATGAGGCGACGTACGAACGGTTCAGGGACGCCGCGGCGACGTTGCGCGAAGAGATCAAGGGCGTGGAAAAACGCGCGAGTTTCGATGCCGCGGCCGCCCGCCCAGCCGCCGAGGCCGCTCTGCAAGCGATCGGTTTGGCCGCCGAAGTGGCCGAACAATACGAGCGGCGCAAGCGGGAACTGGCCGTGTTGGATTTCAACGACCTCTTGATCCATGCCCGGCGTTTGTTGGTCGGTGCCGAACAAGGCGGGCTGCGCAAACGGCTGGCCGCGCAAATCCGATTGCTGCTGGTAGATGAGTTTCAGGACACCGATCCCTTGCAGGTCGAGTTGGTCAAGGCGCTCTGCGACAACGAACATCTTCGCGGCAAGCTGTTTCTGGTGGGCGATTACAAGCAGTCGATCTACCGTTTTCGCGGGGCCGATCCGCGCGTCTTCGGCCGTTTGCGCGAGGAGTTTCCGGCGGCCGGACGGCTGCCGCTCTCGCTGAACTTCCGCAGCCAGCCGGCGGTGTTGGATTTCGTCAACGCCCTGTTTGCCGAGGAGTTAGGGCCGGAATACGAGCCGCTTCGCGCTGCCCGGCCGCAAGTCGGTCCCACGCCGGCCGTGGAGTTTTTGTGGGCTTGCGCCGCTCCAACAGAAAACAGTTCAGACAATAATTCCACCTCTCTCCCCTCTCCCCCCTCCCCTCTCCCCTCATCCCTCGACGACATGGGCCCCCGCGAACGGCTGCGGCGGCGCGAGGCCGAATGGATCGCCCGACGCATCCGCGCCATGCTCGATTCGGGTGAAGAAATCGTCTGGGACGAGGAAGCCGCCCGGGCTGGTGCGCCCGCGGTTCGCGCGGTCCGCCCCGGCGACGTCGCCTTGCTGTTCCGCGCCATGACAAACGCCGAATACTACGAGGACGCCTTGCAGCGGTACGGGATCGACTATTATCTGGTCGGCGGTCGGGCATTCTACGCCCAGCAGGAAATCTACGACCTGCTGAATCTGCTGCGGACGCTCGACGGACGTTGCGACGAGGTGAGTCTGGCCGGTGCGTTGCGAAGTCCGTTGTTCAGCCTGCACGACGAGACGTTGTTCTGGCTCGCGCGGCACGGAGAAGGGCTTGCCGCCGGATTGTTCGCCGACGTGCTGCCGGCGGAACTCGACGCCGATCAGCGAGAACAAGCGGAGTTCGCGGCGGCGACGATCCGCGATTTGCGGGCAATGAAGGACCGGCTGCCCGTTGCCCGGCTGATCCAGGCGGTTTTGGACCGGACCGGCTACGATGCGGTCCTGTTGGCCGAGTTCCTCGGCGAGCGGAAACTCGCCAATTTGCACAAGTTGATCGAACAGGCGCGGAGCTTCGACCATGCCGGTGTGTTCGCGTTGTCGGATTTCATCACGCAACTTGCGGAGTTTGTCGCTCGGCAGCCCGACGAGCCGCTGGCCGCCACCTGCCCGGAATCGACCGACGTGGTGAAGTTGATGTCGATCCATCAATCGAAGGGGTTGGAGTTTCCGGTGGTGATCGTGCCGGACGTGGGCCGCTCGCGCAGGATCATGGGACCGCCGGTCGCCTTCACGCCGCAACTCGGTCCGATGTTGAAAGACCCCGACGCGACGACCGGCTACGATCTCTTCATGGCCGCCGAAAACGACGAGGACAGTGCGGAACACAGCCGGCTGCTCTACGTCGCCGCCACGCGGGCCGCCGACTATTTGATTCTCTCCTCGGGCGTCGAGCAGCCGGGCGAGGCCGCCGGACCGTGGATGGAGATGATCGCAAGGCGGTTTGACTTGATTACCGGCCACCCCCGAATCCCGAACCCCGAATCCCGAACCCCGAACCCCGATTGTCTCGTCGCCGTAACCACCGAACCGCCGCCGATCCAATCCAAGCCGGTCGATCTCCGCCTCCGCCGCGACTTGGAAAAGATCGTGGAAAAGGCGGGGCAAATGGCCGCCGACGGCGCGGGCCGGCAGCCGCGATACCTTGCGCCGCTGGAAGTCGATCGGACGGCGCGACGGCAATTTTCTTTCTCGCGTCTGAGCGGTGAGCTACATGCCGGCGCGAACGTTCCCGCCGCCGACCGATTGGATGAAACCGCTTCGCCCGAGCCGCAATTGGACCCACGCGGTTTGGGCACTCTGGTCCACGCCGTGCTGGAGCAGATCGATTTTGCCCGGCCCGAGGACGTGCAAGAGTTGGTCGAGCGTCTGGCCCCCGAGCACCTCCCGGCGGAAGGACTCGATCTGGGCGAGCCGATCAAGATGATCGGGCGGTTTCTCCGCTCGCCGCGTGCCGCGGAACTGGCCGCCGCCAAGGAATTATATCGAGAGTTGGAGTTTTTGTTGACATGGCCGCCGGATCATAACGCCGTGTGCGAAACCGCAAGCGGTAGTCAAGGCGGCCGATACCTGCAAGGGTTCATCGACTGTATTTACCGCGACGACGCCGGCTGCTGGCGGCTGATCGACTTCAAAACGAACCAAGTGACGGCGGACACCCTGGCGGCGGTCGCAGCGGGCTACGAGATGCAGATGTTGCTCTACGCCCTGGCCGCCGAGAAGATTCTCGGATCGCCCCCGGCCGAGTTGGCGCTATGTTTCCTCCGCCCGGGGATTGAACACCGTTTCTCATGGGACTCGGACGCCCGGCGCCGCGTGATCGAGTTGGTCGATGGTAAGCTGTCGTAATGCCGAGCGCTTGCAAATTGAACGCACAACGTTCACAATGCACGTTTATGCCGACTCTAGTTCCTGAAGAACAACGCCGATTCGCCTTGGAAGTGGTCCGCCGTCTGCGCGGGGCGGGTTTCGAGGCGTATTGGGCCGGCGGTTGCGTCCGCGATCAATTGATCGGCCGCACGCCCGCCGACTACGACGTGGCCACCGACGCCGAGCCGGAGCGGATCCGCGCGCTGTTCGGCCGCCGACGCACGTTGGCCATCGGCGCCGCCTTCGGAGTGATTTCGGTGATCGGTCCGAAACCGGCGGGGTTGGTCGAGGTGACCACCTTCCGCCGCGACGCCGCCTACAGCGACGGTCGACATCCCGATAGCGTCTCCTTCAGCACCGCCGCCGAGGACGCGTCGCGCCGCGACTTCACGATCAACGGGATGTTTTTCGATCCGATCGGGCAGCAGATGATCGACTTCGTCGGCGGGCAGAAAGACCTCGCCGCCCGATTGGTCCGCGCGATCGGCAACGCCCGAGACCGGTTCGCCGAGGACAAGCTGCGGATGCTCCGCGCGGTCCGGTTTACGGCCGCGTTCGATTTCACGCTCGACGTGGAAGCCCGCCGGGCCGTCGCCGAGATGGCCGCCGAGATTCACGCGGTCAGCCCCGAGCGGATCGCCGTCGAGATGCGGCGTCTGTTGGCCGATCGAAACCGCGCGGTCGGCGTGCGGCTGTTGTTCGAGACCGGACTGGCCGCGGAACTGTTGCCGGAGATCGTGCCCCGCGACGATGCCGGGCGGCGAAGATTCGACGAGACGGAGAAGTTGTTCTCGCGGCTGGGCGACGGGTGTGGATTTCCGGCCGCGCTGGCCGCACTGTTGGCTTCGTGGGTCGATCCGGCTGGGGCGACAAAGGTCTGCCGGCGGTGGCGGCTGTCGAACGACGAACGAAACCGGGTCTGCTGGCTCGTGAAGCAACGCGATGCACTGCTGAAAGCCGCGAAAATGCCCTGGTCGAAGCTCCAACCGCTGCTGGTGGCCGAGGGAATCGGCGATCTGCTGATGCTCACCGAGGCCGCGTCGCCGGCGGGCGCGGAGGCGGCGGCCCATTGCCGCCGGCTCTTGGCGCAGCCGCCGGAGGTGCTCGATCCGCCGCCGATGCTGACCGGCGACGATCTGCTGGCCCACGGCATTCCGGCCGGTCCGCGGTACAAAATCCTCTTGCAGCGAGTCCGCGACGCACAGTTGGACCGGACGCTTCACACCAAGGAGGAAGCGCTGGCGATGGTGGAGGAGATAGTGGATAGTGGATAGTGGGTAGTGGAGAGGGGAGAGGGGAGAGTGATTGTCAAACCGCTTGCGGTTTCGCAAGCAAACACCCCGGATTTGTTTCACGTGAACAGGTTTTCTCATGGACAAAAAGATCAAGAAAAAGACGCACGTCCTCCAACAGCGGATTCAATCGCTTCAGCAGCAGTTGTCCGGCGTGAAGAGGCAGATGGACGACCCCGAGGAGTTGACATCGCTCGAGCGGCAACTCGCCGCCGCCGAGACCGAGTTGGCGAAGCTCAAGGCGTCATAAACCTGCTTCCATGCGAAACCGCAAGCGGGAAGGATTGTGGTCATTCAATCCAGCCAGCGCCGCAGCGTAAACAGCAGTACTACGGCTAACACCACAACCGCGAGCGACAACCAAGGATCGATTAAATAGAGCAACGGGGCGACTGCCGCGACGCCGATCAACAGCCACATCCAAGAGAAAGTTCGCGGCTCGGTTGAAACTTCGTCGGGATCGACTTTGCGTTCGACCAACATTCGTTCGACCCGCCGCAGCTTGGCCTCGCGATGCACGGCGGCCACCATTTCCTCGGTGCCGGCGTGTTCTTCCAGCAGGCCGGCCAGCGCCTCGGCCTTGCCGTCCTCGTGCTGGTCTTGCAGCAGAGTGATCATCGCCGACTGGGCGTAGATGTCGTTCGGGTTGAGCCGGAGCGCCTGCTGGAGGCTGCTTTCGGCATCGTTGCGTTGGTGTAGGCGGAACTGCGCCAGGCCCAACGCCGCCCAGGCCGTGGATGAGTCCGAGTCGGCCTCGATGGCCTCGCGGGCAGCCTGCTCACCCAATTTCGGACCGCGCTCGGTGGCCATGAACCAGGCGTACTCGCTCAACAGCGCCGGCCGGCGGCTGGAGAGGACAATCGCCCGCTGAAACGCCTCTTGGGCCACGCGCAGCCGCTCGGTGCGCCAGGCGGCCATCGCCAGCAGTTGGTGTGCATGGTGGTCGTGCGGGGCAAGTTCGACCGCCCGGCGGGCCTCGTCGAACGATTCATCCGGGGCGTCGGCGCCGAGCAACGCCTGGGCACGGATCGCGCTGACCACCGCGCGATCCGGCGCGACCGATGCGAGTTGATCGCCGATGCCCACCGCGCGGACGTAATCGCCGTTGTTGAGCGCGGCAACCGCCTGGTCGATCAGATCGCGGACTTCCAGCTCGTCCATTGTTCCGTCCGTCGGCGCGAGTCGTGTTTGCGTCTCATTTTACCGCGAGCCGCGCATAATAGACAGCCCCGCAACCGTTCACAGGGGACTGTCTCCTGTGAACGGTTGCGGTAGGGTGGTAGGGTGGGGTAAGCGAAACGCAGTCCCATCAAAAAACTCTTTCCGCCATTGGCCTCGGTGTGACGTATAGATGTACTGGGGGCGTTGTCGCCTCGCCGCCTTCGGGACGAATATTCCGAATGTGCCGGGGATATCGACGTTTTTCGCGTCGCAGTCGATTGTAAGAAACGGCGGTCATGGATCCATTGCTTCTGCCGACATCCGAATCGGAAAACTGGGCCGAACAGTTTGCCGCGTCACTTCATGTCCAGCGCGACCGCGCGCGAGAATTTCTCGACGCGCATCAGGCGCGTCTGAAACATGCCGAGGACGCGCTCGAGCGGCATCTTCAGCAACTGGAAGAGGAGCCCGCCGCGGCGGCAGGTGGGCTGGCCGAGTACTGCAACGGCGAAGGCTACCGGCGCCGCTACGAGATGGCACTGGACGATCTCCGCGATCTGAAGGCGAAGCACGCCGAACTTCAGCGGCAACTCGACGAGGCCCGATCGAATACGGCAAATCGCGCCGACGGGGAACCGACGCAAAACGGAATCCTCGACTGGGAAGCGGAGAAACGCCGCATCCTAGATACGCTGGAAACCGATTTCGACCAGAGCGACCGCCAGCAGCAGGTCGAACGTCTGAAAATCGAGGACGTGCTCCAAACCACGGAAAAGGTGATTGCCGAAAAGGACCGGGAAATCGAGGAACTGCGGCGGCGGTTGCAGCAGCAAGACAGCGACGCTAAGATTGAAACTGAGCGGTCGGCCGCGACAGATCGAGTCATCGACGGCGACGCCGTGATCCGGCGGGAGCGGGAACGGCTCGAACAATTGCAGGAGCAATGGCGGGAGAAATTGCGCCAGGCGGAAGTCGAGTTGTCGGTGGAGCGAGCGAAGCTCGCCCGCCGGCACGCCGAATTGGAAGAGCGCGCCAAGGCCGGTGCGACGGAGACTTCCCCGGAGACTAACGCGGCCGAGAAAGTCGAGCAGTCCGTCAGTGGACGTTGGTTGGCCCGGCTGGGATTGACCGAAGAGGATTGGACGTACCGGAAGCGGCGATGACGTTTGGCGGCGTAAGCGTTCACGGGCTGGCTGGGGACTGGTCCATTTTTCGGCCGAAAAACGCATTTCGCGGGCAAACGGTTGGCCGAAAACATGGACCTGTCCCCTTCACGCGGCGCAAGGGGGACAGTCCCCTGTGAATCTCACTATGTCTCAAGGCTATACGCCGATCCATTCAAGGATCGTGTCCATCAAATTGCTGTTGACCGTGAACGCCTCGTTCCAACTCCACATGTTCCGCAGCACGTCGAACATCATCATGCCGCAGAGCATCAATAGGACAACGCACACGGCCAAGCCCGCGATCTGCCAGCCGGTGTAAGGCGGCTCGAACGAGTATGCCGAGGTCTGCATGAGCGCGGCGCCTTCGGCCGTCGTACCCGGCTGCGCGCCCAAGACCGGCGCGCCTCCCATCGGCGCGGAGACACCCAAGTCCAACGCGGGCTGCGAGGAGAGGTCTTCGTCGAGCATGGCCGCCATCGACGCCCCGGCCGCGCCGGCGCCTACCATGGTCGCCTCTTCGTCTCCCTCCGTGTCCAGGGCAATCACTTGCGATCCGCTTTCCGAACCCTCGTCACCGGTGACCTCTTCCAAAGGGGTC
>JAUWPQ010000349.1 GCA_030611515.1 Planctomycetota bacterium | reverse complement strand
GGAGTTGGTCCGTTCGTCGCTGGACGGTGACGCTCATCCGCGGCGGAACGAATTCCGGCGGCTGGTGACGCCGTTTCTCTCCCACTCGCGCAGCATCGAGGCCGTCGAGTGGGTTCCCCGTGTTGCGGAATCCGAACGGGCTGGCCGGGCAAGACATTCCCGAGTGCGCCCGGATCGTAGCGATCGCCGACGTTTACGACACCTTGACCCGAGGGAACACCCCGAAGAGGAATCGGGCGTCGCCGGTGCCCGCGCCGAAAACCTTGAGCAAGTTTCGGCAACGTGACAACAGGATGACAGTGCTGACTTAACGCCCCACGACTGCGGGGGTGGCACTGGCGTTTCGCCAGCGCTGGCCGGAATATGGGCAAGATGCCCGTGCCACCAAACACCCCCGCGACCGCGGGCGCGGGGCGTTGGCCTGTTGTTGCATTAGATTTCCGAGAGTCAATAGCGGCTTGTCTTGCACCCCAATAGCGTTCTGGAAATAGCGCGGATTTTACCGATTCCCTATTGCATTCCTTTGTGGAACGGATAAAATGGACTAGTATTACGTATTTGCAATACGTAATATCCAGGCCGTCGCCAGCACTATTGCTGTGCTTTAGTCGGCTGGCGATTCGGCATCGTGCAATTCACACCTTAATGGAGGCAGCGTCATGAAGTCAGTATTTATCCATTTATCGACGGTCGCGGCATGTTTTATTTTCCTGGCCTCTCCGGCCATCGCCAACGAGATCACGTACACGCCAATTAGACATTCCGATTACCAAGCCGTTTACGACGATGGTACCGCCGCTTGGCCGGGTGAGGACGCAAGCGGCAACGGCTTGCCCGAATATAGCATCATGCTCTTTGGCGTGGTCATCAACAATCCGGCGGACATGCTGGATTACAAGGTTTCGGCCTCGTCGCCGAAATGGCAGGTCTTTATCCAAGCCACCGAAGAGGCCGTCGCCTTCGGCGATTTCGGCGGCACGGCCCTTTACATGATGAGGGACAACTGGGGTAATGGGTCCGAGTATTACACGGATACGAAATGGGGGAAAGAATTGGAGCGGATCAACGGTTTCACGTTGCAATACGGCGACCTCGTCCGGGTAGACGCCAGAGCGCCGGGGATGAACTACAAGGGAAAGTACAACGTCAACGAGAAGCATAAGAAATCGCCGGATTACGATTTTGAAATCACCGTTATCGGCTCATCCACGCCTAAGGCCGCATCCATTACGCTGGCCGACCTGAAGGACACGGACAACGATTTCATTTTCGACGATACCCGAGCGATCGGTTGCGAGCATTACCAGGCCAGCTTGGTGCATCTTGACAACTTGCTGCTGGTCAACGCGGGCGATTGGGCTTTGGACGGAACCGTTGAGGTGAAGCAGGGAGATTTGACATTCGACATGCAACTGGGACTGGACAATGATCTCAAGTCGATCAACGCCGAATTGCTGGAAACCACCCCGTTTAGCGTTACTGCCATCCTCGACCAAGAAGACAACTACTATGCGCCATTTACGGGAGGGTATCGTTTGTGGCTGACCAGTGCGTCGAATTTGGACGTGGTGCCCGAGCCGGGCAGCCTGGCGTTGCTCGTCGCGGGCGGATTGGCTGCGCTGTTGTTGTGGCGGCGGCGGTCATAAAGCCGCGGACATAAAGCCGCGACCGGTGGTCGCGCCTGCGGCGGTACGATGGAACGTGATTGTACAATTCGGCGCGACCAACGGTCGCGGCTTTATGGAGGTGCAAACGCAATGGTCCGGCGACGCGGCGCATTTACGCTGATTGAGTTGCTGGTGGTCATCACGATCATCGGCATTCTGATCGCACTGTTGTTGCCGGCGGTTCAAGCCGCCCGCGAGGCCGCGCGACGCGCGCATTGCGCAAACAACCTCAAACAGATCGGCCTCGCCTTGCACGGCTATCACGAAGCAAAGCGGTCGTTCCCGCCCGGCAACATCCAGCGCACGGCGGGGAACTGCCCCGGCATGGGTGAACCGACCGCCTCGTATTCGACGCGGTTCGGCAACTGGATGATCGCCATTCTGCCCTATATCGAGCAGAGCGCGCTGTACGATAGCTATGATCTCTCCTACACGAACGAGTCGCCGGAGAATCGGGCAGTGCGCGAGACGAAGGTCGCCGCCTACGTTTGCCCTTCGGACTACACGGTCGACGAACCGATCGTGCCCGCCTCTGGGCCTGCCGCCGCGGCCGGTGCGAAATACGCGCCAGGTTCATACCGTGCCGTCAGCGGTCGGAGTGACGACGGGATGAACTATCTCGACTCTGAAATGATGTACGACTACGACCGGAATTCGCGGGGACCGATCCACGTCGTCGGCGTTTGGGGATACGGCTGCGAGACGATGGCCCACGTCCGCGACGGCACGTCGAACACGCTGTTGGTCGGCGAACACTCTACCGCGACCAGCCCCGGCCGCCGCACTTTCTGGGCCTATTCGTTCGCCTACTACTCGCAATCCGGCGTCGCGGCGCAAGAGCGGATACTATGGGGAGATTACGACCGTTGCGTGGAAGCCGGCGGCATCGGCGGCGATAATCCATGCAAACGCGGCTGGGGTAGTTTCCATCCCGGTGGATTGCATTTCGTGCTTTGCGACGGCACGGTCCGATTCCTCAACTCGACCATCGACGTGCAACTGTTCGCCGATTTGGCGACCATTGACGGCGGCGAAGTGGCCTCCGTGCCGTAGTAGGTTTACCGGCGGCTGCTAAACATTGACGTTCAATCGACG
>JAUWPQ010000305.1 GCA_030611515.1 Planctomycetota bacterium | reverse complement strand
CGCACAACTATAGCTACACGAGTGGAAAAAGAGAGGGACGGTCTGCTTTTTTGGAAAAGCCGAACGTCCCTTTTACATGCGCGTGCGCGACCGGTCAGGCGTATCGAACCGTCGACGCAAAAGGCCGTGAGGACCGGAGCGAGTTCGACGCCGCCGGCCGGGTCGCATGGACGATCCAAAACTTCTGCGACGGCTCGACCACCGGCGAATTCACTTATGCCCCGGACGGCGGCATCGCCACTCAGACGATGAAAAATTCCGCCACCGGCGATCAGGTCACACAATATATATATGGTGCGACTTTGGCCGACAGCGAAATCGCCGACACCCGGCTGCTGAGGGGGATCGTTTACCCAGATTCCCAAAATACCTTCACTATGGCCAGCGGCGCGCCTACTTTTTCGGGAACTTACAACCGAGTCGAGTTTACGTATAATCGCCAGGGCGAGCAGGTGACGAAGAAAGATCAGAACGAAACCGTTCATACTTTCGAGTACGACTTGCTCGGCCGTCAAACGTCGGATAAGATTACGGCGGTCGATGGCGATCTCTTCCAGGGCATTTTGCGGGTCGAACACGGCTACGAGGTTCGCGGCATGGTCGAACAAGTGACCAGTTACGACGCGGCAACCGGCGGTTACTCCGTCAACGACGTCAAGTTTACGTACGACGATTTTGGCCTGCTGGAAACCGACCAACAGGAGCATTTGGGCGATGTCAGCATTTCTACTTGGCAGGTCCAATACGCCCACGCCAACGGCGCGGACAACCACGCCCGGCTCAACACTGTCACGTACCCCAACGGCCGGGTGCTGCATCACGAATACAGCACCGGCAACGACAGCGACCTGAGCCGTGTCAGCTACTTGTCCGAAACCAACGGCAGCGGCACGCGCTACGCCGCGTACACTTATCTCGGGGCCGGACAGATCGTCAAGGTCGATTACCCGCAGCCGGACCTGCGTTACAACCTGGCCCACGGCGCGGGCAACGATCCATACGACGGTCTCGACCGTTTCGGTCGCGTGGTCGATCTACTTTGGTACGACTACGGCAGTTCCACCGACGCCGTGCGCATCAAGCACGGCTACGACCGGGCGGGCAACCGGCTGTGGCGGCGCGACGTGGTTTCGGCCGCGCAATCAACGCCGGTCTATCTCGATGAACTCTACGCGTACGACGGCATGTATCAATTGACCTCGCTTGTGCGCGGGCAGTTAAACTCCACGGAAGATGCTCTTGAAACCGGCACCAAGACGTTTGAAGAGCAATGGAAGCTCGATCCGCTGGGCAACTGGACCAACTTCAAGCAGGACGCGTCCGCGCCGATCGGCGAGACGTGGGACCTCGATCAGAACCGTACGCACAACAAGGCGAACGAGATCGCCGCGATCGGCGGATCGAGCGATCATATCGCCCACGACGCGGCGGGCAACATGACTCGCGCACCGAAGCCCGAGGATTGGGCGTCGCACTACCACTTCATCTACGATCCTTGGAACCGGCTTGTGGAAGTTTGGACGGCCGACGAATCGACATTGGTCCGCGTTTACGAATACGACGGCCTGAATCGCATGATAGCGAAATGGACCTACGACGAGGACGAGTGGATGTTGCTCGAGTGGCGGCATTATTACTACAGCGACCGGTGGCAGATATTGGAGGAGCGAGTCGCCGAGGGCTACAGCGGTCCGTACAGCGGCAGCGGCGTGATCACCAACAGCGGCGGCGGCATTAGCGGCTGGGGCCTGAGCGGTTCCGGCATCGCCAGCGGCTTCCGCCTCGATCGTCAATTCGTCTGGGGTTTGCGTTACGTTGACGACCTGATCCTCCGCGACCGCGACACGGATACTAATGGTGTGCTCGACGAACGCCTATACGCCCTCCAAGACCCGAACTGGAACGTGGTTGCCATCGCCGACACCTCCGGCGACGTTCAGGAGCGTTACCGTTACGACGCCTACGGCAAGCCTACATACCTGACTACGACCTTCGGCAGCCGCGCCGCAACCGAGTACGACTGGACTTACCTCTTCACGGGCCGCGAGTACGACGCCCACACCGGCTTGTACGACTACCGCAACCGCATCCACCATCCCCTCCTCGGACGGTTCATAACCAGAGACCCAATCGCAGCGGACATCAATCTTTACCGCTACGTCACCAACAATCCGTTGATTTACACCGACCCGACCGGATTCGATTACCTTCAATTGCCCCCACCAACGAATTCACGGATAGGAGTATCCAAGGGCGATATTGTCGTATTTGCTGCCGATGGCACGGTAAAGGCACTCAAGGTGTACTATCCTACTCTTGGGGTTTGGCGGACATTAGAGATGCGACCTGGTACTATTTTTGTGCAGGAGGATACTGTCCAGCCACCGCCGGACCCGTCCGTCCAACCGCCGCCGGACCCGTCCGTCCAACCGCCGCAACCGAAGCCGGTGCCTACACCTCCCGCGCCGACGCCAGCCCCACCCAAACCCGATCCTGAGCGTGGCTCGGGGGCATTCTGGTTGTGGGGAAACTACTGTGGACGCGGCTATTGTGCTGGCAAATGGTATAGTGAGGACAAGTGTGGTCCTCCAAGCACCAATGTCCCGACAACCGATTCAATGGATGCGTGCTGCAAGGCGCACGATGCTTGTCTGGGACATTGGAACATATCGACTGGAGCGGCACTGCCAACAAAGTGTGAGAAGACCGATAAACAGTGCGATAAGGATATGTGCGACTGCCTCAATGCCGTCAATGTGGCCAATGTCTGGGAGAAGAATCCGAAGATTCGCCCAAATGTGATCCAAAGTGTACATGCCTTGATGATAAATGAATTCTGTTACGGGGAACCTCATTAAATACCTCTTTTTTACGGAGAGTGTCAATGAAGGAGAATCTCTTGCCCACTCTAGTGCTTGTGCTGTGCCTCGGCTATTCTCCATGCCTTGGCGACGACGGTTCGGCTCGGCGTTATGCCGAATTCACCGGAGGTGATGGTCTGGTTCGTGCGTTTTGCCTCTTGGAGAGAGAGGATGTTCAGCACGAGTTGAAGATGACTGCGGAACAGGTTGCGAAGGTTAAACACGCTGTCAACGCAACGGCCCACGAAATCCCCGGATTGCTGGAATTGGGGGCCAGCTACAAGAAGCGGCAGGCAGACGTTTCCCTTTCCGAATCGGATCGGAAAAAGTTGAAAGACTCTTTTTCGGCTGATCTTAGGAACTGTCTCGAACAGTTTCAGAAGAGGGAGTTGTCGTCTGCATTGTCTGCAGTTCAAAGGAAACGACTCGCCGAACTCGTGATCCAGATGCGCGGTCCCGTTGCCATCGTGGAGGATCCGGCGATTTCAGGCAAGTTGCAACTCGGCGATGAGCAGTTGACGGCGATGAGGCAAGTCGTGAAAAGTTACGCCGAGTTGAAGTGGCTCCAAGCACGATATGGGCGGCAGCAAATCAGTGGCGCACGATATGCGAACGAAACACCCGAAGACAGGCAAAAGGAACTGGAAGGGTTATTCCATGTGATACGGGAAATAGAGAGAGCAAGAGATGGCGCTTTGCTCCTAAACTTTACGCCGCAGCAACGCGCGTCATGGACCGCGATCCAGGGAAAGCCTTTCCCAATCACTTGGCCTGCTACCTCCGTTTTGGATATTCTTCCGTTCCAGGACGGAAAAGGGGACATCAAGAATCAAGTGAAAAAGGTGCCAGAACTATTTTCCGCCGGAGAGAAGAGTTCCAGGGAGTAGCGTTTCTCCAATGACCCGTTAAGCGCGTCGCACAACTATAGTTGCACGAGTGGAAAAAGAGGGACGGTCTGCTTTTTTGGAAAAGCCGAACGTCCCTTTTGCATGCGCGACCGGTCAGGCGTATCGGACCGTCGACGCCCAGGGCCGTGAGGACCGGAGCGAGTTCGACGCCGCCGGCCGGGTCGCATGGACGATCCAAAACTTCTGCGACGGCTCGACCACCGGCGAATTCACTTATGCCCCGGACGGCGGCGTCGCCACTCAGACGATGAAAAACTCCACCACCGGC
>JAUWPQ010000351.1 GCA_030611515.1 Planctomycetota bacterium | reverse complement strand
GATTACGCAAGGGGTCCTGGAGGCTCCAGACGGCGCAAATCGCGACTTACACCCACCGCAGTTTGCGAGGCTGGCCGCAGTGACGGTTTGATGTGGGTTTGCGTATAGTCCATCCGGGTCCCGCCGTGTTGCGGGCCGGTTCGTGTGGAACAGAAGGAGCGAATCAAGATGTCGACTGCCCCGGCCCCTACTCAGCAGATGAGCCCCGAAGAGGCCGTCCACCGCATTTCCCAAGCCCGCCAGATGCTCGTCGGCGAGGTCCACAAGGTCATCATCGGCCAGGACGAGATGATCGAGCAGATGTTGATCTGCATGTTTGCTCGTGGGCACTGCCTGACGATCGGCGTGCCGGGCCTAGCCAAGACGCTGGCCATCTCGACGCTGGCCCAAGCCCTGCACCTGAAGTTCTCGCGCATCCAGTTCACACCCGACCTGATGCCCAGCGACATCACGGGCACGGAGATTATCGACCAGGATCCGGCCACCGGCCAGCGCAGTTTCCGCTTCGTGCGGGGACCGGTCTTTTCCAATATCGTGCTGGCCGACGAAATCAATCGAACGCCGCCCAAGACCCAGGCGGCGTTGTTGCAGGCGATGCAGGAACACGAAGTCACCGTGGCGGGGAACACCTATCAGCTTGCCCCGCCGTTTTTCGTCATGGCCACGCAGAACCCGATCGAGCAGGAAGGGACCTACCCGCTGCCCGAGGCCCAGTTGGACCGCTTCATGCTGTCGATCAACATCGGTTATCCGACTCGTAGTGAGGAGCGTGAGATCGTGATGGCGACCACTCAGACTTCCCGCCCGGAGGTCCGTCCGGTGTTGCACGGCCAGGACGTGCTCCGGGCGCAGCAACTGGTGCGTCAAGTTCCCGCCAGCCGGCACGTGGTCGATTACGCGGTCGATCTGGCTCGGGCCACGCGGCCGAAGGAGCCGCCAAGCCCCGATTTCGTGAAAAACTGGCTCGCCTGGGGCGCCGGTCCACGGGCCGCGCAGTACATGGTCATGGGCGCGAAAGCGAGGGCGATCCTACACGGCCGGTTCGCCGTCTCGGCCGAGGACGTCCGCACGATGGCCTATCCCGTGCTGCGCCACCGGCTGATCACCAACTTCAACGCCGACGCCGAGGGGATCGACGTGGACCAGGTGATCGAGAAGATTTTGCAGACCGTTCCGGAGCCGAGCTACGGCGAGTCGCTTCCGTCGAAGCCGGCCCGCGCGGAACGTCAACCGCCGCCGCCGAGGTCAGTTCCCACTCCGCCGCCGCCTGGAGGTTAAAGCAGCGGTGACTAATGCTGCGGTACTCGCTCAGCAGACATGTTGTTGGCTACCGTGGCGGTGAGAGTGTATCTGACGTTGTCATATTTGAAGAACAAACGCATTAGATTATCCATCGCGCGAGACTGAATGTGCGCGCCGCTAATCCAACGCGAAATCGTTTCGGCGGCAACGCCTATTCGCTCGGCAAAGTCCTTTTGCTGAAGGCCAAGCTTGCTCAGTGCATCGCGGATTTGTTCCGGCGACAGCAACACAAGGTGCTCCCGCAATGCCTGGGTTACTTGGTCGTTGCTGACGTTGCTGAACAATACCTCACCGCATGCGCCGCATTTGTTGATCTGAAGCCGCGGGACGTGGAATGCATGTAGGCGGCCATCGTGTTTGACTTCGGCATCATAGGCAATGGTCGCCGGCTGCACCTCAACCTTGCCGCATTCGGGACAACGTCGTGGGAACGGCTTCTCGCTTGGCTTCGCCGCACATAAGTTTTCTTTTCTAGGCATCGTGAATGTTCACCACATATATGGTTGGCCCCATCTTTTCTTCATCGAAGCGCGTTTCGATGTAGATTAGCCGACCGGCAATTGGGATTCGGAAATCATAGTGATACGGGTATAGATTACGATAGTCTTCGCGGGTCTCAACGACCTGATCGATTTCGCCGCCATTGGCGACGTGTTCATACATCAACGAGCCGATCGACTTTGGATCGTGACCTTCGAGATTCTTCCGAAGCCATTCGATGGGCAGCCGTTTCCACTGAATGAAACCATCGCAATTCCATTCCTTGAGGGCCTCAAGAATCCTCTCGGCCAAATTTCGGTCTTTCAGGGGTGGCATCGGATCACCCCCAAAACATGCACTCGTAATCCACAAGAAATGAGTCTACATTCAATCATACGAGTGAAATTGATATATGTCAAGTCGTTGTTTTGCGCCGAAAAAGTGAGCATTTTTTCAACGATTTTCCAAAAGCACCCCTCCTGAGGACTAGATTACTCGACCTCATCAAGCGTTTCTTGTCTGCCAGCGCGAGCATTTTTTATCCGCTCGATGGCTTCGAGAATGTCGAGCAGTTGATCTCGATCACTTCTCACAACCGCACTGCCTGTTGAAGAACGCTGCAATGTTCCCGTACATAAAACGGCTCCCGTTTTCACGGCTTTTTATTGTGGCGGGGAGCGGATACTTTGACAACCCCGACAGCAATATTGTAAACTTCACGTTTTCGAGCCGAACCGGTTGGAAAGAAACGTCTCGAACACCAAGGCGATCAAGACCGCCAACAGAAACGGCGTCCATAGGCTCTTGCCCTCACGAAGCAGGACGAATGTTTCCGAGAGATCGTCGGGGTCGTCGGCGACGATCAACGGAGCGCCGTCCAATAATTCTTCGAGCTTGGGCCGCTCGATCTTTGCCGGCTCGGCCTCGGCGGGATC
>JAUWPQ010000293.1 GCA_030611515.1 Planctomycetota bacterium | reverse complement strand
CGCGTCTATTTGCAAGTTTAGCCAAATATGCAAGAATAGTCAAGGGGAATTAGTTTCTGCTGCGGAAGGGATGGGTGCCATGGGTAAGCGGAGCTTACCCGTGCAGGGTTTCCGCGTTTTCCGGCCCACGGGCAAGCTTCGCTTGCCCATGGCACCCGGTCCAATAGCTTTCCGCGACAGAAACTAATTACGGGATCGATTTACGGAACTCGTCAAGCGCTTTGTTCAGACGTGCCCGATTCCTCAAAATACCGTCGCCGGAAGTAAAGCGAGACGTTGACCAGCCCGATCATTACCGGTACCTCGACCAGAGGGCCGATCACCGCCGCAAAGGCCACCGCGTGGTGGATTCCAAACACTGCCACGGACACGGCGATTGCCAACTCGAAATTGTTGCTGGCGGCGGTGAACGAAAGTGTAGCCGTCTTGGCATAGTTCGCCCCGGCCATCCGCCCCATGAAAAAGCTGACCAAGAACATGACGATGAAGTAGATCAACAGCGGCACGGCGATCATCAACACGTCGAACGGGATTCGCACTATTTGGTCGCCCTTGAGGCTGAACATAACCAGGATCGTGAACAGCAAGGCCACCAACGTGATTGGGCTGATTTTGGGAATGAACGATTTTTCGTACCACGTTCGCCCCTTGAGTTTCAGCAGCACCACGCGGGTAATCAGCCCGGCCAAGAAGGGAATGCCCAGGTAGATGAACACGCTTTGGGCGATCTGGCCCATGCTGATCTGGACAACCTTACCCTCCAGGCCAAGCATCGGCGGCAACCAGGTGATGAAGACCCAGGCATAGACGCTGTAGAAAAACACCTGAAAAAGGCTGTTGAAGGCGACCAACCCCGCGGCATACTCCGTGTCCCCCTTGGCCAGATCGTTCCACACGATGACCATCGCAATGCATCGAGCCAAGCCGATCAGTATCAGCCCGACCATGTACTGCATGTACTTTGGGTCATCCGGTAAAAAAGCCGGAAACAGAAACCCCATGAAGGCGACGGCCAGCACGAACATCAGGATCGGCCCGATCAGCCAGTTTTGCACGAGCGACAACCCCAAAATCTTCCAGTCGCGGAAGACGTCGCCCAGCTCTTCATACCGCACTTTGGCCAGCGGCGGATACATCATCAGGATCAGTCCCAAGGCGATGGGAATGTTGGTGGCGCCGACCTGGAAGCGGTTGATCAGCGATTCCACCTGAGGGACGAAATAGCCCAGCCCCACGCCCACGGCCATCGCCAGAAAGATCCAGAGCGTCAGAAAGCGGTCGAGAAAGGAGAGCTTCTTGCCGACTTGTTCGCTCATCAGCCGGTTGTCCTTGATCTCGCGTGACCGCATTGGCTCTCACACAACTCCTGCGGATTGAGTTCGAGGATACGCTCCAACCGCTCGGCGTCGCGAGCCGTTTGCGGGTCATCGGCCAACGACTTCCGCACCCAATCGATCGCCCGCCGAACGGCCGGCAAGGCATCGCGACCGGCAAGGCGATAATACTGCCACCGGCCCTCCTTTCGCCCTTCCACCAGCCGCGCCTGCCGGAGGATCGACATGTGTTTCGAGACCGTCGACGGCGCCAGACCGGCCAGTTCGACAATCTGGCAAAGGCACAACTCCTGTCCCCGCAGGCAGAGCAACATGCGGACGCGGTTCTCATCGGCCAGGGCCTTCGTGATCGACATAAAATCCCGCATGCTCATCGCGGACATCCTCTCCGACAGCGGCTGAAATACGACACCGACACCGTTTCTAGCGGGCCGATCGGCCGGTGTCAAGCACGATGAAGAGGCGGAGTTGCACGGGGGCGGATCAGGCGACATGGAGTGTCTCCTCCGCCTGCCGCTCCGACAGGATCGCGCCGTCGGCCAACCGCAGGGTCCGTTTCGCCCTTTTCGCCGCGAGGGGATCATGGGTCACCATCACGATGGTCTTGCCTTCCTCATTGAACTTCTCCAGAAAACCTATGATCTGCTGGCTGGTTTCGGGATCGAGGTTGCCGGTTGGTTCATCGGCCAGAATCACGGCTGGATCGTTGGCCAACATCCGGGCCAAGGCCACGCGCTGCTGCTGACCGACGCTCAACTCGCACGGTTTGTGGTGAAGTCGATCGCCCAAGCCGACTCGTTCCAGCAGGGCAACAGCCCGTTCTCCTTGGGCATCGTTGTCCATCTTGGCGAGAAACAGGGGAATCTGGACGTTCTCCAGCGCCGAAAGGTATGGCACCAGGTTGAATGTTTGGAATACGAAACCGACTTTCTCCCGTCGCAATCGCGCACGTTCGTTCGGGTTTAGGTCGTAGATTGATTGTTCCTCCAGGAAAACACGGCCCTGGGAAGGCGAAAGCATTCCACCCAGCATCAACAGCAATGTACTCTTGCCGCTGCCGCTGGGGCCTACGACCGAGACAAAATCGCCGCGTGGAATTTCGACCGTGGCGTTATCGAGAGCCGTGACCGTTTGGCCACGATGCCGATAGGTTTTGCTGACGTTTTCCATCTTCAACATGGATCAGACCTCCTGGAGGGAAAAAGGGGACAGGTCCAATTTGTGCGAAGCACCCTCCGGGCCGTTCCGGCAAATTGGACCTGTCCCCTTTTTCTCATCAGATTTCCTGGAATGTGGCGCAAGGATCAAGCCGGGCGGCACGCCGGGCGGGGAAGTAACTCGCAACTAGTGTGAGGCCGATCGAAATGCCGACGGCTGCAATCGACAACTCCCACATCGGCCATACCCGTATGCCGGCCAACTGCGGGCCTAACACCATGGCGAAAATCGAGCCAAGCACGTAACCGCCGATTCCGCCCGCGCCCCCGAGCAACAGGGCTTTCAGCAGAAACACTTTCAAGATCAGCCGTGAGTCGGCCCCCAATGCCATCAGCGTGCCGATCTCCCGCCGCCGCTCGAACACGTTGGCGTACATGTAGTTGGCAATGCTCGCTCCGCCCACGAAAACAATAATCACCAGAAACATGAGCGACAGGTTCGACATCATGCGATTGATTTTGATCTGCGATTTGGCGATTTGCGCGACGGTGACCACCCTGGCGTCGGGCAGCAGACGATTGAGTTTGTCCACCAATCCCGCGGAAATCTCCTGGCAGCATCCGATGATTTCGATGGCGTTGACGACCGGTCCCTTTCCGGCCAACTCCTGAACCGTGTGCAGGTGGGCGAAAATGCGGGAATCATCCACCGTGCCGGTTTGCGGCAGCACGGCCGTGACGGTGAACTTCTTCCCGAGCACTTCGAGCTTGTCCGCGTCCTTCAGGCCAAGTTTGGCGGCGACATCCGCTCCGAGAAGGGCTTCGTTGTATTCAAGCGTCTCGATGACTTTCTTGCGGGAAAGTGTTTTCTTGTCGTCCGATCCCATCATTCCGACCGAGGCCCCGCAGCCTACGGGACGCGAGAAAATTCCCGCGCCGCTCCAGGCCGCTTTCGCCTGAAACTCATTTTTCGGCAAGATTCCCGTCAGCGTGAAGTTTTTGCCTTGTAGCTGAACGGGCACGGACAGCTTAGGCGAGATGTTGTCGAGTCCCGCAAGGTCCGACATTGCCAGTTGCGTGACGTATTCCTCGGGAATCGTCTCGCCTTGCATATCGGCACTGTAATAATCTTGCAAGGTGGCCGACTTGGGAAGCACCAAGACATTGGCCCCCAGAGAGTCCATCTCTTGCGCCACGGCTCCCTCGGAGTAGTGGGAGATGTTCTTGATCGAGACAATCACCGTGATTCCCAGCAGGATCGCCAGGAAGCTGGTGAACAGTTGACTTTTCCGCTCAAAGATTTCACGTAAAACAAGGGTTCGCAATCGCATGGACTGGCTCTCCTATTTTTTGGGGCCACAGCCGCCGGGACCGCACTTGCCGCCGGTGCATGGGTTCGACTGCGCCGAGGCCAATTGGGCCATAAGTTGTTGTTTGGTTACGCCGCCGCCGAACCTGCCGATCAAGGAACCCGGAGGAGCAAGGAACACGATTACCGGCTTCTGCGTCCTTGGGTCAACTTGAAAATCTTGTAAGAACGCCGCTTCACTCTGGTCCCTTGCGTTCACCAGCACGATTTCCGTAGCAGGGCCGAACTTCCTGTCAGCCTTGAAGTCTTCCACTCCCTTGGGAATCGTCACCGGGTCTTGAGGATTGGCTTGGTCCACGACACAAACAAGAACCAGTTTGCGGTTCTGTAGGGCCTTCAGGCAGAGTTGCATGCAGGGGCTTACAAACGCGGCGCGGAGTTGATTTTCATCGAATGCCTTGGTGAACGCCTTGGTGATCGCGCCGCATGGAGCGACTGCCAGCACTAGCGGCATCGGAGCGCGGCTTACACCATACTTATCGACGAGCGGCTTCTCGGCGGGACTGGTAATCTGGATCGAGACGACCTCGGCCGAATCCGCCAGCCTGGCCGCTGCCGGTTGAAAGACGTTCCACGCCTTGTCGGTCTGCGGGCTCTTTTCCCGCCAGAAGAAAATGAAAACGTACTTGTGTGCCGCCCCCACCCGATCAATGGCCGCCTGGCC
>JAUWPQ010000190.1 GCA_030611515.1 Planctomycetota bacterium | reverse complement strand
GCTGGAGATGGGCACGCCGCTGAACTTCGTCTCCACCAACGACAGCATCGGCGGCAACTCGGGCAGCCCGGCCGTGAACCGCGACGGCGAGTTGGTGGGCATCGTCTTCGACGGCAATTTGCCCTCGCTGGTCTGGGACTTCGTGTTCACGCAGGAAGAGGGCCGGGCGGTATTCGTCCACGCCGGCGCGATCATCGAATCGTTGCGGAAAGTGTACGACGCCGAGGCACTGGTTGACGAGTTGATCGGCAAATAGCGGCCCTGTTGAGTAACGTTCGCAGGGGACTGTCCCAATTTTCGCGGCGCGAGGGACGTTGCCTTGGGAAATCGCTTGACCGCCGCGAAAATGGGACTGTCCCCCTTGTGCCGCGCGTTTTTCGGCCGAAAAATGGACCAGTCCCCAGCCCGCCCGCTACACGGTGTTCGTCGAAACGCCATAAGTCGCTGTTGTACAATCGGTTGCCACCCTGCGATCAGCGAACCTTGCTGCTGCGCCTTACGGTGATATCTGCAAGAAAACGATAAGTCGCCGGCGGAACTGCCTACCCAAGCATCCGTCGGCGACTGGGAGTGCTTTTTTGTCGTTTCACTACAAAGGCACAAAGACGCAAAGAAGATCGAAGAGGATCAGTCCCACCACCACTGGCCATCGGCCAGGTCGGGCTTGATCTCTTGGTGAAGTTTGGCCACTTTCGCCTTCTTGTCGGGCAGGATGTTTTCGGAATCCAACGCCTCGGCTGGGTGAATCTGCACGCCGCCGCCGATGGGGAATCCCACCGTGTTGCCCTTGCCGATCGTGTTCACCGCCGACTCGACCGTCTTGGGAACGCTGTAGACCTCGACCGGAAACGCCTTCTCGCTGCCGAGGAACGGCATGTCCCAATCGGCCTTTACGTAATAATCCTGCTCCTGGATGTAGGCGGCGGCGACGGCCAGATCGATGAGGTTCCGCAGTTCGGCGTAGACGGGCGAACGCTCGGCCAACTCGGGATACTTCTTGGTGAAGCCGAGCACGAACGCCTGGCTGGCCCTGTTTCCGCGGCCGGCGGCCTTGCGCTCGCCGCTGCCGGTGACCATTTCATCCGCGCCGATCAGCTTCACGCCGTCGCCGACCAACTCCATCGCCAAGCCGTCGTCGCTTTGGCGGATGCACTTATAGTCGGGGACGAAGTACCAACGCTGCATGGCGTTGCGGGCGACGTCGGCCAACTTGACACGGTCCACGTAGCTGACCAATTTCACCGGCGGCCTCTCCAGTCCGATACCGATCAGCTTCATACGGTAGTCGGCCTCGACCATGACCTGGGCGAAATGCGTCTTCGGCGGAGCGCCGATGATGGTGACGATCTGGAAACCGAGGCTGTTGCGGAGGGCCTCGGCGAAGCCTTGCGGGTTGGCGATGGCGAAATGCCGGTTGGTTCGCACGAAGTGTTGCATCGAGGCCAGACCCTGTTGAGTCGGATCAATCGAGCAGCCGATCATCTCCGTTGGTTTGCCGTCGGGCGGAAACATCCGCAAGGCGACGGCCAGGTCTTGCAACTGTATGACGGGCCTGCCGCTGGTGATGCCCACGACCCGCCCCGACAAATCCGGCGCCCAGCCTTCGGCCGGACCGGCCAAGACGATGTCCTTGCTGTCTGGATAGTAGAAAACGTATCGGACCCTCAGCAGGCCGGCCATGTATCGCATCTCGTCGGTCAACACCCCTTGGCGACCGAGGATGACTTGTTCCAGCCGGTTCAGCGAGACCTTCCGCAGCTTGCTGTATGAAGCCAGCTTCGGATCGAGTGTGGCCTTGGCCGAAGCGATCCGTTCTTGTATCAGTTGTCCGCCCGGGTCGATGAACGTTCTTGTGCGTAGGACGCCATCGGCGTCGATGGCCACGCCGGCGGTCGCCTGCGCCCAAACCACCGACGGGGCCAGCGCCATGAACAGCCCCGTCGCCGCCATCCAGATCGACCAGTAGCCCAGTCCTCGGCAACGCATGTCTCTATCTCCAATTCCAGGGTAGTTGTCCGGTTCGCCCCCACCACTTCGACCCGAAAGGGCCGGGGTGGGAGCGAAGGTTAGAGTCAAAAGCAAAAACAATCTTGCCCACTTACACTTCTACACCATTGATCTTAATTGGGAAAGCTGGGTAAAGCAAGTAAGCGGCCTGGATATCAGCGAGAAATCGGGGGTTGCGCAGCGGTCGCTGATTGCCGGAACAAAGGGGACAAACGACATAAGTCATTACCGCCACAATGATTATGTGATTCTCCATAAAGCCGCGACCGGCGGTCGCGCGGATTAGTGGTCAGTGGTCAGTGGTCAGTGGATAGTGGAAACGCCCGCCGGCTGCGACCGGCGGGGAAACCGCCGCTCCCCCCCGCGAATACAGTCGCAGGGCGTTTTCGGATACGGCATTGCATTTCTGACACGCAATAGCCGGCGCGACCGCCGGTCGCGGCTTTATGAGGCGGCCACCGGACGAGGCTTTCGGAAGTTCGGGCGACGGACAGAGGATGGCGAAGCGGTTACGAGCCGGAGATTTCCCGGACCCAGTAGCCGTTCCACCCGATCCCGCATCTGGTCGCCGACGGCCACGGCCATCCCGCCGCATTTGCACGTTACGCGGCGACCGTCTTCGAGGCAGAGCAACAGTTGCAGTTCGCAATTGCCCGGATAGCCGCGGAGGATTTCGTGAAGTTGTTCGAGCTTGTGCCGGCCGTTGTCTTTTTCCGACAGTCGAATCACCACGCCGCGCGTGCAACGGGCGGGCAGGTCTTCAAGAGTGATGATTTCGTTGACGATAAGATTCGCTTCCTCGGAGCCGGGGCGTTTATCCACCGCGCCGCGGACGACCACGATGGTGTCCGGTTTGATGAGTTCCTCGTAGTGGACGAACTGGTCGGGCCAGACGATGCAGCGGATCATGCCCTCGGTGTCTTCCAGGTCGAACATGGCGTAGCGGCTGGGGCTTCCCGGCTTGGGGTTCTTCGTGTGCGAGAACTTGATTGCCGAGATCATCCCGCCGAGCATGACTTCGGTGCGGTGTTTTAATTCGGCGGCCTCAACCGTGGTGTGCGAGCAGTACGAGGCCAGCGTCGATCGGTGTTCGGCCAACGGATGGCTGGAAAGATAGAACCCTAGCACCTCTTTTTCGCGGACCAATCGGTCGCGTTGGTCCCACTCGGGCACTTCGGGTAGGTTTGCCGCGCCGGCGTCCGGTTGCGCGTCCTCGTCGCCACCGAAGAGCGACTTCTGTCCGCTGCGCCGGTCGGAAGCGGCGGTGGCCCCGGCCTGCATTGCCCGATCTATCGCCGCGGAGAGTTGCGCGCGTCGAGCGCCGAGCGAGTCGAATGCCCCGGCCTTGACCAACGATTCGATCGCCGCGCGGTTGACCGTGCCGGGATCGAGCCGCTCGCAGAAGTCGAACAGGCTGCGGTAAGGTCCATTTTCGTCGCGTTCGGCGGCAATCGCGGCGGCGGCGGCTCCACCGCAACCTTTGATGGCGGTTAGCCCAAAGCAGATATTTCCCTCGGCCACGGTAAACTCGGCATACGAGCGGTTCACGTCCGGCGGCAGCACCTCCGCGCCCATCCGTTGGCAGTCCTCGATATGCTCGACCAGCGAATCCTTTCGCTTGAAGTTCCGGCCGGGTATGTCGCTCGACAGCAGCGCCGCCATGAACTCGATCGGATAATGGGCCTTCAGGTAGGCCGTCATGTAGGCAATCAGGGCGTAGGCGGTGCTGTGAGACTTGTTGAACCCGTAGCCCGCGAACTTCTCGATCAGCCCGAACAGCTCGGCCGCCTCTTTTTTCGACATCCCCCGCGAGTGGGCGCCTTCGACGAACTCCTCGCGGAACTTGGCGATTATTTCCAGTTTCTTTTTGCTGATCGCCTTGATGCAACTGTAAGCGTTTGCCAGTTGGATGCCGCCCAATTGGTTGAGGATCCGCATCACCTGTTCCTGGTAGACCATCACGCCGTGGGTCTCTTCCAGGATGCCCTTCATCACGGGGTGTTTGTACTCGGCCTTTTGTCGGCCGTGTTTCACCTTGATATAGTCGTCGACCATGCCGCCTTCCAGCGGGCCGGGGCGATAGAGGGCGTTGGTGGCGATGATGTCGTGGAAATGACTGGGCTTCATCCGCTGCAACAGGTCGCGGATGCCGCCGCTCTCCAACTGGAACACGCCCTTCGTTTCGCCGCGGCAGAGCAGGGCGAAGGTCTCGGCGTCGTCGATCGGAAAACCGTATGGATCGACCCTCTTGCCCGTGGTCTGTTCAATCAGTTTAACGACTTTCGAGAGGATCGTGAGGTTTCGCAGGCCGAGGAAGTCCATTTTCAGCAGGCCGGCGCGTTCCACGTCGCCCATCGCCCATTGGGTGATGACCTCCTTTTTGTCTTGGACGTGCTGCAAGGGGACGTAGTCGGTCAGCGGCCGGTCGGCGATCACGACCGCGGCGGCATGCGTGCCGACGTTTCGGGCAAGCCCCTCGATACCCTGGGCAAGGTCGAGCAGTTTACGGATCTCGACGTCGGTCTCGTAAGCTTTTCGCAGTCCGTCGCTCTTTTCGAGGGCCTTGCGGAGCGTGATGCCCAGTTCCTCGGGCACCATCGCCACGACCCCGTCGACGCGCGAGATGGGCAACCCCAGCGCGCGGCCCACGTCGCGGATCGCCGCCCGAGCCGCCAGCGTGCCGAAGGTGCCGATCTGCGCCACGTTTGCCACGCCGTACTTTTCCTTCACGTACTGGATCACCTCGCCGCGACGCTGCTGGCAGAAGTCGATGTCGATGTCGGGCGCCTCGCGGCGGCTCTCGTCCAGAAACCGCTCGAACAGCAGGTCGTACTCCAATGGGCAAACGTGGCTCAGATGCAGCGCGTAGGAGACCAGCGAGCCGACGCCCGAGCCGCGGGCGGTGGTCTGAATCCCCTGCTCGCGGGCGAAACGGACGAAATCCCAGACGATAAGAAAATAGTTCGGGAACCCCAGCTTACCGATGACTTTCAGTTCGCGATCGAGCCGGGCCGTCACCTCCTCGGAAAACTTGTCGTCGGCGTATCGGTCGGGACAGTTTGCGTAACACTCTTTCAAGCCCTCCTCGCACAACTCGCGCAGGTAGTTTTCCGAAGTCTTGCCGTCCGGCGGGGCGTAGGTGGGAAAGTGCCGACGCCCCAACTCCAATTCGATGTCCACGCCGTCGGCGATTTCCTGGGTGCGGCGTAGGGCATCTTCGTGGCCGGGAAAAGCGGCGTACATCTCCTCGGCGCTGCGCAGAAAGAATTCGTCGCTCTCCATCCGCATCCGGTTCGCGTCGGTGCGGAACTTGCCGGTGTTGACGCAGAGGAGAATGTCCTGGGCGTCGGAGTCCTCGCGGTGGATGTAATGCACGTCGCTGGTGGCGACCAGCGGGATGTCGAGCCGCTCGGCGACCCGGACGGCCCCTTCCATCGCCACCCGCTGCGATTCCAGGTGGTTGTTTTGGATCTCGATGTAATAGTCGTCGCCGAAGAGTTTTTGATACCAGGCGGCCACGTCGAGCGCTTTTTGGAAGTGTGCCTCGCCGCCGGCCGACAGCGTGCGGCTCAATTCGCTGGAGACGCACCCGCTCAGACAGATCAGCCCTTCACGATGGGCGGCCAACAACTCCTTGTCGATCCGCGGCTTGAAGTAGAACCCCTCAAGAAAAGCCGCCGAGGAGAGTTTCACCAGGTTGCGGAATCCGGTGCGGTTGCGCGCCAAGAGCGTGATGTGATGGCTGGCTTCTTTCGAGTTTCCTTGTTCCTTGTGGAATCGGCTTCCCGGGGCGATGTACGCCTCCAGCCCCAAGATGGGGTTAATGCCCAATTCCTTGGCCGCTTGATAGAACTTGACGGCCCCGTGGAGGTTTCCGTGGTCGGTCAGGGCCAGTGCGGTCATCCGCAGCGCCTTTGCCCGCTCCAACAGCCCGCGGACCTTGCCGGCCCCGTCCAACAGGCTGTAATGGCTATGACAGTGCAAGTGTGCGAAAGGGAGCGTACTCATGGGTGTGAAACCTCCATGTATCGAGCGAATCGGATGGATCGACAAGTTATTTTATCGCCGGCCGGGCGTTGCGGACAGAACCCCCAATTGTTTCCACCGAAAAACCATCTATACTACTAATAGGAGGGCTTCGAGTGCATCGTCAAAGAATTTACGTGGATACGTCCGTCATCGGCGGGTGTCTTGATCGGGAGTTTGCGGCGGAAAGCCAGGCGCTGGTGGAAATGGCGCGGCGCAATGAAATCGTCTTGATTCTCTCGGACTTGCTGTTTCAAGAATTGGAGGATGCTCCACGCGATGTGATGGCCGTCGTCGAGGAGTTGCCGCCGGAGAGTTTTGTTCTGGTGGACGCGGACGAGGAAGCGGAATTTCTCCAAGAGCGATATTTGGAGGCGGGAATCCTCGGCGAGGCTTGGCAAGACGATGCACTGCACGTAGCCATTGCCACGGTCGCGCGAGCAGATATGATCGTTAGTTGGAACTTCAAGCACATCGTTCAAGTGGGGAAAATCCGTCAATTCAACGCCGTGAATCTAATGCACGGATACCATTCCGTCGATATTCGTTCGCCGAGGGAGGTAGTATCGTTATGACGCCTGAAAAATCGTTCGATTGCATCGCGTATAAGCGAGCCGTTCAGAGCCGTCACGTCGCCGAAACGCAAGGTTTCACCGCCCGGCAAAAGACGGAACGACGGCGGCGATGGCTTGCGGAATCAAACCACCCCGCCGCGCAATTGTGGCGGGAAATGAACTCGCGTCAGGAACCGACGACGATTCACAACGCGGCACAATTGTCGCAGGGCGATTCCTGAAATTTCCAAACGAGTTACAAAACAAACTAAGTGCCATTGGGGGCGTATGGACCCGCGAAAACTTTTCGTCGATGAACGCCAATCGGGCTATTGTGTCTTCTGTGGCGGTGCGCCCGAGTCCCAAGATCACTGTCCGTCGAAAGTCTTGCTTGACGAGCCACTTCCACCAGATCTTCCGGTGGTCGATGCCTGTGCGGAGTGCAACAACAGTTTTTCCTTGGACGAGCAATATCTCGCGTGTCTGATCGAATGCGCGCTGTGCGGGTCGGCCACCCCGGACGGCGTTTCTCGTCCGAAAGTTAGGCGCATTCTGACCGAATGCCCCGCGCTCGTCGTGCAATTGAATGAAAGCAAAAGAATGGACAACTCCGGCAATGTGGTTTGGCAGCCGGATATTGGCCGTGTGCAAAACATTTTGCTAAAACTGGCGCGTGGGCATATTGCGCACGAACTCAGTCTTCCTAAGCTGGAGAGGCCTGACAAACCAGCCATCCTTCCCCTTATCGCAATGTCTGACCAACAGCGGTCGGAGTTTGAGTCACCCAATGGTGGTGACACGGCGCTTTGGCCTGAAATCGGGAGCCGGGCATTCATCCGCGCCGCGAAGCAATGGTCGGAATCGCCGTCAAGTGCATGGACGGTCATTCAACCTGGGCGCTATCGCTACATGGTGAGTCAATCGGACGGCGACTTCGTGCAAATTGTCTTGAGCGAGTATCTAGCTTGCCGAGTCTCCTGGTACTAACAAGCATGAAGGGGAAAACGTGAAGGGAAAAACGGGACTGGTCCGATATCGACACGCTGGACAATGCATGATTCAGCCTATCTTTCCTTAATCGGACCTCCTCCTTTTTCTCCCCTATAATCGCATTTTACAGCCGACATCTCGCAGGCAACATGGCCCCACCAGCGAGTGGTTGCATGAACTTTGCTCGCTTTTTCCTGAATCAAGCGGTGTAGTGTATAAGGTGCAGCGGCAAAGGAGAATGGTCCATGGCGACTTTACAGGTCAAGGGAATAGACGACCACTTATACGGTG
Organism: Planctomycetota bacterium; assembly: GCA_030611515.1. Classification (GTDB taxonomy): domain Bacteria; phylum Planctomycetota; class Planctomycetia; order Pirellulales; family Thermoguttaceae; genus JAHIKV01. The sequence goes on along the minus strand of JAUWPQ010000190.1, from coordinate 727 downwards.
CGCTACGAGCGCGTGCGTCAATGGATAATCGCTCGATCAGCCAGGAGGTGATCGCGATTGTGCGCGAGTATCTCGGCCAGCCTTCCGGGGACACGAGGAAGGCCAATGAAGCGTTTCTGGAGTTGGTCGGTTCTTGGCGGGACGACCGAAGCGCCGAAGAGATCACAGCCGACATTCGAGCTTCTCGCCGATCAGGACGTCGTTTCGAGGCGAAGTCTAATGTATTTGATTGACACGAGCATCTTCGTCTACTCGCTTCGTGGCGACCGGAAAGTGGCAGAGCAGTTGTCCCGCCGTCTTGCCGAGCCTCGCGCGCTTTCGGCCATTACTTACGGCGAGCTTCTGTGGTGGGCGATGAAGAGCGCACGGCCCATCGAGAACGTCGCCAAGGTTCGCCGTATTGCCGAATTGTACCCCGTGATCGATGTCTCGTCGCCGATCATCGAGACCTTCGCCGTGCTGCGGGCGCGGTTGGAGCAAGAAGGCCGAAGGCTCGATGACTTCGACTTGGTGATTGCCGCCACTGCCTTGCACCTGGGATATGCGCTTGTTACCGACGACGTTCAGCACTTTGAGCGAGTTGAAGAGTATACTGGCCCCATGAAACTGGACCACGACTTTAGGTTGAAAGTTGTGTAGGATTGGTCCAGACTTGGGAGAATAACATGGGAGTGAAACGGCGACGGATCGAGGCGGCGGTGAAGGCGAAGGCGGCGTTGGCGGCGGT
>JAUWPQ010000385.1 GCA_030611515.1 Planctomycetota bacterium | reverse complement strand
CGCAAGCCGGCGGTCGCTCCGGCCAGGAAGAAGAGCGTCATGTTCGCCATCGGCACCACCGAGACCTCGTGAAACATGCCGTTGATCAGATAAGCGCCCAGTACGATCAACATCAGTAGGCCCTGTTGTCTGGCCCAAAGCGGCAGGCCGGCGTCGCGCCACAACCGCCAGGCGTCGAGCCCCCAGAAGAAAAGCATCGCCGCGAACAGCCCTAGCCCGACCAAGCCGGTTTCGGTCAACAGCGACAGGGCCGCGTTGTGGGGGATGTATCCGCGGCCCCGCTCCAACGCCAGCCGGGTCGAACGGTCGGAGACGTAGTTCTCGTGTTCCGTTCCATATTGAGCGTAGCCACATCCGAGCAGCGGCCGGTCTAAAAACATCTTCCAGGCGATGGTCGCCAAGATCGGGCGCAGCTCGACCGACTCGGCGGTCTTTTCGGCGGCCAGGGCCTTGTCCCGCTTAAAAGCGATGATGTTGTCCCAATGCGTGGCGGCCAGCAGCACGCCGGCCATCAGCCCGAAAACCAACAGCGGCAACCGCCAGTTCCACGGCAGCGCCAACCCCACGGCCATCGCCAGCGCGAACAGTCCACCCATCCACACGCTGCGGGTCAGGGTGTAAAACAGCGCCGTCAGCATCAGCGCCGCGACGGCCAGCAGCGTCAATTGGCCCGCGCGTCTCAACCGCGGCCACCACATCAGCGCGCCGCCGAGACCGACGGTCAGCAAGATTCCGTTGGCGATCGGGTTCAGCAGCGGTCCCCGCCCTCGGCCGACGAACTCCGCCCCTTCCTCCACCATCGACGAGACGATATACCTTGGGAACACCAGCCACCACACCCGAAAATACTCGGCCAGCGTGGTGACGGCCAGATAGACGCCCAACAGGGCCAATCCGCCGAAGAGCACGAGGATTGTCCGCTCGGAGTATTTTGCCTGCCGGGCGATCCAATACATCGTCGCCGGCATCAAATACGAGATAACCAACCAGGCAACAGGCTGATAGTTTTCCGCCTTCCAATCGTGGGTGAAGGTGCTGACGATCAGCACGACGAGAAACGCCAGCAGCAGGATTTCCGGTTTTCCCAGCGGTTTCGGATCGGCCAGCCCCCAGCGTCGCCAAAAGACGTATTGCACGACCAACAGCACCAACAGCAGCCGATCGGCCGTCAAGGGGAGCGGCCCCAGTTCGATTTTATAGAACGGCACGCTGAAACAGACCCCGGCCAGCAACACGGCCAGACATCCGCCGATCAGTCCGCCGCGCAGGAATACGACGGCCCCCCAGATCAGCGCGACAACTCCGGCGATGACGGCCAACGCTTCCATTCCGCGTCTATCCCCTCACCGCGAAAAAACGAATGTACGAAAAGGACGACCTTGTTTCACATCGCCGCGATCGGTGTAAGCCGATAAACTCGGGCGAGTTTTACGGCAAACGCTACGTTGCCCTGCTTCAGCGCGGAGCGGACTTCGTCGAGCCTTCGTGCGTCCGCCAAGGAAAGATAGGGTGCCCACGGCTGGTCGGTCTGGATCAAGTCCACGTCGACTTCAGCTACGTAATCGCCCTCGCGCACCAACTTGGTATGTTTCGTCATGAGCTGATCTCTCCGCGAGTAATGAGACTCCGAATCTGTCGCAGGGTATTGCTCATCTCAGTAATTGTAGCTTTTACCCCGTGTGGGCGGCAAGTACGACAGCGGAAGCGAAAACCCTTCCACCTGCACTACGAGTCCACTACAATGGCCGCATGAATGTTGTTTGCCTTGTTATCGACCGTCTGCAGGCGGGCTACGTGGGGGCGTACGGCAACACGTGGATCGAAACGCCCAACCTGGACCGGCTTGCAAGTCAGTCGTTCCTGCTCGAAAACGCCCTGATCGACTCGCCCGACTTGGAGCGGTTGTACCGTTCGTACTGGC
>JAUWPQ010000232.1 GCA_030611515.1 Planctomycetota bacterium | reverse complement strand
CGCGTGGAACGCGACATCATCGACCCCGAGGAGTTCCAGCGCGCGTTGGCTTGGACCAAAACCCACTGCAAGGAAGGCGAAGACCAGAACGCCCCGAACAGTCGGCTCTCGCGCGACGAAAATGATCGGGTCTGGCAATGGTCGGTAAAAATGGCGATCATCGCCCGAGACCTGATGGTCGGCAATCCGCGGCTGGCCGAACTCGGCTTTGGCGAGGAAGCCCTGGGCCACAACGCAATCGCCGCCGGATTCCAGGGCCAGCGGCAGTGGACCGACCACCTGCCCAACGGCGATTTTATGGAGGCCATACTCAATTCGTCGTTCGACTGGAACGGCATCCGGGCACCGTACATCATGGCCACCGAGAACGACAGCCTCAACGGCGTGGCGATGCTCTTCGGCCACTTACTGACTTGCACCGCGCAGGTGTTCGCCGACGTGCGGACCTACTGGAGCCCCGAGGCGTTGAAGCGAGTCGCCGGTTACGAGGCGACCGGGCCTGCCGCCGGCGGGCTGATCCACCTGATCAACTCCGGCGCGGCCGCCCTGGACGGCTCGGGTCGCCAGCAGATCGACGGCCGGCCAGCCATCAAACCGTTCTGGCGGATCACCGAGGAGGAGGTTCGGGAGTGTCTCGACACCACCACTTGGTACGCGGCCATCACGGAATACTTCCGCGGCGGCGGCTTCTCCTCGAACTTCGTCACGCTCGGCGGGATGCCGATCACGATGTCGCGGGTGAATCTTGTCCGAGGACTTGGCCCCGTGCTCCAATTGGCCGAGGGCTGGACGTTCGAGTTGCCCGAGAAGGTCCACGAGACGCTTGACCGCCGCACGAACCCGACCTGGCCGACCACCTGGTTCGCCCCGCGGCTTAACGGCCGGGGTGTGTTCCGCGACGGCTACTCGGTGATGAACGCCTGGGGCGCCAACCACGGCGCGTTCAGCTACGGACACGTCGGCGCCGACCTGATTGCGCTCTGCTCGATCCTGCGGATTCCGGTTTGCATGCACAATGTACCGGAGGAAGACGTGTTTCGCCCCAGCGCGTGGAACGCCTTCGGCACGACTGACATCGAGGGGGCCGATTTCCGCGCTTGCGCGAACTTCGGTCCGCTGTATGGATAAGAATCTATCTCAAAATGTAGCACAGCCGCCCTCGGCTGTGTAGGGTGAATTACACAGCCGAGGGCGGCTGTGCTACATTTAAAGATAGTTGCAAAACGAGATTGAATTCATTAAAACGGGGAAAGCGAAAATGATCCATCGAAAACTAGGCTCTTCCGGAATCGAGGTCTCGGCGGTCGGATTCGGCGCTTGGGCCATCGGCGGCTGGATGTGGGGCGGGGCGGACGAAAACGAGGCCGTCGCCGCCGTACACGCCGCACTGGACCACGGTGTCAACCTGATCGACACCGCTCCGATCTACGGCTTCGGTCTGTCTGAGGAGATCGTCGGCCGCGCGATCGGCGACCGCCGCGACAAGGTCGTGCTGGCGACCAAGTGCGGCCTGGTCTGGGACCGCGAGGAGGGGGATTTCTACTTCCACGCGAACGACGACGGCGTTTCATTCCGACCGTCGGAGAAAAAAGTCTACAAGTGCTTGCGCCCCGATAGCATCCGGGCGGAGTTGGAGCGCAGCCTGCAACGATTGGGGACCGATCACGTCGATCTCTATCAGACCCACTGGCAGGAATCGACCACGCCGGTCGCCGATACGCTGGCCGAACTTACGAAGATGAAAGAGGAGGGTAAAATTCGCGCCATCGGCATCTGCAACTCCTCGCTGGTCCATTTGGCCGCCTACGGGCCGATCGACTCGGACCAGGAGAAGTTCTCCCTCCTGGACCGCGAGATCGAGGAGAACGGCAGTTTAGCTTACTGCCGCCGGCAGGGGATCGGCATGCTGGCCTATTCGCCGTTGGCCAACGGGCTGCTGACCGGCAAGATCGGTCCCGACCGCCAGTTCGGCGCGGGCGATCTCCGCCGCGGCAACCGACGCTTCGGCAAGGCGAATCTCGAACGGGTCGCCGCCATGTTGGAGCAGATCGGGCCGATTGCCGAGAAGCATCGAGCCACCTTGGCCCAACTGGCCATCGCCTGGACGATCGCGCAGCCGGGCGTGACCGTCGCCCTGTGCGGCGCCCGCAACCCGCGACAGGCGACCGAGAACGCGGCCGCCGAAGAGCTGTCCCTTTCGACGGAAGAGTTGGAAACGATCGGCAAAATCGTACATTCGTAAGGTGCGTCCTCGACGCACCGACGACGACCGTTCGTGATTGAACGAACCATGAAAAAAAGAACGCGATTTCCCCAGGGCTGTTAGATGCGGCTGGCGGAAGTGATTCGATAAGGCATACCACCATTTTCCACAACAGGCGGCCAAGAACGCAGCCGCCGGCTAGGAGATTCCACCATGCGACGTACAATTCCTCTTGTGGCGCCGACGACCGTGCGATGGCTGCCTTTCGTGGCGTTGATGCTCTTCGGAGTTATATACACTACGGATGGGCCGCGGACGTGCGAGGCCCAGGAGCCCAATAGCGGCATCCGGCACATCGACCTGATCCATTTCTCGCACACCGATTATGGATTCACCGATCATCCGGCTGTCTGCCGGGAACTGCAAAAACGCTACCTGGACATCGCCATCGACGCCGTGTTGGCAACGCAGGGAAAACCCGACGCGGGCAAGTTCTGCTGGACCGTGGAGACCACGGTCGTCGTAAACGATTGGTGGCAGGCGGCCACGGCGGCACGCCGGAAGGACTTCTTGAAAGCCGTCCGTTCGGGACAGTTGGAAATCTCTGCATTTCCGCTGAATCAGACGCCGACGCTGAACCGGCGTCAGTGGCAAAAAATGCTGCACTGGCTTCCCGAAGACCTTTGGCAAAAGGTCCAACCGCAGACCGCCATGCAAAACGACGTCAACGGTTTTCCCAGGGCCGGGGCGATAGCGTTATTGGATCGGGGGATCCACTACCTGCTCAGCTCGATCAACTCAGACAGCGGCGGTGCCCCGCTGCGGCGTCCGTCGGCCTTCTGGTGGAAGATGCCCGACGGCCGAAGGCTCTTCGTGTGGTTGAATTTCCCGTATTCCAAAGGGTATTCTTTCTTCGAGCCACACTCCTGGCGCCGAGGCCCCTTGCCGGAAGCCACCGATACCCGATACCGGCCCGCCAGACCCGGGGATTTCTTTAAGACCGACGAAGCGTCCGTGCGAAAGGCGCACCGTCACCTCGTTAAGCGGCTCCGTAGACTCGTTGCGGGCGGCTATTCCTACCCCACGCTGTTGCTTTCCATAACCAACGAATGGCGAATGGACAACGATCCGCCGTTTCCGCCCTTGGCCGAGTTCGTGGCCGCCTGGAACCGGTTGGAACTGAAGCCCACGCTGCGTCTGACGACTGTGTCGGCGGCCTTGAAGCGGATGGAAAAAGAGATCGGCGACAAGATTCCCGAATACCAAGGCGAGTGGACCGACTGGTGGGCGAACGGCGTCGCCTCGGGACCTCGCGAGGTGGCCGCCAGCCGGTTGGCCAAGCGGTTGGTCGCCGCCGCCGAGTCGCCCCTCTGGGGTGAACTGGACGAGAACGGCCGCAAGGCCGTCGATCAAATCTACGAAGACCTGTGCATGTTCGACGAGCATACCTGGGGTTCCAGCAACAGTGTCGCACTGCCCGACAGTCTGGAAGCGCTGGGGCAGTTCAACGAGAAGGCCCGATTCGCCTACCGGCCCATGGCCATGGCCAAACTGCTTCTGTCGCAAAGGGTGCGAGGGCGGCTCGTCGGCGAAGGCGAAGGACTGTACGTGGCCAACACGTCCGGGCGGTCGCTGAGCGGATGGATCACGATGCCCGTCTCTTGCCTGCGAGGCAACTACCGGTCCGTCGTGGATCCGCGTTCCGGCCGGCGGGTTCCTCTGGAACTGCGTAGCGGGCCCCGACCGTTCAGCAGACCGAAAAACGAAGGTGAACTGACGCCGGAAAACACGGCTGCCACGTTTCCGGACAACCGCGCGGGACAGGCGGTCAGATTTTGGGTGGAGAAGCTCGAAGGCGGCACGGTCCGCAAACTGCAATTGAGCACCGAAGCGGTCGACTCGCCGAAGGCCCCCCAACATCCCATCGGTCCGACCGTCGCACTCGACGAGAACGGCTGGCCCACGTCGGTCGTTTGGCCGACGATGGAACGGTCGCTGTTTACCGCCGGCTTTGGCGATTTCGTTTCGGTCGGAATCCGCGGTTTCGCGCCACGTTGGATAGGCAAGGACATCTTCGACATATCCGATGACGCTCGACGGCGGAAGCTGCGAACCGAAAAGCTCGCGGAGATAGCCGCTACGCCCGCCGGAAAGGCAACCGTCGAGAAGAACCTCCATACGACGGTTTACTTCCAGCGGTTGCAACATCCCCGGTTGGCCTGGGCAACGCGGCGGCTGGAACTGTGGAACCGAGAACCTCGTGCCCGGCTGACGTTGCGAATCGATCGGACTTCTTCAAATGCCCCGGAGGTCTTCTTTGTCGTATTTCCGCTGCCGTGCGAGGGGACTCTTCCGAGAACCAGCAACGGCGGTGTTCCGCTGGTTCCCTTTGAAGATCAACTTCCGGGAACGTGCCGCGACTACTTCGCCATCGACGGGTGGGTCCAGTACGAAACCCCGGATGGAAACTGGCTGTGGGTCAGCCGGGATGCGCCGTTGGTAACGTTCGGCGCGCCTCAGGTTCTTGCCCGCCGCACCGATGCACCCAAAGACGTCCACCGCGTGCTGGCCATGGTCTTCAACAACCGTTGGTACACCAACTTCGTTGGCAACAGCCACGGCGTGATGGAGTTCCAATTCGATCTGATCTGGAAGAAGAACATGGAAGGCCCGCGGGAGGCCGAACGCCTGGCCGAATCGTTACAGATCGAACCGCAAGTGCTGATCCAACCCGGGCTGAAGGAAAGTCCCCTGACGATCGATCATCTTTATCGGCCGTAGTGAAGTGACCGAACGATTTCCTGCGATCCCTGATTTGACGAGTTGCCTGCGGCAACTTTTGGCGCAGGTGCCGGCCGGGTGGGTTACCACCTGCGGCGATCTGGCCCGTGCGCTGGGGAACCGAATCGCCGCCAAGTGGGTCGGGCATCTCGCGCTGCACCACCAGCACGACAACGCTTGCACTTGTCACCGCATACTTCGTGCCGGCGGCGCGCTCGGAGCATATATCGAGGAATCATCCAAAGCCAAGGCCAGCCGGCTGGAAGCGGAAGGCGTTGCGGTTCGGCAAGGAACGGTCGATCTGGAGCGGTTCGGATTCCGAGATTTCACCACGGATTGCCCGCTGATCAGATTGCGGGAGATTCAAGAGGATATCCAAACGAAAATCGTCCTCCGGCCGCGGCGGCGAATTCCAAAACTCACCGGCGGCGTCGATGTGTCCTACCCTACGCCCGAGACTGGCGTGGCCGCCTACGCACTGGTCGAAACCGCCACCGGACGACTCGTCTGGTCAACAACCGTCCGCCGCCGCGTCGCGTTTCCATACATCAGCACGTACCTGAGCTTCCGCGAGATTCCGATCCTGCTGGAATTGCTCGATGTGGTCCGCGCGGCCGGCCGCCTGGCCGACGTGCTGCTGGTCGACGGCAGCGGCGTGCTCCATCAACGTCACGCCGGGGTGGCATCGCACCTGGGCGTGGTCGCCTCGCTGCCGACGGTTGGGGTCACGAAAAAGCTGCTTTTCGGCCAGGTGGACATCGAGGGTATGGCGCCGGGCGAGTCGCGCCCGGTGGTCCACCAGGACCAATTGCTCGGCGTTGCTTTGCGTCCGACGGCGGGAAGTCGGCGGCCGATCTTCATCTCGCCCGGCCATCGCGTGGACGTGGACTTTTCCGAAAAACTGGTCCGCCGCCTGTTGACCGGCCGCCGTCTGCCCGAGCCGCTCTACCGGGCAGACCGGATCAGCCGCGAAGAAGGCAAAGCGGCCGCGGATGTACGGCGATGAACGCAAATGAGCAGAAGAGAGAAGAGAGAGGAGAGAGGAGAGTAAGGAGAGAAGAATGAGAGGGCGAACGGCTTTGCATCACTCTTCTCTCTTCTCTCTTCTCTCTTCCCTCCTCTTTCCCCCTCTTCCCCCCGCACCGGCTACCTCATCGCCATCTGCAGATAGGAAGCGTATGCCTTGTCGCTTTTCTGGATGTGTTCGCACCACCACTCCTTGAGGAATCGGAGCATGTCCCGGCTGGTGACGAGATTCAGGTTGTTGTGAAAATCGAGCGTCCGCTGTCGCAGGCGTTCGTGCTCGAGTTTATGGTCATAAAAGCGGGGATAGTCGCATTCCTTCATAACCTGCTCTTCGTGCTGGAAATGAGTGTTTGTATACCGGACCAGCCGGGCGGAGATCGCCTTCAGGTCGGCCTCTCGCTTTTTAGAGATCATGGCCGCGTACAACTCGTTAATCAGTCCGA
>JAUWPQ010000363.1 GCA_030611515.1 Planctomycetota bacterium | reverse complement strand
GTATGGCGTCATGAGCGGCGGGCAAGCCCGCCCGCTACACCATCGTGAAAAATGCTCTAATGTCTCAATAGCCGCAACCAACACACCGCGGCTTTATGGGCTGGCCGTAAGTTTGTCTTTCAGATAATAATGACACAGCGCAACGGCCAGGGCGTCGGCCACGTCGGGTGGCTCGGGAACTTCGGCCAAAGAAAGCTCGCGCTGGATCGATTGTTGCACCTGTGACTTCGGCGCTCGGCCGCTACCGGTCAGAATCCGCTTGATCTGCGTGGCCGAGTAGTGCGTCACGGGAACCCCGGCCTGCGCCGCCGCCAGACAGATTACGCCTCGGGCATGGCCCATCAGGATCGCCGTCCGCGGCCGTTTGTAGTGCGAGTACAGCTCTTCGATCGCCATTACGTCGGGGCGCAGGCCGGCAATGACTTCCGCCACGCCGTTGTGGATTTCCAAGAGCCGCTTCGTCAACGATCCCCGCGATTTACCCCGCACCACGCCCGCCTCGCACAATTGCAAACGCCCACCCTCGACCTCCAGCACACCGTAGCCGGTGATGTTCAGTCCGGGATCGATGCCGAGGATGCGAAAGGACATAATATGGGGAATGACGAATGTCGAAATTCAAATGACGAATGACGAAAAGACCAACTTCCTCATCCTTCGACATTTGAATTTCGACATTCGTCATTCATTCGACATTTGAATTTCGACATTCGTCATTTTCTGCTCCATTCCGTCCCGCCCGGCCGGTCTTCGAGCACTATGCCGATCTCGGTCAGACGGTTGCGAATTTGGTCGGCGGTGGCGAAGTCTTTTTTCTGGCGGGATTCTGCCCGCAGCTCGATCAGAAGCTCCACCAACTTGCCTGTCAGTTCGTCGTCGCCCGAGCCGGACGGCTCTTGCAGCGGATTGCGAAACAGGCCGAGCGTCGAGGCCAACTCGCGGAGCACGATGGTTCCACGCTTCAACGCGTCAAGCTTTTCCGGCTTGCGGTTGCCCGGTTCTTCGAGCTTCTCGTCGTCGATGTACTTGTTCAGCGTCCGGACCAGATCGAACAGCGCGGCGATTCCGCCGCCGGTGTTGAAGTCGTCGTCCATCGCCTCGAGGAAACGGCTGCGATGTTCGGCCACGGTGGCCAGCAGCGGTTCTTTGCCGGGGTCGAAATCGCCCTCTTTCCGCGTTGCCGGGGCGGCGAGTTTGTAATAGCACTCGCCCGTAACCCGCTCAAACCGCTTGAAGAACCGGTGGAACGTGTCCATGCCGGTCTCCACCTCGCGCAAGCGCTGCTCGCTGAAGTCGATCGGTCGGCGATAGTGGGTCGAAAGGACGAAGAAGCGGATCGTCTCGCCGGAAAACTCCTTCAGCAACTCGCTGAACGGCTCGGAGCCTTTCGATTTGCTGATTTTGCCGACCTCTTGCGCGGCCAGGTCGCCTTCGGCGGCGCGGGTTTGGCGTCCGCCGAGCTTGCCCACCTCGCTGCTGGCCTGCATCAAGCCGTTGTGCATCCAGTATTTGGCCATCGGCCGGCCGTGGCAGCACTCGCTCTGTGCGATCTCGTTTTCGTGGTGCGGAAACATCAGATCCAGCCCGCCGCCGTGGACGTCGAACGTCTCGCCGAGCAGCTTGCGGCTCATGGCCGAGCACTCGATGTGCCAGCCGGGCCGGCCCGGTCCCCAAGGGCTGGGCCACGACGGCTCGTCCGGTTTGGCCGATTTCCAGAGCGCGAAGTCGGCCCCGGCCCGTTTCCGCTCGGCCATGCCGCCGCCGTCGCCTTGTGTGGCCTCGACGCCGCGATGGCTCAGCTTGCCGTAGCCGGGACACTTGCCCACCTCGAAATAGACGTCGCCCCGCGCCTCGTATGCGAATCCCTTCTGGACCAGCGTTTTCGTGAACTCGATGATCTCGTCCATCGTCTCCGTGCAGCGGGGAAAATGGTCGATCGCGTCGACCCCGAGCGCTTCGAGGTTGTTCATGTAGTCGGCCGTCATTTCGGCCGCCAATTGAGCCATCGGCACGCCCCGCCGCTGCGACTCGGCGATTAGCTTGTCGTCGACGTCGGTGATGTTCACCACCAGCGTCACGTCGTAGCCCGAGTAGGTCAGGTATCGTTTGACGGCGTCGAATATGACCGGGCCGACCATGTGGCCGACGTGGCTGGGTTTGTAGACGGTCGGTCCACAGAGATAGATGCCGACTTTTCCTTTATGGACCGGCTCGAAGGGTTCCTTGGTACGCGAGAGTGTGTTGTATACGCGGAGCATGGAGCAGGGTAGTGGGTAGTGGGTAGTGGGTAGTGGGTAGTGGGTAGTGGGTAGTGGGTCGCCGTGCCGGCGACCGCTTAAACGGTTTGTATTTTCTTCTCTCCCCCCCTTTCTCCCTTCTCTCTTCTCTCTTCTCTCCTCCCTCTTCCCTCTCCCGCCCCCCGCCCCTCACCCCTCGTCCCTCTCCCCCAGCAGCACCACGCA
>JAUWPQ010000123.1 GCA_030611515.1 Planctomycetota bacterium | reverse complement strand
GGCCCACCAGCCACTAACCACTGACCACTGACCACTAGCCACTGACTTTCGGGCGTGAAAAGCGGTTTTTGCACCCGCCCCTGGGGTGCGAGAAAAAAGGCGAAAACGTCGGCGGCCAGAAAACAGCCTTTTTCTAGGCGTTTCCGGCTGGTAGAATGACCTCGTCGCACATACCTCGCAGGAGGGGTGGTGCGAAAAGTTTTGCGATCCGTTGCCGCAAGCATAAGGTGTTGTTCAGGTTACGGTCGATTTTCCGGTCTGAATTAACTGGAAAAAATTTCCGAAATCGCCATTTAATTCTTGCGTCGATTCGCCGAGGTCCGAAGATGCGTTCAAACCGCTTAACCCACGGGCTATTCATTTTGCATCGCGACCGCGCTTTAGTCGTAAGCCCAGTTCAACCCCAGGTTGATCAACCTGAAGCGCCAGGTTGATCAACCGGTGGGCGCGGGGTTGAATTGACCCCTAAAACGCCGCTCGCGCGCAAAACTCCGCCCGAGAGGCGTTTCTGGAAAGTTAGCGCAAAATTGAATGACCGGGTGGCCCCGATAGCTCGTCTATCGGGGTGCCGTAGGCACAAGAGGAGTTCCACCCCGCGTGAAAAACCTCTTACGGCTTCGCCGCCCCGATAGACAAGCTATCGGGGCCACCCAGGCTTTGCGCGACCTTCAACACGACCTGAGTGCCGGCCGATATGACAAACCCGGCGAACAATCCGCCGGGCCACGACCCGGCCTACCTGTCCGTTGAAAAAGTCGGATTTTGGGAGTTTGGGTGCCACTGCTGGCTTGTCCAGCAGTGTTTTTCCGGGAGTTTTCCCCTGCACTGCTGGACAAGCCAGCAGTGGCGCCCTTTTTCAACGGACTGCTAAGCTCCGCTTACCCATGACGCCCACCCCTTCCGCAACGGAAACTATTTAGTTTTCCGGCTCGGGAGTCTGCTTTTCCTTCAGGGCGGCGATTTCCCGTTCCAGCGTCTGAATCCTGGCCTCTGAGTCCTGCTTGGCCTGTTCGGCCTTTTCAGCCGCGAGTTTTGCGGCGTCGAGGTCCGTCCGAAGTTGTGCTATCTCCGGCTCGGCCTGGGATAACTTGTCGGCTTGGATTTTCAAGGCGGCGTTTTCCTGCTCCAACATCTTGATCTTGGCTTCCGCGTCCTTTCGGGCTTGTTCGCCATCCTCGCTCGCGATTTCCGCTACGTCAAGTTCTTCGCGGAGTTGCTCCACCTTTTGCATTACCCGGGACAACTTCTCGTTTTGCTTCTTCAACTCCTGTTCTTTTGCATTGTACTCAGACCGTTCTACGCAGCCGCTCGCCAGGAGCGTCAAAGAAGCAAGCACTGCGCACGCGACAATTCGACTTACTCTTACAAGGGTCATCACTCACCTCCTAAGAGAATGCAGCCGTATTCACACACGGCTAGCACCAAAAAAATGTTTTCACCGCTGGTAGCGCTGGTAGTGCTTTTCTACCAACGCGGATTCCTGTTGTCAACCCAGGGGCACACATCCGAGTGCCACGGAGTGCCCCGAAGGGACATGCCCCCTTATGGGAAGCAAAGAGCATCAAGGCAAGACGGGGGAAACGGACAGCTTGGGATAAAAGAACACGCTAACTTTATCCACTAATACTGCGCTTGTACCGAATCGCCGATTCGGAGACAATATGCCTCCTCACGGATTCCGTGCGTGGGACAGGTTGACAACCTGTCCTACATAGCTAGGCGAACGAAAATGGCGAAACGGATTTCGCGCATCGACCAGGAGGGAACCGATGGTCTCTTTGCAGGCGGCCCTTGCGGCTTTGATCCTTTCCAGCCCAGGCCAGACCGTGTTGTTGGACTTCTACGCCGATTGGTGTGGACCGTGCCGGGCAATGAATCTCACCGTCGAGGCACTGGTCGAGCAAGGCTATCCCGTCCAGCGGGTAAACATCGATCAAAACGGGTCGCTCGCCGTTAAGTACAGCGTTCGCAACATCCCCTGCTTCGTAATGCTGGTCGATGGGCAAGAAGTGGACCGGGTGGTCGGCGGAACCAGCTTCAGCCGCTTGGAACGGATGTGCAAGATTGGGGCTTCGGCCGCGCGGCCGGATCCACCGCCGCTGCTGGCCCACGATCCCGCGCCGCCCGTGCAGCCGATGATTCAGCCGCCGCCCCAGCCGCTTACTCCGCCCGCGAATGATCGGTTCGCCTCCTCGCAGTGGCGTGGCGAGCAGCCGACCAACGGTCCGTTGAAAAAGGGTGCCACTGCTGGCTTGCCCAGCAGTGCGGGGAGAAACACCCGGGAAAACACTGCTGGACAAGCCAGCAGTGGCACCCGAACTCTCGGAAGCCGACTTTTTCAGCAGGCTGCCGACGGTCCGCCGGTACTGGTGGAACCCCTGCGGCGCCAACAGAACGAACCGTCCGATGCGGCGGTGATTGCCGCCAGCGTGCGCTTGCGGATCGAGGACGCGGACGGCCATTCATGCGGCTCGGGCACGATCGTCGACGCCCGAGACGGCGAGGCGCTCGTGCTGACCTGCGGCCATATCTTCCGTGATTCAAAGGGCAAAGGGCGAATCGACGTCGATCTGTTCGGTCCCGGTGGGCCGCGGCAGGTCCAAGGCCGGCTGATCTCCTACGACCTGACCCGCGACGTGGGTCTGGTGGCGATTTGCCCGCAGGGGCCGGTGACCACTGCCCGGCTTGCCCCGCCGGAATATCGCGTCCAGAGCGGACTGCCGGTCGTCAGCGTCGGCTGCAACAACGGCCAAGGACCGACCGCGCGGCACAGCCGGGTGACTTCGCTGGACAAGTTCCTTGGTCCGCCGAACATCCAGGTGGCCGGCCAACCGGTCGAGGGCCGCAGCGGCGGAGGGCTGTTCTCCAGCGAGGGATATTTGATCGGCGTCTGCAACGCCGCCGATCCCAGCGATGGGGAAGGGCTGTTTGCCGCGCCCGCCACGATCCGCGCCGAGTTGGACCGGGCACAACTGGCGTTCCTTTACCGGTCGCCGGCGGTTATTCCTGTGTCAGCGTCAGGCCCATCGGGTCCGATGGCCATCGCGGCGGTTGCGCCGCCGCCGATGCCCGGTTCGATGCCGGGCGCGAACGGCATGGCGTCGCCGGCTTCAGAGCCGAGCGGTTTGACGCCGCGGGAGCAAGCCGCACTGGATGAAATCCGCCGCCGGCTCAAGGAAGGGGCCGAGGTAGTGTGCGTCATCCGGCCGCGCAACAAACCGGGTGCAAAGAGCGAGGTAATCATATTGGACCGGGCCTCGCCCGAGTTCCTCGAACGGCTTGCCGCCGAGCGGCGCCTTCAAGAGGGGTGCCGACTGACCTCGTTGGAACTGCCCCGTCCGCGCGAAAAACTGCTCGAATGGTCGGCGTCCGACGGCATGACGGTGTCGAACCCGCCCTACGCTCCTCTTTCAACTTCCGCGTCGAGCCACGCCAGATAGTCGGCGCCGCCGGCCAGCACCGGCACGGCCAGTATCTCGGGTACTTCATAAGGATGGAGTTCGCGGATCGACCGCTCGATTTCGTCGTAGAGGTTGCAGCGGGTTTTTGCCCAGCACTGCCATTCCTGGGCCGTCTCGATCTTGCCCCGCCAACGATACGTGCTGGCGATCGGGCCGACCACCTGCACGCATGCGGCCAGCCGCCGTTGGACCAACTCGCGGGCGATCCGCTCGGCGTCTTCACGACGCTCCACGGTCGTAACCACCTGGATATATTCGGACATGACCCACCCTGCTTTCTATCGGGAACTATACTGCATAGTTTCTGTTGCGGAAGGGGTGGGTGCCATGGGTAAGCGGAGCTTACCCGTGTAGGATTTTCGCGTCTTCCGGCCCACGGGTAAGCTTCGCTTACCCATGACACCCGGTCCAACAGCTTTCCGCAACAGAAACTACATAGCGGCCACGATCCGCAACTCGGAATCGGCGCATCCCCTTTTCCATTCCCGTTCCATTTGTTAGGCTGGGATGCTGAAAGCCGCGCGGTGCGAAGCCGCAAGCGGCTTTAACCAAGTTGGGGTGGCAGTTGAACTGCACACCCCAACGAACCACGAACCCTCGATTTCCCGTGACCAAACCGCCCCGCGTTACTCCCCGCACGTTGAAGGGTTTCCGCGACTGGCCGCCGGAGTCGATGATTCCGCGCGAGCGGCTGATCGACACGGCCCGTCGGGTATACCGCTCTTACGGTTATTGCCCGATCGACACCCCGGCGCTGGAATACCTCGATATCCTCTCCGGCACGGGAAGCGAGGAGACCGATCGGCAACTCTACAAGTTTCAGGACCACGGGGGCCGTTGGGTCGGTATGAGGTTCGATCTGACCGTTCCGCTGGCGCGGTTCGCCGCCCAGCACGTCGATCGGCTGGGTACGCCGCTGAAGCGATACCACATTGCCACCGTCTGGCGGGGCGAGAACACGCAGCGCGGCCGATACCGCGAGTTCATGCAGTGCGATTTCGACACCATCGGCACCCGCTCGACCGCCGCCGACGTGGAAACCGTCCTGGTAATCCACGACCTGATGCGCGAGATCGGCTTCTCGGAGTTCACCATCCGGCTGAACAACCGCATGGTGCTTTCTGGGATGTTGGAGCGGCTCGGGCTGGCCGACCGCTCGACCGCCGTGCTTCGCGCGTTGGACAAGCTCGGCAAGATCGGCCCCGACGCGGTCGCCGAGGAGATGGTCTCTACCGCCGGCGCCACGGCCGAGCAAGCGCGGGGCGTCTTGCGGCTGAGCGAAATCACCGGCGGAAACGACGAAGTGCTCCGTAAGGTCGAAACGCTCGTGGCCGGAAGCGAAACCGGCCGGGCCGGCGCGGCCAAGCTCCGAGAGGTGATCGAAGGGGCGACGGCCGCCGGGGTTTCGTCGGATCGGCTGCGGCTCGATCTGTCGATCGCCCGAGGGTTGGATTACTATACCGGCTCGGTCTTCGAGACGTTTCTCGACGCCCTGCCGGACATCGGCAGCGTTTGTTCGGGCGGCCGCTACGACAACCTCGCCGCGATGTTCACCGCGCGGGAGTTGCCGGGCGTCGGGGCCTCGCTCGGACTCGACCGGCTGCTGGCCGCGATGGAAGAGTTGGGTATGGTCGAACGGGTCGCCACGCCCGCGCCGGTCTTCATCCCCTTCTTCGACAAGGACCGGCTGCACGACTATCTGCGCTTGGCCGCGGCGTTGCGGGCGGCGGGCATCGGCGTCGAGTTGTTCCCCGACCCCAAGCGGCTCGGCCAGCAACTGAAATACGCCGACCGTCGCGGCTTCCGCGTGGCGCTGATCGCCGGCGAAGACGAGTTCGCCAAGGGCGTCTGTCAGGTCAAGAATTTGCAGACCGGCGGCAAACAGGACGTGCCGCTGGTCGATAACGCGGCCGACGTAGTTGAAGCGGTAAAGAAGATTCTGTAAAACTGGGCTTGACCTTTGTTGTGGGTGTTGTACAATATATACAACAGGCGTCAACAAACCCCTTTTTGTCGGGAAAGGGAAACCTAATGAGTGCTTTTTCTGACCTTCTCAAGAAACTACGGGGTGAGCGAGGGCTGACCTTGCGAGAGTTTTGCCTCCAGAACCACTTCGATCCGGGAAATTACAGCCGGCTCGAAAGAGGCTTGTATCCACCTCCCAAAAGTCACGAGCAGATCGAGAAATACGCTCGAGCCTTAGGGTTGCAGGAAGGTTCCGAAGAATGGTTGGAACTTTTCGACGTTGCGTCAGCGGCACGGGGTGAAATCCCCCGCGATCTGTTGACGGACGCCGAACTCGTGAAGAAGCTACCTGTTTTTTTTAGGACTCTGCGAGGGCAACCTGTATCGCCGGAAAAGCTCGATCAACTGGCCGAGTTGATTCGCAGAAGCTGAATCTTTTCCGATGGGGGTTTGCGCAGGGAAGCATTATGTCGATCTTTATACCGTATTTATCAGATGATGTTTTAAGACACGCCGCCGAAGAATTCCTGGCAAAGCACCACAGTTCGGGTACAATTCCAGTTCCTATCGAGCAAATCGTGGAATTTCAGCTTGGGATCGACATAATCCCCATTCCAGGAATCCACCGGGCCTATGACATCGTTTCGATGTCGTCGAAAGACTGGCGGCAAATTTGTGTGGATGAGGCGGTCTTTGAAAATTTTCCGGGAAGATATCGGTTCAGCCTAGCCCACGAAGTGGGACACCGGCAGTTGCACGCCAAAATCTACGCCCAATTGCAGTTTGCGAACATTGCAGAGTGGAAGGGCGTAATCTGCGACGAAGTTGGGGAAAATGATTACGGAAAACTCGAGTTTCAGGCTTACACATTTGCCGGATTGGTTCTCGTGCCGCCAACGCCGCTTAGCGAACGACTCCAGGCGGCCATAGCTTTGGCACAGTCCAGGGGGCTAACCGTGAAGACCGATTCTGAGGTTGCGAGGAATGCGATCGAAAGCTATCTCTCCAAAGAGTTTGTTGTTTCACGCGATGTGATTCGGCGACGTCTTGACTATGATAATCTCTGGGAAACACTCCGCTAATCACCTCCGAAAGCTGGCTGAACATTGGCAATGAGCGCCCCGCGAACGGTATACGACCGGAAGCATCACGCCGCGGCGCACACGTCGGAATATCTCTTCAGCCAACTGATCCCCTACATCGGCAACAAGCGGAAATTGCTCGGGCTAATCCATCGGGCGATCCAACGGACCGGCGCCGGCGGTTACGAGCGAACTATCGAACGGCTGAACCGCCTGCCGCCTGTGGTCGGTTGGGTCGCCGAACACCTCTGTCCCCGCGACGACGAGAATTACGACGTTAGCCGCGACCGCATGTTTTACATGCGAAAAAACGGCATGAGGATCGACGCCGTTCGAGAGCACCGACGGCATGATCCCGCTGGAGTAACGTCCACCGGGGACGCGTCTCGATCGAGATGCAGGGCTATAAGCGCTATCGAGTCAGTTCGCAGCGATTCTCGAAGAAGCCGATGAACGTCGAGTTTGTGTTGATTGTCGACACGCGCCGCAAGAGCGACGTTTCTGCAGCTCGGTTGAAAAAAACCATCCGGGAGCACGAAAACCAAGTGCTGGACGCCCATCCAGAGTGTCGGAAATCGGACCAACAACAAGGGGCCTTGTTCTGCTCAGGTTCATAGAAGGAGGCATGTCCATGTCGCTAAAATTGAAGACAATTGCCATCTTTGCCACAGTTGAGGAGTCACACATTGTTCTGAATGTTCTCCAGAATGAAGGTGTAGCCGCTTACCTGAATGCGACGAACGTCGCGGGGGCATTGGGGCTTTCGGGCAGTCTCATGCGCGAAGTGAAGCTCCAGGTGGCTGAGGCGGACGAGCATCGTGCCCGCGATATTCTTGCTCGAAAGACAGCCATTCGGCAAGGCGGCGGTGGAGTTGTCCGCATCTGTCAAGAGTGTGGAGCGAAAGTGCCATCCAACTTCGAGATGTGCTGGTCTTGTCAAGCCCCCATTGACGGAGAGGATGAAAATTCCGGACCGCACATCACTGCCCGTGTGTGACTTCGGTCCCCTCGACTCTGGAAGTAAGCCGCCGGCCCGCTACAGTGTCTTGTGGAACCGCCGCACCGCCAGCCAGAGCATGACGATCCCCATTGCAAACAGCGGGAGCATCTGCGCCCACAGAATCTCCAGCCCGACCCCCTTCAGAAATATGCTGCGGACGATCACCAGGAAATAACGCAGCGGATTGACCAGCGTCATCCATTGCACCACCTGGGGCATGTTGGCGATCGGGAAGGCGAATCCCGACAGGAGCATCGCCGGAAAAAAGAGCAAGAATGTGGTCATCATCGCCTGCTGTTGCGTCTGGCTGAAGGTCGAAATCAGCAGGCCCGTGCCGAGTGTGTTCATCAAGAACAGGACGGTCGCCAGCAGCAACAGAAACACGCTGCCGCGGATCGGCACCTCGAACCAGAACACGCCGAGCAGCGCGACGATGATCGCCTGGGCCATCCCGATCAGTGCGAAGGGGACCGTCTTGCCGAGGATGAACTCCGCCGGAGTGATCGGCGTGACCATGATCTGCTCGATCGTGCCGATCTCCTTTTCCCGCACCACCGCCATGCTCGTAAGCAGCAGAGTGCTCAGGGCCACGACGATCATCATCACGCCGGGGACGAAGAAGTTGCGGCTCTCCAGGTTTTCGTTGAACCAGGCGCGGGTGCGCAAGTCGATCGTGCCGGTCTTTCCCGCCGGACCGAAAGCCCGTTCGACCCGCTCGATGAGGACGTGTTCCGAGTAGGCCGTGGCGATTTTCACCGCGTAGCTGACCACGATGCCGGCCGTGTTCGAGTCGGTGCCGTCGATCAACACCTGGAGCCGGGCGGTGCGGCCGGCGTGGATGTCTTCGGCAAAACCGTGCTGGAAATGCAGCACGGCGCTCACCTCGCCACGGTCGAGCAACTCGCGTGCCCGGTCGTCGTCGCCGATCCGCTCGGTCACGTCGAAATAGCCCGAGCGAACGAACCGAGAGGTCACCTCGCGGCTCGGCCGGCTGTTGTCGAGGTCGTAGACGGCCGTCCGCACGTGCTTTACGTCGGTCGAGACCGCATAGCCGATGATCATTACTTGTACGCAGGGGATCAAGAAAATGACGACCCTCATCCGCGGGTCTCGGAAGACCTGGATGAACTCCTTGATCAGCATGTGTTTGACGCGCTCGAACATCTTCAATCTCCCCTCTCCCTTTGGGAGAGGGGTCTGGGGTGAGGGCGGTTAGCGGTCAGTGGTCAGTGGTTAAATACTCGTTCCCATGCTCCGCGTGGGAACGCACTGTCCGAACGCTCCGCGTTCGCCCCGCCTGCATGAAATCTCTCGTTTTTCCCCGTTACCCATCGACGCGGAGCGTCGGGAAACGTGGGTTCCCATGCGGAGCATGGGAACCAGGAAAACAAGTACCTTTTTCGCTCACGACTCGCAACCGCGTCACGGCACGTGCGTCGGCTTGGCGCTCAGCTTTATACCCAACGCTTGAACCACCTTGAATACCGTCGCAAACTCGGGATTCCCGTCGGGCGAAAGCGCTTTGTAAAGGCTCTCGCGACGAAGGCCGGTATCCCGGGCGATCTGCGACATACCCCGCGCCCGGGCAATGTTGCCGAGCGCATGAATTACAACCGCCGGATCGCCGTCCTCGAACGCAGCCTGCAAATACGCCGCCATATCTTTTTCGGTATCCAAATACTCCGCGGCATCATAAAGTCTGGTCTTCTGTTTGGTCATGTCGATCTCCTATAACTTGCTCGCCAGTTGAATTGCCTTTCGGATGTCCCTGCTCTGTGTCCGCTTGTCGCCGCCGGCAAGAAGAATGATGTATTCCCGTCTTCGTCGCGCGAAATACACGCGATAACCGGGGCCATAATCGATTCGCAACTCCGAAACTCCTCCGCCCACCGATTTCGCGTCGCCGGGCAAACCAAGCCGCAATCGGTCGATTCGGACTTGGATGCGCGCCCTGGCCTGCCGGTCCCGCAAAGTGCGCAACCACGTTGCAAACGTTTCAGTTTGGCGTATTTCAATCACAATTGAAGTGTATCCCACAGGATACACTTTGGCAAGTCCAAAAAACCCGTTATGTCAATTTCTTCTTCAAACTAACCCTCGCCAAAGTCACCATCACGACGGCGTAAACGGCCAACAGAGCCGCCTGAGTGCCGAGTATCTCCAATCCAACCCCCTTCAGATAAATGCCCTTCAGGATGGCCACGAAGTATCGCGCGGGCACAATGTATGTAATCATCCGTATCACCGGCGGCATGTTGGCGATGGTGAAGATGAATCCCGACAGCAGGAACGCGGGTAAAAACGTGGCGACCACCGCCACCTGGCAGGAGAGCAACTGGCTGCGGGTGACGATGCTGACGGTCATGCCCATCGCCAGCGCCCCGACCAGAAAAACCGCCGACATACCGAATAGCAACGCCACGTTGCCGCGCAAGGGCACGTGAAAGACGAACTCGGCCATCAACACGGCCAGCAACACGTCGCACATGCCGATGACGAAATACGGCGCGAGCTTGCCGAGGATCAACTCGCCCGGCTTGATCGGCGTGGAGATCAACTGCTCCATCGTGCCGCGTTCCCACTCCCGAGCGATCGTCAGCGAGGTGAGCATCGCCGCAATGACCATCATAATCACGGCGATCAGCCCGGGGATAATGAAGTTTCTCGATTCCAGGTCTTCGTTGAACCAGACCCTCGGCCTCACGTCCAGCGGTATTTTCAACTGCGGTCCGCCGCGGCGTTGGTTCTGTTCGATAATCAGGTCGAGAGCGTAGATTTCGGCCACCACGCCGGCGTAACCGATGGCGATCGTAGCCGTGTTCGAGTCGCTGCCGTCGACGATCAATTGCACCGGGGCGTCGCGGCCGGCTTCGATCTTTTCGGCAAAATCGCTCGGCACGACCAGCCCCATCATCGCCTGGCCCGAGTCGATCGCGCGGACCAAATCCCGATAGTTGTCGACGTGCATTCCGAGCGAGAAATAGGGCGAACCATCGAAGCGGCTGGCCAGCTCCCGGCTCCGCGGCGTGTTGCTCTGGTCCCACACGGCCAGGGGAACGTTGTCCACGTCGAGGGTCAGCGCGAAGCCGAACAACGCCAGCAGCAGCACCGGCGTGGCCAGGGCCATCAGCAGGCTGCGCGGGTCGCGCATGACGTGCAAAAACTCCTTTCGGGCAACGGCTCTCACGCGGCGCGGATTCATCGTCGCACCTCCCGCTCGGGCTGTTCGACGCGGTCGCGGGCCTCGATCCGCGAGACGAAAACCTCTTCCAGCGACGGCAGCGTCCCGTCCGGCCGCGCCATCTCCGTCTTCAATTCGTGCGGCGTACCCAGAGCGATCAACTCGCCGCGATAGATCAGTCCCAACCGGTTGCAGTATTCCGCCTCGTCCATGTAGTGCGTGGTGACGAAGACGGTCACGCCCCGGCCCGACATCTCGTAGATCAGGTCCCAGAACCGGCGTCGGCTGATCGGATCGACGCCCGAGGTCGGCTCGTCGAGAAACACGACCGGCGGCTCGTGCAGTATGGCGCAACCGAGGGCGAGCCGCTGCTTCCATCCGCCGGAGAGGATCGAGGTCAGCCGGCGGCGATGCTCGGCCAGGCCCGCCATTTCGATTACCCACTCCTTCCGCCGCCGGCGTTTTTCCGGCGGGATGCGATAGATGCCGCCGTAGAAGTCGATGTTCTCCTCGACGGTTAGGTCCTGGTAGAGCGAGAATTTCTGGCTCATGTAGCCGATTTGCGTCTTGACCAACTCGGGCTGTGTGCGGATGTCGAATCCGGCGACCGTGCCCGAGCCGCCGCTGGGAGTGAGTATGCCGCAGAGCATCCGAATGGTGGTCGATTTGCCCGCCCCGTTCGGACCCAAAAAGCCGAATACCTCGCCGCGCTCGATCCGGAAACTGACGCGGTCTACGGCCACGAAGGCGCCGAACCGTTTTTCCAGGTTTTCGACCACCACGGCGTAGTTATTCATTGACGGCCTCAATTATCGCTCGTTCCCACGGTCTCCGTGGGAATGCACTGCCCGCGTTTCCTCCTCGTTCCCACGGTCTCCGTGGGAACGCACTGCCCGAACGCTCCGCGTTCGCCCCGCCGACCGCCGCGGAGCGTCTGAGCGAGTGGGTTCCCATGCGGAGCATGGGAACCAGGTATATTGTCAATTTGCATTCTCCTCTTTTTCCGCCAGCACGGAAATGAACACGTCCTCCAACGACGGCTCGATGGTCCGGATGCCGAGGACGCCAAGACCGGCTTTGGCCAACTCGGCACGTGCTTCTTCCGCCGCTCGGTCCGGTTCATTGGAGACAATGTGCAAACGGTCGCCGAAAAGCCCCACCGACGCGGCCGGCAAGCGTTCCTTGAGCACCGCCGCCGCCCGTCGGGGCTGCTCGGCGCGGACCTCCAGGATCGTGCCGCGCATCAGGCGTTTGATCTCGTCGGGCGTTCCGCAGGCGAGCAACTTGCCGCGATGCACCAGCCCCACCCGCCCACAGCGGTCGGCCTCGTCCAGATAGGCCGTGGAGACGAAGATCGTCACCTTTTCCTGCAACAGTTGGTGGAGTATCCGCCAGAATTCGCGCCGCGAGACGGGATCGACGCCGTTGGTCGGCTCGTCGAGGAACAACACCTTTGGCGTGTGGATCAACGCGCAGACCAGCCCCAGCTTCTGCTTCATCCCGCCCGATAGATTGCCGGCCAACCGCCGCCGAAAGGGAGTCAAGTTGCTGAACGCCAGCAGCCGGTCGATTTTCTCGCGTCGGCCACGTCGCGGCTCGTTGTAGATGTCGGCATAGAAATTGATGTTCTCCATCACCGTCAGGTCCGTGTACAGCCCGAACCGCTGGCTCATGTAGCCGATGCGTTCTTTTATCTTCTCCGCTTCGCGGACTACGTGGCAGCCGGCGACCCAGGCGTCGCCTTCGCTGGGCGTCATGATCGAGCTGAGCAGCCGCATGGTGGTCGTCTTGCCTGCCCCGTCGGGACCGACCAGTCCGAACAGCTCCCCCTCGGCCACGTCGAGCGTCAACTCGTCGACCGCGGTCAGCGGGCCGAATCGTTTCGTCAATCGCTCGGTTCGGATGGCGGACATGGGTAGTGGGTAGTGGAGAGTGGAGAGTGGAGAGTGGAGAGTGGAGAGTGGAG
>JAUWPQ010000338.1 GCA_030611515.1 Planctomycetota bacterium | reverse complement strand
ACCCTGGAAAACACCTCCAGGCGATGCCGTTCTCGCCGACTCATTAAAATCGTCTCCATTCTGGGCCTCCTTTAGAGACCCCAGCATGGGGACATTTCTATCGGTGACAACAGGGGTCAATTCTATCTGTGAATGACAGGCGTGCAACGCCGCGGCGTAAGAAAAAGCATCGGAAAGACGATTTGGAACGGTCAAGGTAAGTTAGAGCGAATGCAGTACATCGGGAAGCGGAAGCCGTCTCCAAAGAATGAGCCACACGACGGCGGTTATCTCGCCATTGCCCCGCATACAGCCGCGAAGGTTTTTGTTCGGTGTCTTTGTTTCGAGCGTCGTTTCGGAAACAGAGTCTTTTTAATGCGGTCTATTTCCTTGGCCGTGGGTTCACAATCCCGCGCGGTGAGCATTGCGTTGACCAACTCCACGTCCCGCAGATCAATGTTGGGGCGTTCGGCTTTGATTTTGTTGCTGGCCGCCAACCACGCCGACACAGCCGCCCAACTCCACAGGGGCTTGCCGGCACAACTGCAAACCGGCGACGGAAACTTGCCCGGTCCGCGTTTTCCCGACGCCAAAAGCCGGACGTATTCCCGCGTGATGTCCGCGCGTCTAGCTATTTCCGCCGCGTTGACAAGGTTGTAAAGTTCGACCCGCCGAACCTGAATCCCGGCCGCCTTCCCGTTGATTTTGCAGTTTTCCACGTCGCGTATGGCCGAGAGCAGCGCGTCGGAAAACGATTTTGCCTCCCGGTCAAAGTCCAGGCATGGGACTTCGTTTTGAGTTGACGCAAGCGCATCGTCGCAACCGCAGGAATACAACGCGGCGGCCGTTTCTTCCGTGAATTCCGGCGACTTGTGCAAAACAAGCGTAAAGGTATACGTCGTCATTTTCATTGTTCATTCCGCCTCGAAACTACACAGGTCAACGGTTCGTTTTATTTGGCGGGCATGTTTTTCCGGGTTGCACGGCGTCGAGCTAATGAACAACACTCGGCAACACGCTTGACCGCCGGGACAATAGAGCTTTCCCCAACAATGACTGCCCGTATCGTCACACCTCCATCCCTTGGACTCCGCATAAGTGACAGCCGCCTCGACGGCCTTTTTGGGATGACGTGATCGAGCCATGTATATCCTACATCGTCTGTTGACAGTTGTCAACTGTGTTTATTGTGCCGCAACAAGACGTGCCGCTTGGCCCGCATTGTATTCATCCACCGCCACGCCGTCTATGTTTGCTATTGCAAGTCGTTGTGTGACAAGGGGTAAGGCGGATCGTGCCCGCGACGCGACCAACAAGGCCGTGGGTGTATCGGTGGCGACCTCTTCCACCGTAACCCCGGCGTAACCCCAGGCCAACCACTACCATCGGGGCATAAGAGAAGCCTTGCGTAACTCGTTGCCACGCAAGGCTTTATGTGTACCCCCTCCGGGACTCGAACCTGGAACCCTCTGATTAAGAGTTTCGGAATGTACCCCTTTTGTGGTGGTTTCCTTCTGACTACCATAATTGATAACTATTGACATTTACGGAACTTACCGTCACACTCATCTTTGACGGGGCTACCCGTGGATTGATTGGTTTTTCTCTCTGAGGTAGCCCCCAGGTAGCCCCGCGATTTTTAGGGTAAGTCAGAGGGTCGAAAAAATGCCGGATGAAACCACGAAAACCACACGGTTTAATTTTACCAAGACTCAGTTGGCGGGGCTACCCGCTCCGGCGGCCGGCCGCGTCGTCTACTACGATACACGGACGCCGGGCTTGACGCTCCGAATTACCGACAAGGGCCAGTGTTCCTTCTACTTCTATCGCAAGGTTAAGGGTCGCCCCGTTCGGCACCGGCTGGGCGGGTTCCCTGAGATGAGCGTCGAAAAGGCCCGAAAGGCTTGTCAGAAGAAATCCGGGGCCGTGGCCGATGGAAAAGACCTCGCGGCCGAACGGCAGGCCGCACGTCACGAGCAAACCGTGGGAGGTCTGTTCGGCTACTGGATGAAAATGCACGCCAAGCTCCACAAGCGAACGTGGAAGGAAGATGAGCGCCAGTTCAACGTGTTCTTGAAACCGTGGGTGAATCGGAAGCTACCGTCGATCCGCAAGGCCGATGTGCAAGCCCTTCATGCCCGCGTGGGAACCAAGAACGGCCGATATGCTGCAAACCGGCTCTTGGCCCTGGTCCGCGCGATGTTCAACAAGGCCCCGGACATGGGCTTCCGCGGCCCGAACCCCACAACGGGTATCAAGAAGTTCCGAGAAGAGAAGCGGGATCGGTTTTTGCACGGCGACGAATTGAGGGCGTTTTTCGTTTCATTGCAAGAGGAGCCGAACACGCTGCTACAGCACTTCTTCCTGCTCCTGCTGCTCACGGGTGCCCGTCGGTCGAACGTCCAGGCCATGCGGTGGGATGAGATCGACTTCACAACGGCATTGTGGCGAATCGCAGGCGAAGATGCCAAGGCCGGTATTCCTATCGTGGTGCCGCTCACGACCGCCGCTCTGGACGTGCTACACGCCCGTCAGGAGGCCAACGGCACTAGCCCGTGGGTATTCCCTTCACGCGGCAGGGAGGGCCATATCGTCGAACCCAAGGCCGCCTGGAAGCGGATTATCGAACGGGCTGGACTGTCTGATGTTCGGCCGCATGACCTCAGAAGGTCGCTCGGTAGTTGGATGGTGACGACCGGGGCTGGTCTGCCCGTGGTGGGGAAGATGCTGGGGCACACCCAACCGGCCACCACGGCAATCTACGCCCGCTTGGCGGTCGATCCTGTCCGCGAAGCCGCAGAGAAAGCCACCAACGCGATGCTGGAGGCCGGGGGCGTCAAGGTGATCGAAGTGGAGGCGAAAGGGGGCGACGATGAGTAGCACAAAAACAACCGACAAGTCTGTTTGGCATATTTGCGACGATTGTCTCACGCCAATGGAAAAGGAACTAGGCGAGATTGTTCGCAAGTGGAG
>JAUWPQ010000024.1 GCA_030611515.1 Planctomycetota bacterium | reverse complement strand
GACTCGTTGTATTTCCTCCAATTTGTGATTTTGTATGTACCTTTACGTGTTCCAGCCATGTCAAGACTCCTTTCATTCGTGAGTGAAATCCGTTTCTTCCTTGTTTTACGGATTTAACGCACGGATAGTTCGACAAGGCCGTCGTATTCCATAATCGGCCAGCGTTTTCACGCCCGTTTACGGGCGTTTCCGCCGCAGGCGGTATTAGGCCCGGCGTTCACGCCGGGTTCGCGAGGGCGGCACACCCTTCCATTCAATCATTCATCCGAGTTGTCACGCCCGTTCACGGGCGTCCTGCTCGGTGGAGGCAGGAGGCCCGTGAACGGGCCTGACATTCCACAACCGACGGTGACTCCTCTCCTACCCGGCGTGAACGCCGGGCCTATTACCGCCTGCGGCGGACAAGGGCCGTAAACGGCCCTACTCGCTGACAACCGTTTGTCTTCCCGTCGACTTCAATCGTTGACCATCGTGATTCGCGTCTACCTTTATCGTTTCAGTCGCTGTCCGTCGTAATTCGTTCCAGCCGATCGAAAACCTTTCCTTCGGCGTGATGTTTTCGCTGGTTTCGGACGTACGACTTTACCCAATCCAAATCGCCGCTGCCGAAACTAACGACTCCATAGCCGGTTTGCCATTGTAGCGTCTTATTTTGAAGTCCAAGCTGCTTATTTACTTCGTGGGATGACGCTCCCTTCAACTGGCCGACAAACTCGCTTATAAGCAGAGTCGGCGGAATTGTGACAACCACGTGCAGATGCGTTTCGATACCGCCTATTTCATGGACAAACACACCCTCCGTATTCAATAATCGTTGCTTGACGTACCGATGTGTCAGAGGTTCAATAGTCGGTGTCAACAGAGGCAGGCTTTCCTTTATGTGCCAAACAATGTGCAAGTTGATCTCGCTGTAATGATTGTGAGACATATTTTTCCCCACGGATGTTTATTGTCACACACCCGTTCACGGGCGTCCTGTTCACTACACCCTACGAACAAACCGCCGCCAATCGATCAATCTCCTCTTTGGTGCGTTTTTCGGTGACCGCCACCAACATACAATCGGACAGTTCCGTGTACCAGCGGCCTAACGGAACACCGGCGAAAATGTTCTCCGCCTTGGCCCTCTCGATCAATTGCTCGACGGGTTGGTCCTTCAATCGGACGACGAACTCCTTGAACGTCGGGCGGTCGAACGCCGGCGAGAGCGACGCCGTGGCCGAGAGTTTTTCGGCGGCGTAGCGGGCCTTTTGCAGACATAACTCGGCCGCGGCCTTCATGCCCGACGGTCCCATCAGGGCCAGATAAACCGTCGCCCGCAGGGCGCAGAGGCCCTGGTTGGTGCAGATATTGCTGGTGGCCTTTTCGCGGCGGATGTGCTGCTCGCGGGTTTGCAGGGTCAGAACCCAACAGCGGTTGCCGCGCCGATCGGTCGTCTGTCCGACGAGCCGGCCGGGCATGCGGCGGAGGAACTTCTCGCGGCAGGCCATCAGCCCCAGGTACGGCCCGCCGAAGGCCATCGGGTTGCCCAGCGCTTGCCCTTCGGCCACCACGATGTCGGCCCCGTACTCGCCCGGCCGCTTTAGAATTCCGAGGCTGATCGGATCGACCGAGACGATCATCAGCGCCCCGGCGTCATGGGCGATTTCGGTCGCCCGCTCGACCTCCTCCAGACAGCCGAAAAAGTTGGGATGCTGAATCAGCACGCATGCCGTTTGGTCGTTCACGGCCGCGGCGAGTTCCGCGACGGAAACGGTCCCCTCCGGCGTGTCGAGGACGACCAACTCGACGCCCATGTTGGTCAGATAGGTATCGAGCACTTGCCGGTACTCGGGATGTACGCTTTGGGCGGTGACCACGCGGCTGCGTCCGGTCGCGTGCATGGCCATCAGCGCGGCTTCGGTCGCCGCGCTGCCGCCGTCGTAGAGGCTGGCGTTGGAAACGTCCATGCCGGTCAGTTGGGCGACGAGCGTCTGATACTCGAAAAACGCCTGCAAACTCCCCTGGCTGGCTTCGGCTTGATAGGGGGTGTAGGCGGTGTAGAACTCGCTACGGGAGGAGATCATATCGACCGCGGCGGGGATGAAATGGTCGTAGCTGCCGCCGCCGAGGAAACAGACGGCCTGGCCGGCGTGCGTGTTTCGCCCAGCCAACTCGGCCAGATGAGCGGAAAGTTCCAACTCACCCAGCCCCGGTTTTACGCAGAGGCCGCGTTTCATCCGCAGCTCGGCCGGGATCATGGCGAACAACTCATCGACCGTCGCGGCGCCGATCGCATCGAGCATCGCCCGACGGTCAGCGTCGGTATTGGGGAAGTATGGCATGGGGGATTCCATGGAAGGATGAAGGATGAAGGATGAAGGATGACTCCATGATCTCCATTCATCCTTCATCCTTCATCCCTCATCCTTTTCCTAGTGCTGTTCCTCTTCACACTGTTTTTTATAGGCCGCTTCGTCGAGAAGATCCGCCAGGGCGGCTTCGTCGGCGAGTTTGACCTTGAAAAACCAGCCGTTCCCGTATGGATCGTCGGCGAGCCGTTCGAGATTGTCGGCCACGGCGGAGTTGACTTCCGCCACTTCGCCATTGACCGGACTGTAAAGATCGCTGACGGCCTTGACCGATTCGATCTCGCCGAAAGGCTCCTCGGCCTTCAACCGGCATCCCACCTCGGGCAGTTCGACGTAGACCAGGTCGGTGAGCAATTCCAACGCGAAGGCGGTCAGACCCACGGTGGCGGTTTTCTTGTCTTCGGAAAGGCGGACCCATTCGTGGGTCTTGCTGTAGAGCAAATCTTGAGGCATGGTTGCAGTTGTCCTTTCTTGTTGGGGGGCGCGACCAACGGTCGCGGCTTTATGTTCGATGCGATCGACGCCAAGCGGCATTATTTTTTGTCGCGGGCGGCGGCCGACGCCTTTTTTCTGCTGTAGAACGGAAGTTCCACGACCCAGGCATCCTCGATCCGGCCGCGGATGTCGATCTGAAGTTTCGTACCCGGCTGGGCATGTTCGGGAGAGACGTAACCCATGGCGATCGGTTTGCCGAGGGTGGGCGAATGCGTGCCGCTGGTAACATCGCCTATCTTCCGCCCGTCGGCCAAGATTGGGCATCCCGGCCGAGCGGCCCGGCGTCCGGCGGGCATCTCAAGCCCGATGCGGACCGATTCGAGCGGCTCGTTCTGGATCCGCAGCAGTGCGTCGCGGCCGGGAAAATCGTAGCCCTCCAGGTGACAGGCGAAGCCGAGCCCCGCCTGGAACGGATTGATTTGTTCGGAGAGTTCGTGGCCATAGAGCGGCATTCCGGCCTCCAGCCGCAGCGTGTCTCGAGCGCCGAGTCCGGTGGGAACTATGCCGAGCGGTTCGCCCAACTCCATCAGCACTTCCCACACGCCCCGGGCGATGCCGGCGCCGAGGCTCAACTCGAAACCGTCTTCGCCGGTGTAGCCGGTTCGGCTGATGATTCCTCCCTGATGCTTGGCGGCGGGGTGCAGGATGCTGACCTGCGCGCCGCGGTAGTATTTCATCGCTTGGAGGTCCATGTCGACCAGCGGCTGTAGCAACTCGACCGACCGGGGGCCTTGGATGGCGATCATCGCCCACAGCCGGCTGACGTCGTTCCAGATGATCTCCTGCCCGGGGCGTTCGGCCCGTTCCTTGGGCAGATGCGCGGATATCCAATCGACGATTTTCGTCCGGTTGCCGGCGTTGACGACCATCATGAAAAACGGCTGGCCGTGTGAATTGTGGTAGTATCCGACCAACACGTCGTCGAGGATGCCTCCTTCGTCGTTGGTGACCAGCGAGTAGCGAATCTGTCCCAATTTCATGTCTGCCACCCGCCGGGAAAGCAACTCGGCGAGAAAGACGGCCGCGCCGGGGCCTTCAAATCGGAGCCGGCCCATGTGCGAGATGTCGACGATTCCCACCGCCGAGCGGATGACGGTATGTTCCTCGATGATCGAAGTGAATTGGACGGGCATGGCCCAACCGGCGAAGTCGACCATCCGCCCGCCGTGGGAAACATGCCAATCGTATAGGGGAGTTTTCATAAGAGATGCGTCCATGTCCGATCTCCACCTGGAAAATAATCCATCGTTCTCCGGCTTTCCGCGACCGCCGCAAAGGAACGGGAAAAGAGCTTATTTTAACAGCCGGCGGCGGTTCCACCAGGGGGCGGGGGGGAACATCCGTTTAACCCGGAGCCATCGGCGACGGGATGCCTCGCGCCGTCGCCGATGGCTCCGGGTTAAACTTTCATCGTCGTTTGCCCCGTTTTTTGCCGGCGGCCCGACCGCTCTTCTTGTGCTTCGGCTCGGTCCGCTTTCCCCGTTCCACCACGCGGAAGTCGATCTCGCGCCGTTGCGGATCGACCCCGGCGACGGCCACCCGCAGCAGGTCGCCGAGCCGGAAGCTGTTCCCCGCCCGATGGCCGGAGAGCGTGTGCGAGGCGCGGTCGAAGCGGTAAGTGTCGTCGCGGAGGGTCTCGACGCGGACCAACCCCTCGGCCGGCAGATCGATACCCGCGACGAAGAGGCCGTAGCTCTCCACGCCGGTTACGATGGCGTCCATCTCCTCGCCGATGCGCTCGCCCAAATAGGCGACCAATTTGAGTTTCGTCAGGTTGCGTTCGGCGACCTCGGCCCGCTGTTCGCAGTCGGAACAGTGCCGGCCGAGAACAGCCAGGGCGTTGAAGTCGCTCGGCGGCTTGGCCCTCTTCAGCACGGCGTCGACCAGCCGATGGACGGTTAGGTCGGGGTATCGGCGGATCGGCGAGGTGAAATGGCAATAGCACTTGCTGGCCAGGGCGTAGTGGCCTTCTTGCTCGGGGCTATAGATTGCCCTTTGCAGCGAGCGGAGAACCGCAAAATGGACGGCGTGCCGCTCAGGTCGGTCCGCGGACTGGTCGAGCAGCTTTTGCAACTCGAAGCGGCTTTCCAGGCTCCCCGTTTTGTAGCCCAATTCGGCAACGAACTCGGTCAACGCCTTGAGTTTCCGCGGGCTGGGGGCCTGATGGATGCGGCGGAGGAAGTGGATTCCACGCTCGTTGAGCGAGTCGGCCACCGCCTCGTTCGCCGCCAGCATGAACTCCTCGATCATCTGATGGCTGACCGTGTTTTCGACCAGATGCGCCCCGGTCACTTTTCCGCTCTTGTCGAGATCGATCTTGATCTCGGGCATGTTCAATTCGAGCGCCCCGTTGGCCATGCGGCGCTTCCGCAGGATCATGGCCAGCGTGTGCATGCGGTCGAGCAGGTCGCAGACCTTTGCGCCGAGTTTGCGGCGAAAAGAGTCCGGCTCTTGCAGAAACTCGTCCACTTGCTCGTAGGCGAGCCGTTTTTTGCTGCGGATAGCCGCCGAGTGGAGTTCGGTCGATACACGCAGCCCGTCGGCGGTGAACTCCATGATCGCCGTCTTGGTGTAGCGGATTTTGCCCGGCTGGAGACTCGCCAGTCCGTTGGAAATCACCTCGGGCAACATCGGCAGTACGCGGTCGGGCAGGTAGACGCTGGTGGCCCGTTCGACGGCCTCTCGGTCCAACGCGCTGCGCGGTCGGACGAAGTGCGCGAGGTCGGCGATGTGAACCCCCAGCCGCCAATGGCCGCTGTCCAATAGTTCGAGCGAGATGGCGTCGTCAAAATCCCTGGCGTCGGCCGGATCGATCGTGATGATCGTTTCGTCGGTCAGGTCGAGCCGGCCGCCGATCGACTCGTCGAACCGTTCGGCCCGACGCCGGGCATCTTCGAGCGCGTCGTCGGCGAACTGGTCGGGTAGGCCGAACTCGCGGATGATCGAGAGGGTATCGACACCCGGCTTGCCGTGCGGGCCAAGCACCTCGGTTATCACCCCCTCACCGTCCCGCAACGGCGAAGGAAACCGCAGCATTTCGACGACCACCTTGTCGTCGGTTTGGACGTTTTTCGCCCCGGGGTCGCCCACGGAGATCGGCCGGGAGAACAACGTGCCGTCGATCCGAACGTAGGCCGCTCCGGCCGACTCGAAATACGTGCCGACGAACTGGCGGGTCTGCCGCTCGACGATTTCGACGATCTCGCCGCGTGGGCCGGGGCTGCTTTGCCGTGCCCGATTCACCCGCACCATCACCACGTCGCCGGTGGCGGCGTCGGCCGTCCGGTCGGCGGGAATATACACGTCCTTCTGCTCCGTGTTCGACTGATCGCCGCGGAGCCGGACAAAGCCGAAGCCTTTTTGCGTCCGCTGAAAGACGCCCAACAGGCGGTTGGCGGAGGGTTTTGCCGCGCTTTTTCCGGGAGTTTTTCCGGGGGGGGTTCCGGGGGCTGTTGGCCCCCGGCTAGTTCGTTTGCGAGGAGCAACGTCGCTGGTTGTGGCAACGGGAGTTACCAGATGGTTTGAGCTGTAGGCGATTCGTCCGTCGCGGACCAGTCGTTTGACGGCCTTTCGCACGTCGGCGGCCCGATCTTTCGGCAACTTCAACCGCTGGGCGATGGTCCGCGGCTTGATCGGCCGATAGCCGGGCGCGCTGACGAGCTTTAGGATTGATTGTTCTAGTGTCATGTTATTGTCTGATTAGGAAGCCGCTCGTTTAGCCCCGGCGTCCACGCCGGGAAAAATGGCCCATATACCGTTGCGTTGCATACCCGGCGTGGACGCCGGGGCTAAACGAGTATTTTTTCAGAAACGCGCAAGTTCATATAGAATAGTTACAAAACCGCAAGCGGGGCTATTGCTCAACGTTCTCTTCCGTCCCCCCCCTCACGCCCCTCACCCCCTTGAACAGCTTGCGTTCGAGGTTCTGATTGTACGTGGTCCAGGGGCTATCGACGTTTGGGTCTCCTTCCATCAGCCGGGCGAAGGTGTTGATCTTGGCGTCGAGATTGTCGAGATGGGCCAGGGCCACGGCCTCGATGGTCATCGGCAATTTCGGGCTGCCGAAGGCGTATTCATTATGATGGCTGAGGATCATGTGTTTCAGCCGCAACGCGGTCTCCAACGGGATCGGCTCGCCGGAGAGTTTTTCGGCCTCGATGAGCTTAGCGTCCAAGAGTTCGACGGCGATCACCAGATGCCCGATCAACTGGCCTTCGTCGGTGTATCCCAGTCCGTGCCGATAGCTGAGTTCGTCGGTCTTGCCCAGGTCGTGCAGAAACGCGCCGAAGAGCAACAGGTCGCGGTCGATTTGCGGATAGCAGGGGGCGACCCGCAGCACCACTTCCATCAGATTGACGACGTGTTCGAGCAGTCCGCCGTGGTAGGCGTGATGATTTTTGGTTCCGGCCGGGGCCAAGGCCAGCTTGGCCATCAGGGCCTCGTCGATGAGAAAGCACTCGGCGAGTGTTTTCAGCGCGGGATCGTCCATTCCGCGGAGTATTTCGCCCAAGCGGAGCGCCAACCGATCGACGGCCACGGCCGCCAGGGGCGCGAACTCGGCCGGGTCGACCTCGGCCGGGTCGATCTTGTGCAGATTCGTGGCGATGACCTGCATGGCGCCCTGGAAAAGCTGTGCGGTGCCCTTCACGTGGATATAGTCGCCATTGTCGAACGACCGATAGACATCCTCGTTGGCGTTCCACAGCCGGGCGGTGATCGAGCCGCCGCGATCGGAAAGCTCCACCTGCAAGTAGAGATTGCCGTTGCGGTTCGTGCGGAGTTGCTTCTCTCCGGCCAGAAACACCTGGTCGATCGATTCTTGGTGGTTGATTTGGTTGACGTATCGGCGCGACATTGGAAACTCTCGTCGGAGGCTGCATAAGCGGGGAAAACCAAGTTCCGATTGTAGCGCACGGCCGGCTCCCCTGCAAGGGGGCGTCCCCTTTCCGGTACGCCGAATTTCTCTACAATGACAGCTTTGCCGGATGCCGCGTGGACGCGGCGGATAACACCCGCGCCGGGCAAGCCCGGCCGCTACACTTGAGTTTTCAATCCCGACCCCCAACCCCCCGTATACGCCATGTCCGAAACGCCACGAGTGATTCTATCCGGATTTGCCGACGAGGCCGCCAACCAGAAGACGGCGGTGCAGCAATTCGCCGCCTTTGCCGCACTGGGACTGCAATACTACAGCTTGCGGTTCATCGACGTCGGCGGCGGGATCAAGAACGTGATGAAGCTCACCTTGGCCGAAATCCGCAAGGTCCGCCACCTGCAAGACGAATACGGCCTGAACGTATCGTCGATCGGTTCTCCGATCGGCAAGGTGAAGCTGCTCGACGTCGAGGACGGGACGAAGAACGTTTACGTGCCGTTCAAGAAATATCTTGCCCGGGACGTTAAAAAGGCGTGTGAACTGGCCCATGCTTTCGAGGCGAAGCTGATCCGGGGCTTTTCGTTTTATCCGCCGAAGGACGACGATCCGTGGCAGTACGTCTCTCAAACAGCGGACCAATTGGGCGCGATCGCCGAGGTCTGCCATCGCGCCGACCTGACTTTTGGCCTGGAGGTTGAGGCGAATCTGGTCGGACGGACCGGCCAGATATTGGCCGAGATTCATCGGCAGGTGAATCATCCGGGCATGGTTTTGGTCTTCGACGCCGCCAACGTGCTGGCGCAGGGTTTTTCGCCCGCGGAGTTGTATGAACAATACCTGGCGATGAGGCCGGGCCTGGGTTGGTTGCACATCAAGAACTATTGCTGCCCGGAAAACGGAACGGCGAACGATCCGGTTGGACGAAAAGGGCGGCGTTCGGCGTCGCGCAATAAGGCGTCCTCCTCGCTTCCGGCGAAGAAGGGTGGCCACGTGGACGAGGACTCGATGTGGCATTTCGTGCCCGCCGACATGGGCCAGGGTTGCCATGAGGTCATCTTGCGAGATTTCAGCCGGTTGCTGCCGGCGGTGGAGAAGAAGCTCCGCCGGCGCGGCATTCCCGGCGTGTTCCTCGACATGGAGCCGCACCTGAAAGGGGGCGGTCAGTTCGGCGGGTTCAGCGGTCCGGACGGCATGGGCGTGGCCGTTCGTTCGCTCTGCCGCGTGTTGGACTACGTCGGCATCGACTACCACCTCCGCGACTTCGCCGACATCCAGGCGGCACGCGGTTTTTAGATCGGGGTTCGGGGGGCGGGATTCGGGGTTTGGGTATCGCTTGCGGTTTCGCCCGAGGATTTTTCGGCGTTGCTTTCCGCCGCTTTCGAGGCGCCGTTGCCGTAGCCGGCCGAGGAGCGCCACTGGATGTGGCCCGACTTGTTGATCCTCAACCGGCCGGACAGCAAGGCGTATTGCACACCCCAGTAGATGGCCACGCTCAGTGCGACCAGCGCCAAATAGAGGGTCGTCTGCAAGCCGGTAGTCGTCTTCCACATCCATAGCAGACTGGCGGCGGAGGCCAACGCCACCGCGGCGACCAGCAGCTTGGAGTATACCGCATTGATCAGTATCCGCCGGGAGTAGCGGTTTATCGCGCTGTGGGCCGCGAGGTTGGCCAATTCACGCATGGCGGAAAGGTTGACGTGTTTCTCGGGCGCCACGGCGCGGGGGGCGACCTGCGCCGGTTCGCGCCGCCGTGGCGCGGGCGCCGGGGCGGTCGATGACGGTTCCATCGGCTTGACGACCCCAGCGGTAGCGGGTGCCCCACGCGCGGCGGCCGGCGCGGAAGCCGGGGGCGCGAGAGACGGAGCGGCCGATCCGCCCGAGGATGCCTGAGTGCGATGCATAAGCCGGCTCATGTACTCTTCGATCGATTCCTCTACTACCTCATTTTTTGCCGCGGCGGCAGGCGGTTTCGCTTGCGGTTTATCCGCGGCGTCGGCCTCCGCTTCGGGAGAGTCGATCTCGGCGCCAACGCGGCGGAACACGTCGGTCAGATCGACCGGCGATTGCTTTTGGGGAGTTTGGAACTCAATCTCTTGCGTTTTGGCCGTCGGCGAGGTTTCCCCGCCGCCGTCCGCATCCGATGTTTCCGCTTGCGGCTCGTTGCCCGGCGTCGACTCCTCCGACCGGTGTTCTTCGGCCGCCAGGTGTTGCTCTCGCTCGGTTTCCCACTGCCTGCGCTCTTCGGCCAGGGCATTGCGTTGTGCTTCGAGATCGGCCGCTTGTGCGGTGAATTGCGAGTGCTGTTCGTCCAGTTTCCGCCGCGATTCTTCCTGTTCGGTCTGCCACTGCTGTTGCTGTTGTTCGAGCGATTGGCGCTCGGTTTCCAACTCGGCAAGCCGCGTTTGCAGTTGTTCAGTTTTGGTCGTTGTTTGCGTGGCGCTATGTTTCCGCTCGGTTTCCCACTGCCGATGCTCTTCGGCCAGTGAGTTGCGTTGCGATTCGAGTTCAGCCGCCTGGGCGGCAATTTGCGAGCGTTGTTCGTCCAGGTTCCGCCGGGTATCTTCCTGCTCGGCCTGCCACTGCTGTTGCTGTTGTTCAAGCGACCGTCGCTCGGTTTCCAAATCGGCAAGCTGCGCGAAATCGTCCGAATGGCTGGTTTCCGGTGGTTGTTGAGGATCGGCGCCGATACCCAAAACCTCCAACTCGACTGGTCCGACGCTCAGTCGATCGCCGGGCAAAAGCGGAGCGTCGTCAAAGGCTTGGTGGTTCAGCAGCGTGTCGGCGGCCCACCGTCGCACGACCGCTCCGGCCCGGCCACGGACGACCAGACAGTGGAGCGGCGCCACGCCTGGCGCCCGAAGCCGAAGAGAGCAATGTTTTCCGGCGCCGATCGTGCATTTATGCGATTTCAGTCGCACGATCCGGCCGTCGCGCGTGGGACCGGAAACGCGGAGAACCAGTTCGTCGTCGGCAACATTCGATCGTGTACGCCGCTGGGTCGCAAACGCGGTGGCAACCATGTTTTAATACCTTGCACGGAAAGGCGCGAAACCCTTTTCCAACGGCAATAAACATCGCACTTCAATCCGCGCGAAGAACGAACCATTGGGGGGGTGTCGCTATAAATCCTCTACTACATTTAGCTTACGCCGAGGAGAAGGTCAAAAACATTATCGGCGCGATGGACCGTCGGGAGGTTAATTAGTGAAAAACGGCTGTATATCCTTGCCGGTTTTGACGATTATCGGATAGCGACGTTGGAACGGACGCCGCGCCTGCCTACAAATGGGGGTGGGGGAACTTACTTTCCGACAAACTGTCCTGACCGGCGGCGCTCGGAATATTCCACGTATTTTGACCCACAAGCGGTCGAACTGCGTAGTATATTTTGGTTGTCGGCGTTCGGCGGCCTTTTGCGGTTGACTGCGGCAAGAATGAAATGAATCAGAACAGTCTACTGGAAATCGAGTCTATCAAGAGAAGGGAGTTCGGGTCGGCTACACTGAAGGGGGGCAAGCCTTCGGCGCGGCCAGGATCGGACACCGAGGTGAAAATCATGAGCCGCAAAGACGCGATCCTGAACATGCACCAGATACTCATCAAGAGGCGCGACGCATTGCGCAAGGCCTTGGCCGGCGACTTGAGCTTGCTCAAAGAGCTTCGCTCGCAATCCTCCGGAGACGTGGTCGACGCCGCGCTCGATTCGGTCCAGGACGAGATCAGTTCGCAACTGGCCGAAGTCGAGAGCCGCGAACTGAGCCGCATAGAGTACGCCTTGGAGCGGATGCGGGAAGGCCAGTTCGGCGCCTGCGAGGGCTGCGGCATGAGCATTCCGATGGCGCGGTTGAACGCGTTGCCTTACGCCACTTATTGCATCCGGTGTCAGCGCGAGGCGGAGCGCCAAGGCGCCAATTCGCCCGCCGACGTCGATTGGAGCCGGCTGCTGGATTCTTCCGGCGGCGACGTCGACCTGTCGATCAACGACATCGAGCTGGACGTCTCCTGATTTTTTCTCCGGCGCGTCGGCCGGCTAAGTATAATTGGGGCATTGGAGGCTCCCATGTCCCAAGGTGGCGGAATGAGAGAAGAGAGAAGAGAGAAGAGGGAAGAGCGAGCGAGCAGTCCGTTGAAAAAGGGTGCCACTGCTGGCTTGTCCAGCAGTGCAGGGAGAAACACCCGGGAAAACACTGCTGGACAAGCCAGCAGTGGCACCCGCGAAGAGAGAAGAGGGAAGAGAGACGAGAGAAGAGGGCGCGGGTCTGCGCCGTTGCCTCCCTCTCTCTTCCCTCTTCTCTCTTCTCTCTTCTTATCTGCTCTACTGTGCGGGCTGTGTCTTGCGTACACCTCCGCAGCCCGCGCCCAGACCACGCCGACCCAGCCGACGACGTTTCAATATCCCAGGGCCGTCAGCCCGGCGGAACGGGCGGAATTGCGGCGCCAACTGCAGCGCCACGCCAAAGTTCTCGAGGCCCAATCGGCGGTGCTCAAGGTCGTGGCCAAATTGGTCGGGCCGTCGGTGACGCATATCGAGGCCGACATTCCGCCGGCGGCCGGCATGCGGTACGGACGCGGCCAAGCCATCGAGGAAGCCGGCTCGGGCGTGATCGTCAAACTGAAAGACCGTCATTACGTATTGACCAATCGGCACGTGATCCGCAACGCCGCGCCGGCGGCGATCAGGATCAATCTGGGCGACGGTCGCCGCATTCACCCGACAAAGGTGCTGTCCGACCCGGACAGCGACGTGGCGGTATTGGCGGTCGAAGCGCCCGATCTGGTCGCCGCTCCTTTGGGCGACAGCGACCGGGTGGAGATCGGCGACTTCGTGTTGGCCATCGGCAGTCCGTTTGGGCTGAGCCGTTCGGTCACTTTCGGCATCATCAGCGCGAAGGGGCGCCGGGACCTCAGGCTGGGCGATACGGAGGTCCGCTTCCAGGACTTTTTGCAGACCGACGCCGCGATCAATCCCGGCAACAGCGGCGGCCCGTTGGTCAATCTCCGCGGCGAGATCATCGGAATCAACACCGCTATCGCCAGCAACTCGGGCGGCAACGAGGGGATCGGATTTTCCATCCCCATCAACATGTTCATGAAAATTGTCCGGCAGTTGATCGACACCGGCAAAGTGACCCGCGCTTTCCTGGGGGTGAACCTGAACTCGAAGTTTGGTCCGGCAATGGCGGCCGAATTGGGTTTGCCGCGCCTCTTGGGCGCGCAC
Source organism: Planctomycetota bacterium (assembly GCA_030611515.1). Lineage (GTDB taxonomy): Bacteria > Planctomycetota > Planctomycetia > Pirellulales > Thermoguttaceae > JAHIKV01. The sequence continues at coordinate 13,445 of JAUWPQ010000024.1, read as the reverse complement.
ATCACGGGCATCACGCCAAATTCACCCGCCGAAGCCGCCAAACTCCAAGTTGGCGACGTGATCCTCAAGTTCATCCAGACGCCGGTCGAGGACGACGCCCACCTGGTAAACCTGGTCGGTCTGACCGAGGTAGGCCGGAAAGTGACGCTGGTGATTTTCCGCGACCGCCGGCCGATTGCCGTAACGGTGGTAGTCGGCGACCGGAGCAAGTTCGGGCAATAGCATCAACGTCGCATGTTTAGCAGCCGCCGGCACGGCGGCTTGCAACGGAGCACGGGCCGCCGTGCCGGCGACCGCTAAACGGACGCATCAATCCAAACACCCCGCGACCGCATCCGGGGGGGGCGGCATGACCAGCGACCGATGTGACGACGACATCGCCACAATCGATGTTCAATCGCCGTTATTATCGGTATATGTTTTCCACAATGGGGAAACAGTATACAATGACCGCACAAGAGTATGCCTCGTAAGGGAACCATCTACATGAGAGGACCGACATGGACCGCCGCGATTTTTTTCGAGTTACCGGATTGGGCGCAGCAGCCACGGTTGCCGGTCATTCAACGATGATTGTGCCAACCACCGCCACGGCAGCCCCGCCCGAACCTACCGCCGTGAAAAAACTCCCCAACCGCAGCGAAGTACCCGTCTCGGACACCTGGGATCTGTCGCGACTTTACACGGGCGACGAGGCATGGGAGAAGGCCTTCGTCGCGTGGACCGAGCAGATCGTCGGCTACGCGGCGTTCCAAGGCAAGCTCTCCGAAAGTCCCGGGATGCTGGTCGAGTGCATCCGCTTCAATCTGGACATCGAGCGGACGGCCGACCGGCTGGGGCACTACGCCATGTTGAAAACGGCCGAGGACCAAGCCAACAGCGTTTATCAACGGATGATGGGCCGGTTCACGCAGGCGGCCAGCCGCGCCGGACAGGCGGCCAGCTTCATTCGCCCCGAGATTCTCGCCCTGCCGTCGGAGAAGCTGGACGAGTACCTCAAGGCCCCGGAATTGGCCCCATATAAATTGCTGCTGACGCGCATCATCCGCTACAAGCCGCACACGCTCGGCGAGAAGGAAGAGCGGCTCTTGGCGATGCAGTCGGAGATGTCCGGCGCGTCCAGCAAGATTTTCCGCCAATTGCAAGACGCCGATATGAAGTTCGGCACGGTCGCGAACGAGAAAGGCCAGCAAATCGAGCTGACCCATTCCAGCTTGATGTCGTTCCTGACTTCGCCCGACCGGAAAGTGCGCGAGACGGCTTTTCACAAATACTACGACGTGTACGAGTCGCTCGATCATACGCTGGCCGCCACGCTGAACGCAACGGTGCAGAAGGACGTGTATTACGCCAAGGCCCGCGAGTATCCTTCGGCGTTGGAAGCGGCGTTGTTCCCCGACAACGTGCAGGTCTCGGTTTACGACAACCTGATCGACTCGATCCATCGCCATCTGCCGGCGTTGTACCAATACTTCGACGTGCGGCGGCGGAAGATGGGACTAAAGGACATCCATTTCTACGACTGCTACGTACCGATCCTGACCGAACAGCGAAAGACCCATTCGTGGGACCAGGCGGTTGACGTAATTCTCACCGCCCTGCAACCGTTGGGAAGCGAGTATTGCGGTGTGCTCGAAAAAGGGTTGCGCGGTCGCTGGTGCGACCGCTACGCGAACCGCGGCAAGCAGAGCGGGGCGTTCTCGGCCGGCTCTTTCGACGGTGACCCCTACATCCTGATGAATTACAAACCGGACGTGCTCGACAACGTCTTCACGCTGGCGCACGAGGGCGGACACTCGATGCACAGCTACTACTCGGCCAAAACGCAGCCCTACGCCTACTACGACTACGTGATCTTCGTGGCCGAGGTGGCCAGCACGTTCAACGAGACGCTGTTGAGCAACTACTTGCTCGATAAAGCCGAGACCAAGAAGGAACGGGCATTTCTGCTCAATCGGGAAATCGACGCCATTCGCGGCACGATCATCCGCCAGACGATGTTTGCCGAGTTCGAGAAGCTCGCCCACGCCTCGATCGAGTCGAACGAACCGCTCACCCTGGACCGGATCAAGGAGATTTACCACGGGCTGTTGAAGCTCTACTTCGGCCCCGAATTCACCCTCGATGCCGACTTGAGCCTGGAGTGCCTGCGGATACCGCACTTCTACCGGGGATTTTACGTCTATAAGTACGCCACGGGACTGTCGGCCGCGATGGCACTGGCCGACCGGGTCACCGAAGGCGGTCCCGACGAGTTAAAGGATTACTTCGGCTTCCTCCAAGGCGGCTGCTCGAAAGACCCGCTCGACTTGTTGCGAGGGGCGGGCGTGGATATGGCAAAGCCGGAAGCGGTGGAAAAAGCCCTGGCCAGATTCACCCGAAACGTCAAGGAGTTGGACTTGCTGATTTAGCCTTGTTCCCACGCTCCGCGTGGGAACACACTGCCCAGGACGCTCCGCGTCCGATGCCGGCTGAAAGCGTACCATACTCGAGAGATTCGCTTTAGGACGCAGAGCGACCGTTACTTGCGTTCCCATGCGGAGCATGGGAACGAGAAATACGTCTTCCATGCCATGATGGCAAACAGCGGTGAATCGACTTGGAGGTCTTGGGCGCCGCTGGCGGTCGTAATCGCGCTGATTATGTTTGTCGTTCCACTGGGAATTGACTTTCCCTTGTTGGACCCCGATGAAGGACTGCACGCGGGCATCGCCCAGGAAATGGTCGAACGGGGCGACTGGATTACGCCCCGCTTCCTCGGTGAGCCGTTCCTGGACAAGCCGATCCTCTACTTTTGGACCGAGGCCGCCTCGCTGCGGCTGTTCGGCTTCGGCGAGGCGGCGGTGCGTCTGCCGGGGCTGATGTTCGGCCTGCTCGGCGCGCTCAGCACCGGACTGCTGGCGTGGCGGATGTTCGGCGCCTCGACCGGCTGGATCGCCGGCATTCTGTACGCCACGACGATCCTGCCGACCGCGTTGGCCCAGGCCGCCTCGCACGACGTAGCGCTGATACCCTGGATCAATCTCGCGCTGCTGTTGCTCTGGGAATCCGGAAAAGGGCCTAACAGTCCGTTGAAAAAGGGTGCCACTGCTGGCTTGCCCAGCAGTGCGGGGAGAAACATCCGGGAAAACACTGCTGGACAAGCCAGCAGTGGCGCCCGAACTCTCGGAAACCAACTTTTCCAACGGGCTGTTGTCCCCATTTCCGTTTGCATTATCGGTGCGGGGTTCTTCGTCGGCCTCTCGATCCTGACAAAAGGGCTGACCGGCGTGGCGGTAGTCGGGATTGCCTACGGCGGCTATCGGCTGATCTCTCGGCAAATCAATCCGATGCTGGTTTTGCATGGCGCGGTCGTTCTGGCGGTCGCCGCCTTGGTCGCCGCGCCGTGGTACGCCGCCCTCGAAATCCAGAACCCCGGCTACCTAAGCTATTACTTCGTCGATCGGCATTTGCTGGGAGTAGCCACTTCCTCACAGCCACACGGTGATCAACCCTGGTGGTATTATTTCCCGTTGCTGTTGGGTGGCGGTTTGCCCTGGATCGGATATTTGCCGATAGCGGTTCAAGACGCTTGGAGGCGAAAATTTTCGGCGTGTAGCGGGCGGGCTTGCCCGCCGTTTCGGCCGAAAACCACGGCAGAGAAATACGCGATGACATACTCATGACTATTTTCGCTCTTACTTACCCGGCGTGCGCCCTTGCATGGTTATCGCTTTGTTCAACAATACCTTGTAGCGCGCGACGGTGTCGGGGCCGTTTAGTTTCGGGCTGAGGATCAAGGCCGCCTTGAGCACCTGTTCGGCCTTTTTTGCCCTATCCAAGACGGTCGCTTTGTCCTTGCCGTGTTCGGCCTCTCGGATCAGACAGGCGGCGACGTTGTACATTACGTCGTAGTACTCGGCCGGTTTTTTCCTCATCGGCTGCAATCTGTTCCGCAGTATGACCCAGTGGGTCACGGCGTCGCTGTATCTGGAGGGTTCTTTTTCGGCCCAGCCTTCGAGTATCCGCCCCTTTTCCATCAGCGGCTCCAAGGCCCTGGGGTTGTCCTTGATGAGTTGGTCCACCTGCTCGAGCGCTTCGGCGAACTTGCCTTCCTTGCGGAGCAGTCCGAGCAGTTGGGCGCGGACGCGGGTCATGGCCTTCTTGGCTGATTTGGCAAACTTGGGATCGGTCTCCGTGCGTTGGATGATCTCCTGATATTCGCGGCTGGCCTCGGCGGTCATCCCGAGTGAGTTCAGCCCGTCGGCGATGAAGACCATTGCCCACAACGAGAGTTCCTTTCGCCCGGCCAGTTTGCCGAGGATTTTGCCGAGCAGATTTTGCACCTTCGCCAAGTGCTGTTTGGCGGCCTTGGTTTCGTCGTCCTTGGTCGTGGTCTCCAACTCGGTGACGGCGGCCGAGGCTTTTTTGCGTTCCAGGTCCAGCAATCCGGCGAATCGGATCAGTACGTCGTTGACTTGCGGCGAGTCCGGTCCCAACTCGATCAACACGTCGGCGGCATCTCCGGCCTTGTCAAACTGTCCCAGCGCGGCGTATGCCCGAACGGCGCCGAGAAAAACGCGGACGGTCGTGCGGTCGAAGTTTCGCGGCTTATCGGCCTTGATGATGTCGATCAGCGGCCGATACAGCTCGGCGGCTTCCTTCTGTTCGCCGCCATCGGCGCGAATTTCCGCCAGAAGCAATTGAGTTTCCAGAAAGTAATCGGGCGGCGGCCGGCCCGGCTTGACCTGCTTGGCGAGGACGCTCAGTCCGGCGCGGAGCCGCTCGACGACCTTGTCGCGGTAGGCGGCGACTTGCGACTCATCGCGCAGATCGTCGGGTTTGTTTTTTTCGACGAGGTAGAGCCGGGCGTAGTTTTGTCCGACGAAATACATTGCCTGCGGATAACGCGCCGATTTCGGGTTGACCCGCTCGAAAATGTCGATTGCCTCTTGGACCCGGTTGACGACCAGTTTAGCCTGGCCGCGGGCCATGCGGGCGTCGTCGGCCTCGGGGCGACCGGGCCAGTTTGACTCGGTGAACTTGGCCAACCGGGTCAGCCGTTTTAGAGCGGCCGGTTTCCCGTCGTCGGTTGCATTGACGTAGAGGTTCAACGCGGCGCCGACGGCCAACGCAGCCGCCTGCGCCGCCGCATCGCTGTCTTTCCGTACAATCTTCTTGCCCTGGTCTTCATGGACGATGCGACCGACCGCCTTGATGCACTGTTCGAGTTTTCCCTCGTTGAACAGACCGCGGGCGATCATCAGTTCCGTGCCGAGCAGCGCCTTGCCGGCCGCCGCGATCCGGGCCGAGTCGTTGAACCTGGTCTTTTCGGCGATCTCCAGGGCCTTTTTGTATAGATTTCGGGCCTGCTCCCACTGCGCGTCGGCCACGGCGGCGTCGGCCAGCGCCACGGCCTCCTCGAACGTGTTGACTTCGAGGTCCGACTTACCGGAAGCCAAGAGCAGATCGCGGCGCAGTAGAATGGCGTCTTGCTGGTAAGGGCTGCGGATTCTGGACATTTCAATGAGAATCCGCAGCGCCTCGGAGACGCCTTTGGCCTTCTCCGCTCCGGCGGCCTTTTGGGCTTTCGCGTAAATGGCCTTTGCCGCCTCCAAGGCGATACCCTGGTAGCCCTCGGTCTGATGCAAGCGGCGGCGGTTTTGTTCGAGCCAGGCGGTGGACTCGGCAAGGAACCGATCGGGTTTCTGCTTGGCGAGGATCAGCATCCGGAAGTACTCGACCTGTGCGAACAGGGGTTCGAGACCGGTCGCCGCCCTCCGCTGGCCCGGCTCGGCGGCGTTGACCAACACCTCGTCGTAGATGTCGGTCGCCAGCCGCAGGTCGCCCGATTCCTCGGCGGTTTTGCCGTGCCATAGATGGGCGCGGAGACCGGTTAAGGTAAGCATGTCGCCGCTGGTGCGGTCTTGTTGAAAGATGTCGTCGAAGCCCTTGGCCGCTCGATGAAGCGCATCGGCGCGCTCCTTGTTCTTTGGATCGGAATAGGTTTGGGCCAGATAATAGTCGGCCATTGCGGTTTGGAACCGGGCCTCGAGCAGGTCAGCCACGATCTCGGCCCGCGCCTTGGCCGCTTTCCCGCGTTGGGTTCTTCGGGTGGAGAGTTTCGGCGGCGGCGGCAACGCGGCAAGCTGTTTCTGTAAATACTGCTGGGCCTGAATGAACTTTTCCCGTGCCAGTTTCAGGTTCTCTCGGGCGTCGGCCAGATACATTTCGTGTTGCAACTTGTCCTTGCCCGCGATGCTTTTGGCCGCCCCAAGGCGACTAATCGCCCGTTGTCCGAGAAATTCACCCCACGAAGTCATGGCCGCCGCCACGGCCGGATGGTCGGGCTTCTCGCGGATGAACTTCGCCAGATGTTTCTGCGACTCTTCGGTCAACCGCTCGTAGTCGTGGGCATCGAAGGCGTTGTCGGCCGCGACCCGCAGACTCTTCGACATCTCCAGATCCCAAACGTCGCGGACTTCCGACGGCAGGTCGGGGCGCTTGTCCAGAATCCTCAGGTACTCGACGGCCATGTCGCCGTAGCCGTTTTCCCTCAGGACCTGGAGGAACCGCAACGGTTCTTCACCGGCCGAGACCGTCCCCGCAGTCCACGTCAGGGGGACACATAGAACGAAAACGCAAAAAATTGCAATTTTCATTTTGCATTGCCCTTTACGGGCCGCCGGCTGCGCCGCTGTTGAGTTTGTAGAGCGGCAAATAGCGGTAATATACTTCAAGCGTCAAGGCGGAGAAGCTGGTGGTCATCACTCGTCCGCCGTTCGTGCCCCATCGGTCTTTGGTCGGTTTGTTCGGATCCCAACTACCGGCGGCGCAGCCCTCCTTGCACTGCGAGTCGATCAGGTATCGCCTCATCTTGCGGTTCCAGGTGTCCCAATCCGGCCCCGGCTGATTATGCATCACCATCGTGGCGTAGTACCAGTAGTAGATATTTCGTTTGCCTTTGTCGGGTTGGTTTCTCATCAGAAAGGCGACCCCATCGACCATCGCGGGGTCTTCCCTGGGGATACCCAGGTATTGGTAGCAGAGCAGGCCGATCGCGGTGGTGGTAATGCCCGCACCGGGGCTGGTGTAGCCGAACAAGCCGCCTCTCCGGTTGCTCCCCCGGCCGCCGGAAGAGACCGACTGGAGAAACTTTTTGGCCTTTTCAAGCACCGCCGGATTGACCGAGAGGTATGCCATTTGTCCGCTTTTGAGCGCCATGATTTGCCAGCCGACGACGGACGTGTCTCCCGGTTGTTTCGGTTCATATCGCCAGCCGCCCCCCTTGGGGTCTTGGGCTTCCATGATGAAGTTCAACGCCGCCTGGGCGTATGGACGAAGGGCCTTGTCGTTGCTCATTCCGTAACACTCGCACAAGACGATAGCGGCTAGTCCGTGGTCGTACATTGCCCCGCCCATCCGCAGATCGCCGTTGGACTTCTGGTTTTTCACCAGGAAATAAATCCCGTTGGCGATGGTTTTTTTGTACGGTCCCTTGGACTGATGCGTTTGACCGGCGGCAAGGAACGGGAGCAGCCCCATTGCGGTGGCAGCGGCGGGCCGGTTGCCGGAAGTGGCCGATCCGGCGCAGGTGTCGTCCTTGCAGCGGCTGATGTAGTTTTTCAGTCCCCAGCTACCGTTGGCGAGTTGGTGTCGAGCGAGCCAGTTGAGCGCGCCGGCCACTGCCCGTTCCGATTGCCTGGTGCCGCCGCCGCTGGCGAGCATCTTCTTTCGGCTGCCGGCGCCGCGACCGCCGAATCCCCATCCGCTGCCTCCACGGCCGGGATGCGTGCCGGCGCCCAGTCCGATTCCGACGCCACCGCGGCCTCTGACGGCCGGCCCGGCGCCGATCCCCTTGATGTCGAAACCACCCAGTCCGCCGAGGTTGGGCTGATCGCTGCTCGAGGCCATGCCGCCGCCACGCTCGGAAAAAACCGCGCTGTCGTCGTAATACTTTTCCTCTTGAGCGAGTTGGGCCGGCTTCTCCAACGTGAGCGTTTCGGTGCTCAGTTCCGTCGGGTCCAGGGGCGTCTCGCCGATGTCAAACTTCTCGATCTCTTGCAGCACGTCATCGGGCCGATCGACATTTACCGCCTCGAACGCCGGCGCCTCGTCGATGATTTTCTCGATGGCCTTTCCGCCTATCAGCGCCAGCGAACAGATCAACACCAGGTGGAAGACGAAGCTGCACAGCCACCAGGGGCCTTCCTCGAAGAACCACGTCCGGGTTCGCTCGAAGAAGCCCATACCGGCCAACTCCGGCGGTAGCTCGGGTTGCGGAGTCGTCTGCCGTGGCTCCACTTTCGCCGCCTTTTGTTCCGCCATCTCCGTTCCACTCCCTGACAAGCGGGCCAGAATGTCTGGAAACCGGATGGTTATTGAACCTCGGAAAACATATTCCGAGCGTTAAGAACCGACTAATCCCCGACGACGCCCTCTATGTATATGATCGGCCATCCGTTACTGCTCGTCAAGGTCTTTCTCGCCTCGGCGGCGCCCATCATCCGCAACGTTACTCCCGTCCTCATCTGCATTTAGGTTGGTTTGTTCCAGCCAAGAGTCGATTGAGATTACTTCACCGGACGGAGAGGTTGTCGTGTTCGGCAGGAAGGCCTTTCGTCTCGGTTTCAGGCGTAAATAGAGAAATCTTGCCGCCAGCACCAACCCGATGACGACGAACAAGGCCAGACCCCAAATCCATTCCAGCGATCTGTCGGCGGGCGGAGCGACGACCGGTTTCCACTGGATCCGGCCGATCAACAGCGGCGCTTTCTCGATCGGATCGCCCGGCTTGGACTCGGCTGGCAGGTATCCTTGCAGCTTCAGGAAGTAGCCGGCAAAGGTGGCCTTCTCGCGGACCGATGGTCCGACCGGCATGTCCTCGGGGCAATCGACCACGATGGCCACGTAGGGATGTCCCCAAGACTCGGAGGTGAACCCCCATATCTCTTTCAGTTTATCTCCGTCGCGGCCCTCTCCGGCCTCTAGCACACGGCGGACGTCCAGGTCCATGGTCACCAATTCGCCGCGGTATTTGTCCGGCTCGTCGTGAAAGTTGGTGTAGAGCAGGTCGCGCCGGGCAAGCCGCCGCAATCGCTCGAACGGTTGGTTCTTCACCCAAAACACCAACCGGTAGTACGGCTCCATCTCCTCCCGGCGCGGCTTCAAGCTGCCGTCGGTCATCGCTTGGAACTCCTCTCGGGCAGTTTCCGCCTGATCGGGATCCTCGTGGGTCGGGCCGGTGGCCTCGGGAATCGGCGGCGGAGGGGCGGATTGCTTTTTCGGCGGTTGGCCGTCGTCGCCGGCAAGCCAACGCCACCTGTCCGGCTCGCCCATCCTGACGATCAGCATGGAAACGATCACCAGCATCCCGATGCCGCAGATCAGCCGCAGCAGCAACGATCCGCCGAACATCGACGGCGGACTTCGTTCTTCCCAGTAGCGCCGCATGGCGTTTTCTCGAAATGCTGAAAATGTAGCACAGCCGCCCTCGGCTGTGAATGGAGAAATTGTTGTAATACACACAGCCGAGGGCGGCTGTGCCACATTCTCATATATGTGCCACGTTTTCATATATGTTGTTACCCGTCGGGCAAACCGACGAAACTCAACTTTGAGAGCTTTCTGCCGTCCGGCAACCTTTGGTGCGTGCAAACGTCGATGACCTTCATCAACTCGTCGTATCGGCAGGAATCGCTGACCTGGAGGATGACCTGATCGAAGGGGTTGCCCGCGTCGGAGAACACTTCCTTGAGCCTGCCGTCCAAGGCGGCGAGGCTGGGCACCTGTGATTCGCCTATGCCCAAGCTGGAGATGTTTCCCGTCTTAGGATCGGCGATGACGCTGATCGTCAGCGTATTTAGGCCTTGGATGGGGTTGGTGTCGTTGTAGTCTTCGCCAGCCTGTTGGCCGTCCTCGACGACCGCCGTGGCCTGGGGTAGGGGGAGCCGCAACGAAATCTGGCCCTCGATCGGCGCGGGGCGAAACGTCAAAATGAAGAAGGCCAACAACTGGAAGGCCAAGTCGAGCATGGCCGCCAGGTTGAGCTCCACTTCCGACTGGCTATGGCGTTTTCTTCTCTTGCGCTTGCGCATCTTAAAAATGCGCGACCACCGGTCGCGGCTTTGTGAAAAACGCTGTTAGCAGCCTGTTGAAAAAGTCGGATTTCGGGAGTTTGGGTGCCACTGCTGGCTTGTCCAGCAGCGTTTCCCCGGGTGTTTCTCCCCGCACTGCTGGGCAAGCCAGCAGTGGCACCCTTTTTCAACAGGCTGCTATGTTTCTTTGTTCACCGCCTTGAGGGCAAAGTTGCGAAAGCCGTTGTCCTGACAGGCCCTAATCACCCGGTTAATCATCCGAAAGGGCGTGGTCCGATCGGCCCGAATCACGATTGTGGTTGGCAGTTCCTCGCCCGCCTCGAGGTCGGCCGGAGTCATGCGGTTCTGCAACATGCTGGCCTGCGCTTCGTTGCGGATGTAGCCTTCGATGTTTTTTATTGGGCGTCCGTAAATCTTCAGATCGCCGGCATTGTCGATGTTCAACACCAACAGTCCGCGCTGGCCGTGGGTTTCCACCGGCCTGGCCGACCCGATCACCGGTAATTTCAGGCTCAGGTCCATCTCGGCCGACTTGAAGTTGATGACCAACAAAAAGAAGGTGATCAACTGGAACACCAAGTCCAGGATGGGCGTTAAATTCGGCTCGGCCTTGAGGTCCTGTGAAAATCGTGCCGCCATTTAGGTAGACTCCGTTTACTTCGTACTGTGTGCCACTGCTTGCTCGCAAGCAGTGTTTCGCGGCGTTTTGGTGGCAGCACTGTTTGCGAGCAAGCAGTGGCACACAGTTTTCGGATACCTATTTTGTGGGCTTTGCGGGTGGGGCGGCGACGGAGGCCTTTGCCCGCCCGGCGTGGGAAAAATGTCGCAAAAACTGGTCCGTGGTCAGCGCCACCGACGAGGCGATGTAGATCACCCGATTGCGGAACAGGGCGAAGAAATAAATGGCCGGCACCGACAGCGCCACCCCCTCGAAGGTCAACAACAACGCCTCGGAAATCCCCTCCGCCACTTCGCTGGCCTTCAATTGCACGTCGCTTCGGGCAATCACGCTGAAACATTTGATCATCCCCTTCAAGGTGCCCAACAGCCCGATCATCGGCCCCAACGTGCCGAGCACGGCCAACATGCTGATTTTCTTTTCCATTTCGGCAGAGATTGCCTCGCCCACCCGATCCATCGCCTCGCGGGCTTCGGCCAAACCGTTGGGCAACTCGGTGATGCCCGTGGTCAGCAAGCGGCTGAAGAAGGAATCGTCTTCCCTGACCAGCCCGTAGATTCCCTTGAAGTCTCGTTGTTCCAAAAGCCCTTCGCACTGCAAGACCACCTCCGGCGGCGCCGCCACCTCGATCCGCATCTCCCAAAAGAGCCGAGTGACGGTGGAGACGAAATAGACCGACAACAGCAGGATCACCAGTCCGATGAAACCCGAGCAGCGAATGACCCAGTGCAAGAATCCCTCGATTTGCTGCCCGTCGGGTTCCGCCGTATCGCCGGCGTCGGCCGGCTTGGCGTCCTCATTTCCCGGTTCTTCCGCGGCGGCGTTTGCCTCCCCCTTATCCTGTGCCGCCGAATAACGCGACATGGTTGCCGTGGCCAACATGGCACACAGAACCAAGCCCAGCACAAACCACGATTTCCTTCGCAAAGTTCCGGACTCCATGCTCATAACAGAAGTACTTTCTCTGTAACGTCGAATGAACGCACAACACCCTCAAATTTACCCTTGCAGCCCAGATTCCGCCAGTATGTCATCCCCCCGTGGGATCGTCAAGGACGTTTCTATTATTAGCGTAGTATGCCGAGCAATCAATAAAGTGATGTTCCGATCGATGCAAATAATAGCAGAAGCCCGCCGCAACCCTTTTGTTACGACGGGCTTCTTTGTCGGGGCGACAGGATTCGAACCTGCGACCTTCTGAACCCCATTGGATTAAGCGGGGGGTTTACACTGATTCCCGACCGTTGCTATCTATTGACGAAATCGGGACTTCTGATAAATTGCCGTTTGATGTGCTACCACCACAATTGACGCATTTTGACCAAATTAGTACCTCCGTAGTAGCACGGGTTTTATCAGAAGAACGTCAGAAGGTCTAGCAGATGCCGAAGAAAACGGTGCTACCCGAAAGAAAAATCGCCTTCACTCAGGCCCGCCTGAAAGCGCTCAAAGCACCCGCTACGGACCGGCACTATTTCTACGATGCCAAGGTCGCCGGGCTTTGTCTATGTTTGACTGTGGCGGGAAGTAAGACGTTCTACCTCTACAAGAAAGTGGACGGCCGACCCGTCCGCGTTCGTCTCGGTCGGTTCCCCGACTTGTCTATCGACCTGGCCCGAAAAGCCGTCGCCGACCTGACGGGTGAACTTGCGCGCGGAGTGGACATCGTTGCCGAGCGACGGTCCAAACGCCAAGAGCAAACCGTGAACGAGTTGTTCTCGCAGTGGATGGAGGTCCACGCGAAGCCCCGCAAGCGCTCTTGGCGCGACGACGAAAGACAGTACCACAAGTATCTCGCCACCTTCCACAACCGCCGCATATCGAGCCTACGGACGGCGGAAATCAGTAGGTGGCACGCGCGCCTAGCCAAGGCCAGCGGCCTCTATCAAGCGAATCGCGTCAAAGCTCTGTTGTCAACGCTGCTAAACTTCGCCGTCCGTCTGGAAATGCTCGTGGTCAACCCGTGCCGGTCGGTTCCGAACTTCCCCGAGCAATCCCGCGAGCGGTTCCTATTGCCGTCCGAAATGAAGGCGTTTTTTGACGCACTGGTCGCGGCCGGCGAACCGTGGCATGACTTTTTTCAACTCTGTCTTTTCACGGGTGCCCGTCGCGGCAACGTCGCCGCGATGGCATGGCAGGAAATCGACCTGGACCGCATGACGTGGAGCATCCCTGCCAGCAAAACGAAAAACAAGAAGCCCACCACCATTGCCCTACCCCCGCCCGCCGTGGTGATTCTCCGTGGCCGGCTGGAGTGGACGGCCGGGTCCGCGTGGGTATTCCCCGCCTACAGCGCCAGCGGGCACGTGACCGACCCGAGGAAGGCGTGGGAGAGGGTTCGGAAGACATCCGGCTTGACCGACCTCAGGATGCACGATCTACGCCGATCGTTGGGAAGCTGGCAAGCCGCCGCCGGGGCTTCCTTGGCCGTTATAGGGGCGTCATTGGGCCATGCCGACCTGAAATCCACGCAAGTCTACGCCCGGTTGCAATTGGACCCGGTTCGCGCGGCGGTCGATCAAGCCACCGCGGCGATGTTGAAGGCCAGCGGCGTCAAGGTGATCGAAGTGGAGGCGAAAGGGGGCGACGATGAGTAGCACAAAAACAACCGACAAGTCTGTTTGGCATATTTGCGACGATTGTCTCACGCCAATGGAAAAGGAACTAGGCGAGATTGTTCGCAAGTGGAG
>JAUWPQ010000007.1 GCA_030611515.1 Planctomycetota bacterium | reverse complement strand
CGACGACGTCGAGTTCGCCGTTCAACTCGACGCCTACTCGCTGGCCGCGGACCAAGATTCGCCGGCTGCCCTTCGGGCAGACCTGTTGACAACCGTGATGCACGAATTTGGGCACGTCCTCGGCTACGATCACGCCGACGAGGGGCTGATGGACGACTTGCTCCCATTGGGAACACGGAGAACGTCTGCCACGGATGAAGTGTTCGGCGGGTACGGGGAGTAGTGCAACGCCCGCAGTCAGTTTTCAGTTATCAGTGGTCAGTTTTCAGTAGTCAGTTGTCAGTAGTCAATCACTACCCACTACCCACTACCCACTATCCACTACCCACTATCCACTGACCACTACCCACTGACCACTGACCACTCAGATAACGTTGCTGCCGGCCGCGGCGCCGACGAGAACTTCCTCCCGCTCGCGGGAGAATTCGGGGGTGGTCAGCAATTCCGGTATGAATCTGGCTTGCGACTGCAACAGCGACGTGGTCTCGAATTCCTCGCGGGCCATGTATTGCTCTCTGATTTTCACGAAACGGTTTTCGTTTTCGAGAAAGGCCCGAACGATGTCGGGATCGAAGTGACTGCCCGTATCTTCGATAATGATGTCGCGGGCCCTCTCGTGGCTGAATGCTTTCTTGTAGACGCGTTTGGTGGTCAGCGCATCGTAGACGTCGGCCAGACCGACGATCCGGCCGCAGAGCGGGATGTTCTCTCCGGCCAGTCCATCGGGATATCCGCTGCCGTCGAACCGCTCGTGATGGCTGTGGGCGATATCCCTCGCCATGCATAAAAACTTGGCCTCGGGATGAACGGCGACCGCGGCGCCCAAGGTCTTGCTCCCAATGGTCGAGTGCTGCTTCATGATCTCGAATTCTTCCCGCGTCAGGGCGCAGGGTTTGAGCAGAATCCGATCGGGAATCCCCACCTTGCCGATGTCGTGCAGGGGGCTGGTCATGTAGATCAACTGGACGTAATCGCCGTCCACCTGGTTGCTGTATTTCTCCTGACGGGAAAGATGGCCGGCGATAACCCGGCAATACTCGCGGATACGTTCCAGGTGTGCGCCGGTCTCCTGGTCGCGCGACTCGGCGAGTTTCGCCAGGCTGAAGATGGTCAGTTCGCGGCTGTCGAGAGACAGAATTCGTTCGCCCGCGCGAATACGGACGCAGAGTTCTTGAGGCTCAAAGGGCTTGCTGATGAAGTCGTCCGCGCCGGCGTTTAGACCCTCGACAGTGCTTTCGGTCCCCCGTCGCACGGTGAGCATGATTATGTAGACGTAGCTGCAAGAATATCGCTGGCGAATATGCCGGCACAACTCGATTCCCGACATTCCCTCCATTTCCCAATCGAGAACCACCAAACGATATGTGCCGCTCCTCATCAGTTCCAAAGCCTCTCGGCCGCTCCTGGCCGAGGTTACTTGATGCCCGAACTGCGCAAGAACGTTCTCCAGAATTTCCGTGACGATGTCATCGTCGTCTACGACTAGGATTCTCATGATTGTTTGCCCGTAAGTGTCGGCCGCGTCATTGCGGTCGTCGGAATTGTTTCCTCACACGATATCGCCCCCCGACAACAACACAACCGCTTCGTCCAGGCATTTTTCCCACTCGTCGCGAAAGTGCTCGATACGCGCGGGAATATCCGTCGCGCGTCCTGCCCGGCTCAAGTCTTCAATCTCGGCCGCGGCCAGTGCAAGGCCCTTGGCGGATACACTTGCCGAGGTTCCCTTGACGCGATGCGCGATGTGTGCGATACGCCCCATATCACCACGCTCCAAAGCCTTATTCATCTCCGCCAGTTCCTCGGGAAGCCGCTTTTGGAACTTACTCAGTACCCGATGCACAAGGTTGAGGTTCCCCATGCATCGATTGCGCAACTCATCAAAATTCAACGCTTCGCAAGGAGGCGACTTCGCGGCCTGGCTGCAAGTTGAAACACCACGGCCTGTGTCGGCTGTATTGATACTTGGCGTCATGGCATTCGACCAGTGTGGCTGGGTGCTCATTTTTTCGCGGGATGGAGTTCGTTCCCGTTGAACAAACAGATTTCGACGTGCATGTATGGTCTCGATCGCCACAAGCGCGAGAACCACGGCGATCTCACTATTTGCATCCTGTCAGGCAGTTCCATGTGGAGCTTTGTTTAATGTCCGTGCAATGCATACATCGCAACGCACAACAATGTCGGGATGTGGATTTCCGATATGTCAATGCCTGTGGAACTCTAGCTCACAGCTAGGGTATTGGTAAATCGCCGGATATTAGCCGTTTCGCCGACGTAAGTCCTTATTTATCAATGACCACCGCCGATGAAAAAAATCACGACTTGCGAAATTATCTGCTCTTTCTGAAAAAGGGTGTTGGAATGAGCAATACTCCCGAGAAATCCGGCAGACAGCCTCAGTAATGCCCTTACGATCACCAAATTGGCCCTTATTGAACGGCGAAACGTGACAATCCACGGGAAAATGAAGGTTTTTGTCTCCGATTCATTGTGAAATGACAGAACAATATGTAAAACTCTAGCTTGCAGGTGGGATTTTCTTTTTGTCACCGCTTCACCATGCGAGGGCGATTGAATATAATATAGGCAAACCATCCCCCGCTTTCTGGTGGGGAAAATTGTATCGCTCTTCTCATGGGCAAAAGGTGGTTTCTTTGGTTTTGTGGGATACCAAATCATGAAAGCCGCATATATTGAACGAATTGGACCGCCGAAAAACATCGTTTTTGGCGATTTACCCAAGCCGAAACCAGCCGCCGGTCAAGTCCTTGTCAAGATCAAGGCTGTGGCCGTCAACCCGATCGACACGTACATTCGCGCCGGCTTGTATCCGACGGACTTGCCTTTGCCATACATAATTGGTTGCGATCTGGCCGGGGTGGTCGAGGCGGTCGGGCCTGAGGTAACTAAATTTCGCAAAGGAGATCGGGTTTGGGGAAGCAACCAAGGGGTGTCGGGACGCCAGGGGACATTCGCCGAGTTCGCCGCCGTCGACGAACACTGGCTCTATCCGACGCCAGAGGAAGTCTCCGACCAGGACGCGGCCGCCGTGGCGATGGTGGGGATTACCGCTCACCTGGGGCTGTTCCGCGAGGCAAAATTGAAAATGGGCGATTCCGTGTATATCGGCGGCGGGAGCGGCGGCGTGGGGTCGTGCGCGATCCAGATGGCACACACCATCGGCGCCCGAGTGTCGACCTCCGCCGGGAACAAGGAGAAAGTGAAAATCTGTCGCCAACTCGGGGCGAACGCGGTGCTGAACTACAAAACCGACAACCTAGACGCCACGCTGGATAAGTTCGGCGCAATCGACGTGTGGCTCGATACGAAACGCGAACAAAGTCTTGATCGGGCGATCGACCATATGGCCGTCAATGGACGAATAGTCGTGATGTCGGGTGGAGAGTCGCGGTCGAAGTTTCCCGTCGGTCGGTTCTACGCGAAGGACTGCAAACTGTTGGGCTACATGCTGTTCAATACCCCGCCGGAGGAGCAACGGAAATCGGCCGCGGAGATCAATCGCTGGATGGCCAAGGGCAAACTCCGGCCGCTGATCGGCCGGGTAATGAATCTCGCCGAGGCCGCCGACGCGCACAAGCTTCAGGAGGAAAACACCCTGGGCAAGTCCAGTGCGTTGTTCGGCAAAATCGTACTCATGCCGTAAGGTTTTTTCATTCCCTTATGCCGCCTAATTTCCTGTTTTTCGATCTTGGCAAAGTCCTGGTAAACTTCAGCACCGAGCGGATGTTGGAGCAAATGGGCGCGGTTGCGGGCATTGCGCCCGACCGGGTGCGCAACGCGCTCTTCGGCGGCGGGCTGATGCAGCAACACGAAACCGGCCGGCTCGGCAGCCGCGGCCTGTACGAGGCCTTTTGCACCGCCACGGGCAGCCGGCCCGACTACGACGCACTGATCGAGGCCGCCACCGACATCTTCGAGTTGAACCTGCCCATGCTGCCGCTGGTGGCCCGGCTCTCTCAGGCCGGATATCCAATGGGAATCCTGTCGAACACCGGTGAAACCCACTGGAATTATTGCTTCGACCGCTATCGGATCGTAAGCGATGGATTTGCCGTTCACGCGCTGAGTTTCCGCATCGGAACGGTCAAGCCGGACGTGGCCATCTTCCACGCCGCCGCCGAGTTGGCCGGCCACAAACCCGAGGAGATTCTCTTCGTCGACGACCGGATCGAGCACGTCGTCGGCGCGCAGGCGGCCGGTTTCGACGCCGTGCAATTCACCACCGCCGAGGCACTGGCCGACGAACTGCGGCGGCGCGGCGTCCGGTTCAATTATTGATCCATCATGCCGCGACCAACGTTGCGCCGCATCTTGTTCCCACGCTCTGCGCGGGAACACGCTGTCCGGACGCTCCGCGTCCGCGCTGTCGGGAGGAGATTGATGTTTAGTAATAGCGTTGGGAACGCGGAGCGTCCCGTCAGTGCGTTCCCATGCGGAGCATGGGAACGAGAGGGGGGTGTGATTAGAACACGTACCGGTTGACGACGTTCTCGAACAGTTCTTGCCGGCCGCTGTGGTTGGGCGTGATCTCGCCCTTGGCGAGCATGTACTTCTCCAACGACTCGAAGCCGTGCCGGCCGGACTCGATCTCGGCGCCGACGCCCGTGTCCCAAGAACTGTAACGCTCCCGGACCATCTCGTCCAACACGCCCTCGGCGCGGATGGCCGTCGCGATCTTCAGCCCCTTGGCGAAGGCGTCCATGCCGCCGATATGCGCGTGAAACAGATCGACCGGCTCGAAGCTCTCGCGGCGGACCTTGGCGTCGAAGTTCAGCCCGCCGGTGGTAAAGCCGCCGTACTTCAGGATCATCAGCATGATCTTCGTCGTCATATACACGTCGGTGGGAAACTGGTCGGTGTCCCAGCCCAACAGCAGGTCGCCGGTGTTGGCGTCGACCGAACCGAGGAAACCCTGCGAGCCGGCGTAGTCCAACTCGTGCTCGACCGCGTGGCCGGCCAGCGTGGCATGGTTCGTCTCGATGTTCATCTTCACGTGGTCCGCCAGGCCGTGGGCACGCAGGAAGTTGATGCAGGCGGCCGAGTCGAAGTCGTACTGGTGTTTGGTCGGTTCCATCGGCTTCGGCTCGAAGTAGAACTGGCCGGTGAAGCCGATTTTTTTGGCATAATCGACGGCCATGTGCATAAAGGCGGCCAGATGCTCGATCTCGCGCCGCATGTCGGTGTTCCAGATGCACTGATACCCCTCGCGTCCGCCCCAGAACGTGTAGCCTTGTCCGCCGAGTTCCTTGGTCACTTCCAACATCTTCTTCACCTGGGCGGCGGCGTAGGCGAATGAGTCGGCGTTGCAACTGGTGGCCGCGCCGTGCGTGTAGCGGGGATTGCTGAACAGGTTGGCCGTGCCCCAGAGGAGTTTTATGCCCGTGCGATCTTGTTCCTCTTTCAACACCTTGGCCACGGCGTCGAGGTTTTTGTTGCTCTCGGCCAGCGTGTCGCCCTCGGGCGCCACGTCGCGGTCGTGGAAGCAGTAGAACGGGGCGCCGAGCTTCTCGATGAACTCGAAGGCCGCTCGCGCGCGGTTGATGGCGTTCTCGACCGAATCGTTTCCGGCCTCCCAAGGACGGAGCATAGTGCCCGGCCCGAAGGGATCGGCCCCCGTGCCCCGCATCGTGTGCCAGTAGGCCACGCTGAAGCGGAAGTGGTCCTTCATCGACTTGCCTTCGACCAACTCGTTCTCGTCGTAATGGCGGAAGGCCAGCGGGTTTTTCGATTCGGGACCTTCGTAGCGGATTTTAGCGATATCTGGGAACGCGGACACGGCTGGTCTCCTTGGTAGTGGTTAGTGGTTAACCGAACACGGGTGGCCCCGATAGCTCGGCTATCGGGGCGGCGAAGCCGCAAGAGGCACGCGGGTCTAACGCTGTCACCTCCTGTGCCTGCGGCACCCCGATAGACGAGCTATCGGGGCCACCCGGCGTCGGTTATCAGTGGTAATGGTGAAATGTTGTTTCGTTGTTCAGTCTAGCGGATTCTTTACATTGTGGTTTATTGACGATCATCGACAATTCTTTCGCCGCCCGGGCGGGATCGTCGACCGAGGTGATTGCACTGCCCACGGCGACCCGCGCGGCGCCGACCGCCAACACCTCGGCGATATTCGACCGGTTTATGCCCCCGATGGCGAAGGCGGGCAGACGAATCTCCGCCGTCACGGCCCGCAGCAACTCGACGCCCGGATAACGCTCGAACCGCTTCGTGTCCGATGGAAAGACCGGTCCGACGCCGATGTAGTTGGCCCCGTCGAGCACTGCCTGCCGGGCCTGCTCGATCGAGTGGGCCGACGCGCCGACCAGCGCGTCCGGGCCGACGATCCGCCGGGCGTCCTTCACCGAGACCTCTTCCTGGCCGACGTGGACCCCGTCGGCGCCGGCCAGCGCCGCCAGATCGGGCCGATCGTTGACGATCGCCAAGGCGGCCGTCCCGCGAGTCGCGGCCACCAGCAGCCGAGCACGCGCGAGCAACTCCCGGTCGTCGAGCCGCTTGTCGCGGAGTTGAAGGAAGTCCGCGCCGGCCTCGATCAACGACCTGGCGAGCCGCTCGAACTCCTCGGGCGACCGCTGCCCGTCGAGCAAAACGTAGAGCCGGGCCGAAGCCAACCGCTCGATTGAGCGGCTGGTGATGCCCACGGCCCGTTCGAGCGTATAGACGCGATAGCGGAGTTGTTTGACGGCCGCCGCCAGGCCGGTGTCGAGCAGCTTGCCGAACTCCTCCAGGCTGCGCAACGCCTCCTGCAAGCGGGCGAAATTGGCCCGCAGAACGTCCAGCGGATTATCGCGGCGACCTTCCGTCGGAACATCCAACGTCGTGCCAACGTCGGCCTGCGTCTCCCTCGCGGCAAGTCGGCGGTCCATCGAAGCCGCGGCCAAACAGTCGGCCAGATCGTGGCGCATTTGCTTGCACAGTTGGGTCAGATGCCGGTCGTCGAGGATCAGTCTGGCGTAGTCCTCGATCACCCTTAGCCCCTCGCGGGCACGGTTGGCCGCGGCGTCGATGATACGCAGCGTGTCGATCATCGACGTTTGGGCCTGCTGAGAAAGGGTGCCACTGCTGGCTTGTCCAGCAGTGCATGGGGGATACTCCCGGAAATCACTGCTGGACAAGCCAGCAGTGGCACCCTTAAACTCATCCGACGCGTCGAGTTCTTGGCAAGACTCATCTTCCGCCGGAAAACCGTGCAGATTTCGGATTTCCGCCGCCAGCGAGTCGGGGTCGATTCCCTGCCGACGAAGCCAGACCGCGACACCGTGATCGGCCGCCGTCAGCCCTAAAAGGATATGTTCGGTGGTCAATTCGAGCGGTTGAGGGAGACATGCCAGCCGCTCGAAGGCCAACTGGAACGAACAGACGAGGTCGGAGGAAAACAGCTTCCGGCGAATGCAACCCTCTTCCGAGGGGCCATTATGCACCAGTGCAGTCCACTGTTTGCGGACAATCGAAACATCCACACCCACCCTTGCCAGCATTGCAGCCGCGCGACACTCCGGCTCGGACAACAGCCCCAGCAGTAGCGATTCCGCCTCCAATTCGCCGCAGGCCGAACCAAACGACCAACCGGAAGCATTGTCCAACGCGCGCTCGGCGGCCGGGGTAAAAATGAATCGCATGTTGCCTAGTGTCGCAAATCGGCAACATTCCGGCAACCCTCGCTCCCCCTAACAGTCCGTTGAAAAAGGGTGCCACTGCTGGCTTGCCCAGCAGTGCATGGGGAAAACTCCCGGGAAAACACTGCTGGACAAGCCAGCAGTGGCACCCAAACTCCCAAATTCGACTTTTTCAACGGGCTGCTAATCCCAATGGAATCTTATGTTGCCTTGATTAGACCGATTTTGGAAGTTACAATTCCTTGGCAGTGGTGTGGGGCGATAGAGACGGAGCGAACCGATCGGTTCGAGTGTGCGTAGCGCATTATGGGCAGTCGTTTTGTGTCGAAATACCTCTATGGTCAATAAGCCCGTGGGTTGTAACCCGTGGGCTTGGAATATTTTTTAGGCGGAGAAGATTAATGTACGAGCGATTCACCGACCGTGCCCGAAAAGTAATGCAACTGGCCAATCAGGAGGCCCAGCGATTCAACCATGAATACATCGGCACCGAGCATATCCTGTTGGGTTTGATAAAAGAAGGGAGCGGAGTGGCCGCCAACGTGTTGAAGAACCTCGACGTCGATCTGCGCAAGATACGGCTCGAGGTCGAGAAGCTCGTGCAAAGCGGGCCGGACATGGTCACGATGGGTAAGCTGCCCCAGACGCCGCGGGCGAAGAAGGTCATCGAATACTCGATGGAAGAGGCCCGCAACCTGAACCACAACTACGTAGGCACTGAACACATCCTCCTCGGCCTGCTCCGCGAGCAGGAAGGGGTGGCCGCCCAGGTGTTGATGAACCTCGGCTTGAAACTCGAGGACGTCCGCGAGGAGGTGCTGAACCTGCTGGGCCACGGCATGGAAGGCCCCGAAGGCGCCGAGCGATCCGGCGGAATGTCCGGCGCACACGGCGGCGAAAGTCGTCGCGCAGGCAAGTCGAAGACCCCGGCCCTGGACAGTTTCGGCCGCGATCTGACCGAACTGGCCCGCCAAGGAAAGCTCGACCCGGTGATCGGACGCGAGAACGAAATCGAGCGGACCATGCAGATCCTCGGCCGGCGGACGAAGAACAATCCCGTCCTGCTCGGCGAGGCGGGCGTGGGCAAGACGGCCATCGTCGAGGGTTTTGCCCAGCGGGTCGTCGAGGGCAACGTGCCCGAACTGCTGCTCGAACGCCGCATCGTCGTGCTCGATCTGGCGATGATGGTTGCCGGCACGAAATACCGCGGTCAGTTCGAGGAACGGATTAAGGCCGTGATGAACGAGGTCCGCCGCGCTAAGAACACGATCCTCTTCATCGACGAGTTGCACACCCTGGTCGGGGCCGGCGGCGCGGAGGGGGCCATAGACGCCAGCAACGTGCTGAAGCCCGCCCTCTCACGCGGCGAAATACAGTGCATCGGCGCCACCACACTGGACGAGTATCGCAAGTATATCGAAAAAGACAGCGCTTTGGACCGCCGCTTTCAAGTGGTGATAATCGAACCTTCGACTAAAACCGAGGCGGTCGAAATCCTCAAGGGGCTCCGCGACCGCTACGAGCAGCACCACCACGTACGGTTCACCGACGACGCCATCGCCGCCGCCGTGGAGCTGTCGAGCCGCTACATCACCGGCCGTTGTCTGCCCGACAAGGCCATCGACGTAATCGACGAGGCCGGGGCACGGATACATTTGAAGTCCATGACCCGACCTCCGAACCTGAAGGAGATCGACGAGGAAGTCGAGAAACTGAACAAGGACAAGGAAGAGGCGGTGGCCAACCAGGACTTCGAGAAAGCCGCCGCGCTTCGCGACCAGGCCGACAAGCTCAAGAAAAAGAAGCAACATATTACGCACAAGTGGCGGGAGAAATCCCGCGAGACCGACGGCCTGGTCGACGAAGAGGTCATCGCCGAGGTGGTCTCGAAGATCACCGGAGTGCCGCTCACCAGGATGACCACCGAGGACTCGAAACGCCTGATGAAGATGGAAGAGGAATTGCACAAACGCGTGGTCAGCCAGGACGAGGCGATCCACTCGATCAGCAAGGCGGTCCGCCGCAGCCGCAGTGGATTGAAGGATCCCAAGCGGCCGACAGGTTGCTTCATCTTCGCCGGGCCGACCGGCGTGGGCAAGACCCTGCTGGCAAAGGCCCTGGCCGAGTTCATGTTCGGCGACGAGGACGCGCTGGTCCAGATCGACATGAGCGAGTACATGGAGAAGCACAACATCAGCCGGCTGGTCGGCGCCCCGCCGGGATACGTGGGCTATGAGGAAGGCGGCCAATTGACCGAGAAGATACGCCGCCGTCCGTACGCGGTGGTCCTTCTGGACGAAATCGAGAAGGCCCACCCCGACGTGTTCAACATGCTCTTGCAGTTGATGGAAGAGGGCCGCTTGACCGACAACTTCGGACGGAACGTCGATTTCCGCAACTCGATTCTCATCATGACCACCAACGCCGGCGCCGAGGCGATCAAGAACGAGTCGGCCTTCGGTTTCCAGAAGCCCGACGAAGACGCCTCTTACGAAAACATGAAGAGCCGGGTGCAGGAGCAGATTGAAAAGGTCTTCCGCCCCGAGTTCCTCAACCGCGTCGACGACACCATCGTCTTCCGCCACCTTACGCAAAGCAACCTGGGCGAGGTGATCGAAATGGAGTTGCTGAAGGTCCGCGAGCGGCTCGGCGAGCAAGGTCTAAAGCTGGTGCTCACGTCCGAGGCCAAACAATATCTCATCCGCAAGGGGAGCAACCTCGATTTCGGCGCCCGGCCGTTGCGTCGGGCAATCGAAAACTTTGTCGAGGACCCGCTCTCCGAGGAACTCCTCAAGGGCGAGTTCAAAGGCATGGACATGATCACCATCGATGTCAAGGAAGTCGGCGACAAGAAACAGCTCCACTTCCAAAGTTCGGTAAGCGAACCAGAGGCCGAACCGCAGCCCGTCGGCGCGGGCGCCGGCGAGGGCGGGCACGACACGACGGAATAGATGACAAAGCTGCGTCCGGCGGACATTCACACAAAGCCGCGACCGGCGGTTGCACTCCAGCGGCGAAGAATCTCCTTGGCTGCCGAGATCCTTCGCTACGCTCAGGATGACTTGCTGGGGCGTCAGCCACCAAACTTGGAACTACTGAAGTTGAGCGATATTCCAAACGGCAAGGTGCTCTATGAAAAGCCTGACAACTGAAATCCTCGATCTTGCCGTCGAAACCGCCCGGGAGTACGGCGCTACCGAACTGATCCTCTTCGGCAGCGCGTTAGACCCGAATGCGGAACCGCGAGACCTCGATCTTGCTTGTCGAGGCGTGCGCGGCTGGGATATATTCGGTCTCGGCGCCGACTTGGAAGAAAAGCTCCACATGCCCGTGGACCTGGTGCCGCTCGATTCTCCAACCAGATTTGGACGTTGGATCGAGGCTCATGGGAGAAAGCTGTTATGAATATCGATGTGCTCCGCGAGGAAATATCCATTCAGTTGGAGTTGCTCGACGCCACGGTCAGCGAGCTTGAGGCTCTTCAAACCGACTTGGAACCAAGGCGGCCCACGGTGCGCGAAATTGCGGCTTCGGCAAAGTTCCTCGCCGATTTTTACACCGGCATTGAAAACATCCTGAAGAGAATTTGCCGCTGTTGCGGCGTCGAAATGCCGACCGGCGACGATTGGCATGCTGAGTTGTTCACCCGCTTCTGTCGCCCCACATTCGAGAATTTGCCCGTCGTCTTTGGCGACGATCGGAAGAAGTCGTTCGCAAAATACCGGCAGTTTCGCCATGTGGTGCGGCAAGGCTACACGATGCAACTCGACTGGGAGCTGATGGCCGAGGGCCTGGAAAACATCGGCGACGTATACACCGCATTCAAGTCAAAACTCCACGAATTGTATGGCGTCTGACTTGACTTAACCCATGCGAATCCTTGTCGTTGACGACGAAAAGATCAAACGGGTCACCCTGGCCGACGATCTCGCCGCGCAAGGACACGAGGTGGTCGCCGCCGCCGACGGACGGGAAGCAATCGAAAAACTCGACGCCGGACGATTCGACGTGGTGGTGACCGACCTGAAAATGCCCCGGCTCGACGGCATCGAACTGCTCAAACGGATCAAGCAAGGTCCGCTGGCCGACACGGAAGTCATCATGATGACCGCCTACGGCAGCATTCCCGTGGCCGTCGAGGCGGTCAAGCTCGGCGCGATAGACTTCCTCACCAAGCCCTTCCGCAACGAGGACGTGCTGCCGCTGTTGGCCCGGATCGAACGGCAACGGCAAGCCGCGGCCGAATCGACGCCGGCTAGACAACCGTTCTCCGCCGAAGACGTGGAAACGACCATCGTCGGCTGCTCGTCCGCCATGGAACGGGTCAAAAAGATGGTCGGAATCGCCGCCAAAACCGACGCCAACGTGCTCCTCTACGGCGAGACGGGCGCGGGCAAGGACCTCCTGGCGACGATCATCCACCGCAACTCGCACCGACACGGGTTTCCCTTCGTCAAAGTCGGCTGCACACTGTTCCCACCGCAGCTTATCGAAAGCGAACTCTACGGACATGAGAAAGGATCCTTCACCGGCGCCGACCGGCAGCGAAAGGGCCGCTTCGATCTGGCCGAAGGCGGAACGCTCTACCTCGACGACGTCGGCGACGTCCCATTCGCCCAGCAACCGAAGCTGTTGCGGGCGATCGAGGAGAAGGTCTTCGAGCGCGTCGGCGGCGGCTCGCCCATCAAGGCCGACGTTCGGATCATCGCCTCGACCAAGCGGAATCTGCTGAGGAAAATCGGCGAAGGCACGTTCCGCAAGGACCTCTACTACCGGCTCGACGTGCTGCGGATCAACATCCCGCCGCTCAGGGACCGATTGGACGACCTGCCGCTGCTGGCCGAGCACTTGCTGAAACGCATCGCCGGCCAGTCTCGGAGTGCCACTGCTGGCTTGTCCAGCAGTGCCACCGGCCATCCACTGCCGGACAAGCCGGCAGTGCCACCCGGGCGCCCCTGCCGGATCGAACCGGAGTCGGTCGCTCTGCTCTCGCGACACGATTGGCCGGGCAACGTCCGCGAGCTGTACCACACGCTCGAAAGGGCACTGCTGATCGGCGGCGGAAACATTACGCCCGACGTGTTGGCCGGCGAGATCGGCGGCCCCGAGCCGAATGATAGGTTGCCCGCCGCCGGTTTTCAGGCGGCGATCGACCACGCCGAGAAGCAACTTCTTCAAGACGCGCTGCGCAACTCGGGCGGCAACAAGACGGCCGCCGCCGCCGCACTGGGTATGAAACCCTCGACCTTCCGCGACAAGCTGGCCAAACACGGGCTACCGTAGGCCGGGTTGCAACCCGGCGTTTTTATTCGTGAATGTAATGATTCAACATTGGTATAGCGACGGATTGAGGTTTTCCTGCATCGGTTGCGGCGGCTGCTGCACCGGAGAGCCGGGCTACGTTTGGGTCAACCGGGCCGAAGTCAAGGCCCTGGCCGACGCTCTCGGTCTGCGGGTCGAGGAGTTCGAGCGGCAATGCGTCCGAACGGTGAGGAGCCGCAAGAGCCTCATCGAGCGGGCCAACGGCGATTGCGTTCTGTTCGACGCCAAGACCCGCAAGTGCCGGTGTTACGACGCTCGGCCCCGTCAGTGCCGCACGTGGCCCTTTTGGGCGTCGAATCTCGCCTCGCCCGCGGCTTGGAAAGAGACGGCCGAGTATTGCCCCGGATGCGACCGCGGACGGCTGGTCTCGTATCTGGTCATCCGCGAACTGTAATCGCCGGCGGCAACCGTTCACGGGGGACTGTCCCAATTTACGCGGCGTGAGCGACGTTGCCAGGCAAATTGACTTGACCGCCGCGAAAATGGGACTGTCCCCCTGGCGCCGCGGGAAGGGGACAGGTCCATGTTTTCGGCCAACAGTTCGTCGGCAAAACGCGTTTTTTCGCCGAAAAATGGACCAGTCCCCGGCCGTCCCGCCATCCCTGAATTCACGTTGGGACGGGAGTACAACTCCCGTCCCAACGTGTGGTAAATCAGATTCGCCGGGTTTTACTTTCCTTCCGCCTTGTGTTTCTGCCAGCGCATATACTTCGCTTTCAGAACTTCCTTCTGCTCGGGCGTCAGAATCTCCATGCTTTTCTCGCGCAATTCTTTCCGTAGCGATTGCATTTCCTTTCGTAGCTCCGCGAACATGGCCTTTTGCTCGTCGGTGAGTTTGACCGCATCCTGAACGGCGTCTCGGATCTCCTTGCCCTTCTTGCCGGCTTCAATGGCGATCTTTCGAGCCTCGGCGCGGACCGTTTTCTGCGCCTCGGTCATGATGTCCCCCAATTTTTCGCCAACTGCCTTCAGCTTCGGCATGTACCCCTTCCTCAGTTCCTTGAGATTCGTCTTCTGTTCTTCGCTGAGGTCCACTCCCTCGAACATGCGCATCCCGCCCATCATCGGGCGGTCGGGGCGCTGGCCCTTCTTTTTCAGAATTTCCTTCTGCTCGGGCGTCATAATCTCCATGCTTTTCTCGCGCAATTCTTTCCGCAACGCTTGCCTTTCCTTTCGTAGTTCCGCGAACTTGGCCTTTTGCTCGTCGGTTAGTTTGACCGCATCCTGAACGGCGTCTCGGATCTCCTTGCCCTTCTTGCCGGCTTCAATGGCGGCCTTTCGGGCCTCGGCGCGGGCCGTTTTCTGCTCCTCGGTCAGGATGTCCCCCATTTTCTCGCCAACTGCCTTCAGCTTTGGCATGTACCCCTTCCACAGTTCCTTGAAATTCGCCTTCTGTTCCTCGCTGAAGTCCACTCCCTCGAACATGCGCATCATGCCCATCATTGGGCGATCGGAACGCTGGCCCTCCTTTTTCTCCTCGGCCGAAAGGTTGCCGACGATCGCCAACGACACGGCCAACGCCAATACCGCACTTAGGATTTTCATCTCGCGTCTCCTTTGTTCCAAACCTTCAAGTTGGGACGGCTGCCTGTCCTCGACGGACAGTCCAACAGCGGCCCATGCTTCCAACGGCTACGGCAACCCTGTTTGGGTGGCTCGCACGTAAATTATTGCGCAACAAGGCACCGTAACCGCTTTACTATGATATAAACACCGTCGGAAGCCGATAGTTTCGGCGATATTTCCTGGTTCCCACGCTCCGCGAATCTTTCTGGTTCCCACGCTCCGCGTGGGAACCCATATTCCCGACGCTCCGCGAATCTTCCTGGTTCCCACGCTCCGCGTGGGAACCCATATTCCCGACGCTCCGCGTCGGCGTGTGTGTGGGCCAACATCGACGTGGAGCGTCGCCGCCCGACCGTTCCCACGCAGAGCATGGGAACGAGGGGAAATGCAGGGCGTGGGAACGAGGGGAAATGCAGGGCGTGGAAACCAGGGGAAGCTCATGGCCGCATGGCCCGTTCGATCAGTTCGCGGTCGAAATAGTTTATCGACATACCGGCGTCGACGACGATCCGCTGGGCATTGATGCCGGCCGAACGGGGGCTGAGCAGGAACGCCGCCGCGCTTGCGACCTCCTCGGTCCGCACCGCCTGGCGGCGCGGGATCACCTGTTCGGCGTAGAGGTACGAGTCCACGTAGCCGGGGATGCCTGCCGAAGCGGAGGTCTTCAACAGAGCCGGCGCCACCGCGTTGAAGCGGATACGCGAGAAGCGGCTGAACGATTTGGCCAGAAACGCCAACGACGAGTCCAACGCGGCCTTGATCGGGGCCATGTATCCGTAGCTCTCGCTGGCCATCCGCGTAGTGGAGATCGAGATCGTCACCACCGAGGCGTCCGGATCGAACAGATCCTTCAGCGCGTTGGACAAGGCCGTCAGCGAGTAGCAGGAAACGTCCATAGCCTGCAAAAAAGCCTTCTTCGGGGTCTCGTGGAACGGTTTCACTCCATCGGAATAATCGGCGAAGGCGATCGAGTGGACCATTCCGTGGAACCGCCCGCCGCGCAGGGCAAGCTCGTCGCGGAGCCGGGCGATCTGCTCCTCGTGTTCCACGTCGCAGACGAAAATCTCCGCATTGCCGAGCAGTTCGGCCGCGACGCCGCGGAGCTGTTCGTTCTGGACGACGTAGACGCAGTGCGCGCCCGCTTCGGACAGCACTCGGCCGATGTGCCACGCGACGCTCTTACGGTTGGCCAGCCCGAAGATCAGGATCGTTTTGTCGGTAAGTTGGAGGAAGTCCATGGGTAGTGGGTAGTGGGTAGTGGATAGTGGATAGTGGGTAGTGGGTAGTGGGTAGTGGTTGGATAACAGTATCACTCGGGTGGCCGCGATAGCTTTGCTATCGGGGTGCCGCAGGCACAAGAGGGATTTCGTGCTTCGTGAAACCTCTTGCGGCTCCGCCGCCCCGATAGCAAAGCTATCGCGGCTAC
The DNA here is from genome assembly GCA_030611515.1 of Planctomycetota bacterium. Lineage (GTDB taxonomy): Bacteria > Planctomycetota > Planctomycetia > Pirellulales > Thermoguttaceae > JAHIKV01. Next base: position 21,166 of record JAUWPQ010000007.1, on the reverse strand, counting down.
CCGCTTCGTGAAACCTCTTGCGGCTCCGCCGCCCCGATAGCAAAGCTATCGCGGCTACCCGCTTCGTGAAACCTCTTGCGGCTCCGCCGCCCCGATAGCAAAGCTATCGCGGCTACCCGCCTCGTGAAACCTCTTGCGGCTCCGCCGCCCCGATAGCAAAGCTATCGCGGCTACCCGCTATCCACTACTCACTACCCACTGGCCACTACTCACTACCCACTATTTCCCCGCCGCCGTGCAGGCGAACTCGAACCGCACCGCCGCCTGGCCGTCCACCGACACTTTGGCATTGAGAAAAAAGGCGTCTGCCAGCCGCTCGGTCAGTTCCACTTCCATGACGATTTTTTCGCCTGGCCGGACCATTCGTTTGAAGCGGACGTTGTTGATTCTGGTAGCCACCGGCACCTTGTTTTCGTCGGCCGAAATACTAAAATGCCTCGCCAGCAAGATCGCCCCGCACTGCATCGCCGCCTCGCAAAGCAGCACGCCCGGCACCAGCGGGTAGCCGGGATAATGTCCCGCGAAGAACCACTCCCGGCCGTCGAACGTCTTGACGCCGACGATCCGCCGGTCGGAGCGTTCGATCACCTCGTCGACCATCAGGAAGGGGTCGCGGTGTGGAATGGCGTCGAGTATTTCTTGTTTGGTCATGCGATGCGAAACCGCAAGCGGTGAACAGAGTTTTCCTCAAAGTGCAACGAATTTCCCATCCCTCACTCCTCTCCCCTCTCCCCTCTCCCCTCTCCCCTCATTAAGAAGGCGTCCACGTTGTTGGCCACGATCACGCCGTAGTTGACCGCGCCCAGCCAGCCGGACATGATGATGCCCACGCTTCCGGTATGATATAGTCCGGCGACGTGTTCGGGCAAGGCCCGGCTTACGGCCAGACCCTCGAATTTCGTACCGAAGCTGGCCCCGGCGAGGTGTTTCGTGTATCGCTCGAACGTCAGTGGCGTGGCGGCCTCGACGTAGTCCAGCCGATCGCGGACGTCGGGCAGGTACTTCTCGATGGCCGTCAGCGCGCCGTCGATCAGGTCTCGCTTGCCGGCCGAATAGTCTTCCTTCGACAGCCCGGCCCAGTCGTCGTAATTGGCGTTGCTGCTGGCCACGATCACGCAGCATCCCAGGCTCGGCCGCGTATCGGGGTAGTAGAACGAATAAGTGCGGCTGGTGATGTCGCGGCTCAACAGCGATTCTGTCCGAAACGTCGGAGCGGTCGAACTGAACAGCAGGTCGCCGTATTGGCCGCGCTCGATGGGCATGTCGGGCTTCAGGGCCATGTAGACCTGAGTGCTGGAGTTGTTCAGGCGGACCGCGCGGGCCTGCTCCAGAAAATCCTCGTCCCAGTGTTCGGGACCGACGAGGTTGAAGATCGTACCCAGCAGATTGGCGTTGGAGACGATTGCCCTGGTGTTGATTCGCCGGCTGGCGATGGTAACGCCCTCGACCTGTTTCTGTTTATCGACGTGGATATTATCGACCGGGCATCGGAGGCACACGTCCACGCCGTTTTTTTTCAGTTCCCGCCCCATCAGCCGGATCAGATGTTCGGTGCCGTCGCGGAAGGTGTAGACCCCCTTCGACATGAAGTTCGAGAACACGATTCCGTAGCTCAGCGCCGGGTCTTCCAAGGTCGAGCCGTTGGCGTAAGTGATCGGTTCCATCAGCAACCGGACCACGTCCTCGCGGCCGGGAAAGAACCGCTCGAAAAGCTGGCCGACGGTGAGGGTCTGATCGTCGTAGAAATTCATGTTCCGCGCCGCGTCGAAAAACTCTTCGACCTTTTCCGGCGGGACTTGGAACCGCTCGACCAACAGTCGGGTAAAGTCCACGCGGTCGAAGGTGGTCGAGAGCGAAAACATCGGGTTGTCGAAACGGATGTCCTTCAACTGGACGATCGAGTCGGCGATTTCGGCGCTCCAGTAGCGGCGGCAACTCTTTATCATGCCCACCGGAAAACCGTGCAGCGAGACGTCGAATATCCGCTCGCCGCGTCGGAACCAGGTGGCCAGACCGCCCAGCTTGAAGTGTTGCTCGGCCAGGAGTACGCGGTGGCCGGCGCGGGCAAGGATGTTGGCGGCGGTCATGCCGCCCAGTCCGCCGCCGATCACGACGACGTCGTATTGGTCTCGGACGTCTTGCAACGGATCGCGGGACATTATGGATTGTGGCTAGGGGTCGGCGCGCCAAGCCGGATATATTACTACATAACCGCACTGAATGGCAAGACGATGGCCGGAAAATCCATGCGTTTAGCGGTCGCCGGCACGGCGGCCCGTGTTCTTCCGCACTTCGTTGACAATCGGATCGTCTCGCATGGAGAGGGCTTGCGTCAGAGCAGACGGCGGAACTCGTCCACCGTGAGTCCCGCTTCCCGGATGATTCCACGCAACGTGCCTTTGGCGAGTTGCTTGTGATTGGGAACGGTCAGTCGTCGGTGTGGCGGGGCGACGTGGCGAACGATCACATGACTGCCCGTTTGATGGTCGACCTCGTATCCCGCCCTCCGAAGGGCCGAGACTGCCTGCCGACCGGAGACCAACGGAAGATGGCTCAAGTCTCCACCTCAACAACTTCTTCCGTGATCGGCGGCGGGATCGGCTCGTTGTGTTTGCGGAGGCTTTCGAGATACCCCGAAATGGCGTCGACGATGTTGGCACGCGCCTCGCTTTGGGTCTTACCCTGTGAAATGCAACCCGGAAGCGCCGGGCAAGTAGCCACAAAACAGCCGTCCTCATCCTGTTCGATCAGTACCCGAAATCGCACGACCGATTCTCCTTATTTCAATTGTCAGTTCTTGAGAAACTACTATCTGACAACTGACAACAGCATTCTAGCACGGCTGGCGCAGCGGTGGTAGCCCCAACTTCCGGCACATTCATCGGGGACTCACCCCCCGCCCAACATCGGGAACATCTGGCGGATCATGGTGATCGCGGCCGGACCGACCAGCACCACGAATATGCCCGGAAAGATGAACAACACCAACGGGAAGATCAACTTTACGGCGGTTTTTGCCGCCTTCTCTTCGGCGAGTTGACTCCGCCGGACACGCATCGAGTCGCTTTGGGTGCGGAGCGCCTGGGCAATGCTGCTGCCGAACCGGTCGGCCTGGATCAGCACCGCCGAGAGGGAGCGGAGGTCCGAGACGCCGGTCCTCACCCCCAACTCGTGGAGCACTTCCGCGCGTTGACGGCCCATCTGCAACTGGAAATTGCTGATCGAGAACTCATCGGCCAAGACGCGATAGGACTTCTTCATTTCGAGGGCCACTTTTCGCATTGCCTGGTCGAGCCCCAAACCGGCCTCAACGCAAACCACCATCAGGTCCAGCGCGTCGGGCAGTGCCAGGAAGATCGCCTGCTTTCGGCGGCTGCCGAGGTATTTGACGATCAGATCGGGTAGGTAGAAAAACAATCCCGCCAGGCCGACGGACCAGATCAACGAGCTTTGGTTGATTCCTCGCAAGGAGGTTATGGTCCCGCCTCCGAGCAGCAGGCCGGTCACGAGTCCGGCGAGTTTCAATCCCAGGAAGATGCTTCCGGCCGATTCGCTTCGGAACCCGGCGACGGCAAGTTTGGTCCTTAGTTTTCCGAGTTCCGCCTCGTTTTTCGGCTGCAAGGGCTTTGCCAGGGAGGGCGAGGCCCGCTCCAACATTTTCGTGAAGGTGTCGGTCTGCTTCAGCACGCTTTCCGCGGCCGCCTTGCGGCGTTTGCCGGGATTTTTCAATTCATCCAGGCGTTCGACGGCACGAGTTTTTCCCGCGGCCATGAAGTCCAGCCCCCACCACGCCAGCGCGGCGAAGGCGATGAACAACGCCAACGGCACCAAACTCTCTAAATTGATCAGACTCTCTGCGAAGATCATGGTTTTTTGTTCCGGCGTGGCCGCAGCCGCGTTTTTATACCTTTATGTTTCGCTCGTTCCCATGCTCCGCATGGGAACGCACTGGAGGGACGCTCCGCGTCCCCCGCGCAGTTATCGAGTATGAATCTTTCTCCACCGCATCGGACGCGGAGCGTCCGGGCAGTGTGTTCCCACGCGGAGCGTGGGAACAAGGTGTTTGTTTATACTTTTATGTTGATGATCTTGCGTATAACCAGCGCTCCGACGACCTGCATGAGGGCTCCCACGGCCAACATTTTCGTACCCAACGGATCGGTGAACAGCACCATTATGTAGTCGGGGTTCAGTTGATACACGGCGATCAACAGCACGAAGGGGAGCGCCAGCAGGACTACGCCCGAGAGGCGTCCTTCGCCCGTCAACGCCTGGATCTGTCCCCAAATACGGAAGCGGTCTCGGATCAGGGATCCGATTTTGTCGAGGATTTCGGCCAGATCGCCGCCGGTTTGCCGCTGGAGGATCAACGCCGTGACGAAGAACTTCAGGTCGAGGTTGGGAATCCGTTCGGTCATGTCGCGGAGGGTTTCGTCAATCGGGATGCCGAGGTTTTGTTCCTCGAACACGCGGCCGAACTCCTTGCTTATCGGCAACGGCATTTCCGTGGCGACCATGTTGAAGCCGAATCCCAGGCTCTGTCCGGCGCGGAGCGTGCGGGAGATCATTTCCAAGGCGTCGGGTAATTGCGAGGCGAAGGCCTTCAGCCGCCGCTTACGGCGCCAGAGCAGCCAGGTCGGCGGCAGCAGCCCCATCAGCACCCCGACCAACGGCAGCAGGGCGGCGTGGACGTGGACCACCACGCCGAGGCTGATTCCCAGCAGCGCGGTCACCGCCGAAATCACCAACAGTTTTACTATCGTCAGGTTCGTGTCGGCCTGCTCGAACAAGAGGTTGACGTTGCCAAACTGTTCCATGAACGTTTCAACTATGCCCGGCCTGTCGTCCAGCGGTTGCGCGAGGACGCTGGCCCCATTCGTCAATCCCTCCTTGGCGGCGGCGGGGGTGTTGGCGCCGGTCAACAGGTCGAGGCGGTCCTCGATCTTCTGGACCGGCTTTTCGCGCCACAACAGCGCCGCGCCGCCTACGATCGCGGCGACTCCGATGAACGCCAAGGCGGCGATTAGGACGGGATTCACTGGTTCAGTCCTCCATCATGACTCGTTCGCGGAAGGCGCTCGACGGCAGACGCACACCCGCCGATTCCAACCGGGACATGAACACCGGACGGATTCCGGTGGCGACGAACTTGCCGTAGGCCCGGCCGTTTTCGTCGACACCCTCCTTGTCGAAACGGTAGATGTCCTGCAAGATGATGGTGTCCTGCTCCATGCCCACGATCTCGGTGATGCAGGTGACCTTCCGCGAGCCGCCTTGCAGCCGGCTGACCTGGACCACGAGGTCTATGGCGCTTGAGATTTGCGATCGCATGGCCTTCAGCGGCAACTCGAATCCGGCCATCATGATCATGGTTTCCAGTCGGCTGAGCGCGTCGCGGGGGGTGTTTGCGTGCAGAGTGGTCATCGAGCCTTCGTGCCCGGTGTTCATTGCCTGGAGCATGTCCAGGGCCTCGGCCCCGCGGCACTCGCCGATGACGATCCGCTCGGGACGCATGCGCAAGGCATTTCGCACCAGGTCGGTGGCGTTCACTTCTCCCTTGCCCTCGATGTTCGGCGGCCGGGTCTCGAGCCGCACCACGTGGTCCTGCTGCAATTGCAACTCCGCGGCGTCCTCGATGGTGACGATGCGGTCGGTGTTGGAGATAAAACTCGACAACGTGTTCAACAGCGTGGTCTTGCCGGAGCCGGTGCCGCCGGAGATGAGTATGTTCAGCCGGGCCTTGATCGCCCCTTCCATGAGCATCACCATCTCGGGGGTGAAGGCCTTGAAATTGAGCAGATCCTCCAGTTTCAGCGGATTGGCCCCGAAGCGTCGAATGGAGACGCAAGCCCCGTCGAGCGCCAACGGCGGAATGATCGCGTTGAAGCGGGAACCGTCCATCATCCGGGCGTCGACCATCGGGCAGGTCTCGTCCACCCGCCGGCCGACCTTCGAAATGATGCGGTCGATGATTTGCATCAGGTGTTTGTTGTCGCGGAAGACGACGCTGGTCTTCTCGATCTTGCCGTGCCGCTCGCAGTAGACGTTCTTCGGACCGTTGATGAGGATGTCGCTGATCGTGGGGTCTTTCAACAACATCTCCAGAGGGCCGAGGCCGAAGGTTTCGTCGAGCACCTCGCCGACCAACCGGTCGCGCTCGCCGCGGTTCAGCAGCGTGTCTTCGGTGTCGCAGAGGTGTTCGACGACCAGACGGATTTCGCGACGCAGAGTGTCGCCGTCCAACTCGCCGACCCGCGACAAATCCAACTTGTCGACCAGCTTGCCGTGGATGCGCTGCTTGAGTTCCTCTAAGTTGTTCTCTTTTCGGTCGGTGTGGCGTAGAGTCGTCGTCAATTTAGCCATTGCTGGATACCTATTGGTGCAAAGTGTCCCCAAAAAGATAGCTTACGGCTACAAGGCGATTGAGCACGTCTACAAATTGAAACGAGCTTATTTAGCCCTGGGTGAATACACCCGGGGCACAATGTGTTGCATGAACCCGCTTGTCCCCGCCGTGTATTCACGGCGGGCTAAATAGAGGGAATTATCCAACCGCGGGGAGGAAAACGAGATATGCCGGTCGTTCCGATCATAGCGGTAGCCGGCCGCTCAATCGGTTTTCGACCCAACGCCGGAGATAAGCTCGTCCGGGACCGCCTTGCTCGGATCGGGTAGGCGGAAGTAGACGACCTTGCCGCGTGGGTCGGGGAACTCGGTCAGCCGCAGCGACAAGTTGCCGGAGACTCCCACGGCGAACCCTTCATTGCAGGCCCTGACGGAGCAAGCGACGCCGCCCGGCCGAATATGATCGTCGCCGGGCTGGAGCTTCAACGAATCGGGGTCGATCACGATTACCCCGAGGTCGGCCGCGTCTCGGTCGCGGAGCGATTCGTTGCCTTCGGGGTTGAAGCAAAAGACCACGGGGCCGCGCATCACGGCGGCGCGGCCCGATTGGCGCTTCCGCCCGAGCACCAACCGCCAGGGCATCGGCATCTCCAATGTGATCCGGTCGCCTGCGTTCCACTCTCGCTCAATCGTAAGGAATTCCCCGGCGACGACGGGCGACGTCCACCGCTTCCCGTTGACGGCCACCGTGGCCCCGCGGCACCAACGCGGAATGCGCAATTGCACCGGGAACTCGGCCGGCTTGGACGGATCGAGATGAATTACGACGTGGCCGGACGCGGGGTAATCGGTCTCTTGACTGACCTTCAGCGACACGTCGCCGTCCAGTTCAACGGTTGCCTCGGACGCCGTGTAGAGATTGACGGCCAATCCGGTCCCCGAACGGTAATAGACCATCGTCGGCAAGTCCGCGACAATCCGGCGGTAGTTGCAAGGGCAGCAATAAGTGTCTTTTCGGAAATAGACGCGGTCGCCTTCCAGGGGCGTGTAGTAGCGGATCCGCCGGCCGTCGGGCGACTGGGCGGCAAACAAGGCGTTGAGGATCGTCCGCTCCATGAGGTCGCCGTAGCGCGGATCGCCTTCGAGCCGCAAGAGGTTGTCGAATACGCGGAGTTGGTAGGCCGTCGCGCAGGTCTCGCCCAATGCCCCCCGCCCGTCCTGATCGTCGGTCCATATTTCCCACACACCGGCGCCGCCGGCGATGGTCATTCCGTCCTCGGCGGTCATGAATCGCATCGCTCGCCGGGTCGGCCGCAAGAGCTTCTCGTCCGGCTGGAGGCGGTGCAGTTCGAGCTGCGCCAGGCATCGGGCAAGATAGGCGTACACGTGTCCTTCGATCAACCTGCGGCGGCCGATCACAATGCCCAGGTCCCACTCGGGCAAGGCCCGCTGTTGGACGCAAAAGTCGAGGTATCGTCGGTCGCCGGTCTCGCGATGAAGGGCCAGCATCGCGCCTTCCAGGCCAGTGAGGAGAACGTGAGTGGCAATGCCGGTCTGCCGGTCCCAATCGTTGGGCATCGTCGCCCAGCGCTGGAGGATGTAGTCCGCCAGCCGGCGGGCAGCCTCCAATGAACGTTTCTCGCCGAAGTAGTGGTAATCGGCGGTCAGGCCGAGGACGATGTAGGCCATTTCGTGAACGTCCCACATGCTCCACATTCGCGCCGGGGCGGACATCCTGCCGATGTAGCCGTCCGGCTGTTGGGTCTCGATCGTTGCTTCCACCAGACGATTTTTCAGGGCAAGCACTTTCTCGTCTTCACTGTAGGCGGCGAAGCGGACGGCCGCGTCGATCAGTTTGCCCAAGCCGATGTAGCCGCTGCGGGCGTTCTTAGCGCGGAACGGAGTGATGAAGTCCTTCTCGACGTCGAGCTTGAGCAGGTTGTTGTTGATCGTCGCGTCGATGCGTCGGCCGATCTCGCCGCCGACCTTTACCTTGCCGAGTTCGATGGGCGAAAGCGCGTCGTCGCCCGCCATGCACAAGGAAATCTGAGTAATTGCAAGAACTGCCAGCGTGCGAAAAACACCGTTCATTATTTACTCAATTGTTGGGATAAATGGGTAGGCGAGCAGCTTTCCGTCAGACGTGACCAGAGAGCAGCCGTGTATTCTGGCGGTGGCGGCAATGATCTGGTCGGCGGGATCGCGGTGAAACGTCCCCGGCAGACGGCAGGATTCAATGGCGATTTCAGGCGTGAGGTGAATGACGCGCAGACCAGGATAAATCAAAGCCTGTTCCATCCATTCATCCAGTGCGCAAGGCAGTTCAAGCCTCTGGTGCTCGACGAGCTTGGCGACTTCCCAAAAGGATATGACACTGACGCCGATCTCGTTGCTCTCGTTGGACTTGATCGCCTCCACTTGAGCATTTGACAGCCGTTTGTCGCCGTGTACCCACCATACCCAAATGTGCGTGTCAAGAACGATCATTGCGTGGCTTCCCAGTCGTCCTCCGCAATGCTCTCGAACGGATCAAGGTATTGAATCGGTTTGCCGCGGAGGGGATAAGGGTCGCTGCCGCCACGACGTTTCATGTCCTCCGAGCAAACCACCACTTCTACGTGTTCGCCGGGCTGAAACGGGACGTTTTTCAAGGTCACCGATTTATCCTCGGAAACGGTTGCATGAATCTGGCAAACACGCATCGCAGTCCTCCGAACTCGCGGGCAGGGGCGGAGAAGTCGAGCCACATCACCCTATATGAATTTTACCCGATGGAACCGATTGCGACAAGCCCTGCAAAGAACAGGAAGTGGACCGATTGTCACTTCCCGTTCTTACCCGACCAGAGTTTCAGCAGGCCGCCGATGCCCTTCTTGCCGTCGGATTCTTCGTCGTCGGCTTCCGTGTTGTCGAGGGCCTTGGCCAGGGCCATCAGCGATTGCGTGACGGCCGCCTTCGGCGCGCTGTCGATAAGCGGCACGCCGTTGTTGCGGGCTTCGATCATCGTGCGGTAGTCGTTGGGAAGCTGCCAGAAGATTTCCTTGCCGATCGTTTCCTCGGCCTTTTTCAACGTGATCTGCCCGCCGTCCAGTCCGACGCGGTTGACCACGATCTTCACCTTACCGGCCAGATCATCCATGTTGCCGAACGACATCATCAGCCGCACCACGTTCCGCAGGCAAGGCAAATCGAGTTGCGTGGTCAGGAGTATTTGGTCGGCCATCTCCAGGGCGATCATATCGATGGCCGTGTAGCCCTTCGAGAGATCGAGCACGAGGTGCGTGAACGTGGCCTTCAACAGACCGATGACACGTTGCAGGTCGTCGGGCGTGATTAGCGGCACGTCCTCCAACTGCACCGGACGCGGCAGCAGGTACAGGCCCGAGGAGTGTTTGGTCAACGAACGCTTCAACAGCGTGAAGTCCAGCCGCGTGACGTTCTGGGCCACGTCGACCAGCGTGTAGTCGGGTATGGTGTCGAGGAACACGTCGGCGTCGCCGAGGCAGAGATCGAGATCGACCAGGGCGACGGAGTGGTTGGGTTCCTTGGCGAGGATGCAGCCCAGGTTGACCGCCAGGCTGGTGGTCCCCACGCCGCCGATGGCGCCGGCCACGGCAATCACCTGGTTGCCTCGCGAGCGGTTGTCGCCGCGTCCCGCGCGGCGCTCGCTGATGCGTCCCAGGGCGGCCAACAGGTCTTCGATCCGCACCGGCTGAGTGATAAACTCCTTGGCCCCCGCCCGCAACGCTTGCAATATCAAGCTGCCGTCGTTCGACGAACTTACGACCAGGACGGCGCAGTCGGGCGAAGCGGCGCCCAGACGGCCGACCAACTCGAGCGCCTTTTGCGGATCGGTGTCGATGGCCACCAGCCCGATGTCCGGATTGGTTTGGGCCACCACGTCGGCGAAGAATTCGTACCGCGAGCACTCCGCTTCCAACCAGATCATGTCCATTCCCAGCAACATGCTTTTCAGCGCGTCGCGCTGGGAGTCGTTCGGATCGACAATGGCTAATCGGAGGACGTTGCTCATGGCGGGGGATTTTATCTATTACGACGTTGGCAATTGGGTGTCGGACAACGAAATTCTCCTCGTTCCCACGGTCCTCCGTGGGAACGCACCGCCCGCGACGCTCTGCATCGCCCGCCGCCGCCGACGCGGAGCGTCGGAACGAGTGGGTTCCCACGCAGAGCATGGGAACCAGGACATCGGCAGCCGCTAAACGGTCGCTCGCCATCGCTATGCCCCACGCGCCCTCTTTACTCTACTACGTCGTAGCCGACCGGGCCGATCAATCCCGGCGGGCCGCCGCGCGATGCCGCCGGGACGGCCTCTTGCGAGGAGTTCGGCTTGGACCGAGCATGGCGGTTGTACGGCCCGCCGGGATTGCCCGAAGCGTCGGCCGGCGCCGGGGTGGGAATCTGTTCGACGGGGCCGAGAATCATGCCTTCCGGGGGCAGGCCGCCACCGCTTCCGCCCATCGGGCTACAATTGGGCACTTCCAGATGCCCCTTCGCAAACAGTTCCCAATCGCTCGGGCTGGTGGTCCTCATGCCGGGACCGCACCGAGGCACTTCATCGGCGTCCATCGCCTCGACCAACTCCGGAGTGACCATAATCAGCAATTCGATCTCGTTGACTTGTTCCTTCACCCTTCGGAACGCCGCGCCCAAATAGGGCACCTCGCTGATCCAAGGCAACCCGGAGTTTTTAGCCTCGGTGCGAGTTTGCACCAACCCGGCAATCGCTAGCGTCTGACCCGCCTGGAGTTCGGCACCCGTTTCCACAACGCGATCCTTCAGTGCGGGCTGGTACTCAAAGGGAAGGCTTGGGTCGATATCACTGATAATGGCCCGGACTTCTAGGCGAATTCGCCCATTTCCCAATACAATCGGCACGAACTTGAGTTGGGTTCCATACTCGACAGTGATGGGCGCGCCACCATTCTGTCCGCTCGGGATGATGTAGAACGATCCTCCCGCTCGGAAGGAGGCGGGATGGCCGCTGATGGTCGTTAGCACGGGTTCCGCCAAAACCTTCGCCAATCCGTCCTCCCGTAAGGCATCCAAGACGCCAAAAAACGCGGCACCGCCGCCACCGATGTTGAAGGCGAACGTTCCGGGCATAGGCGTACGGAAAATGTTCCCGGGGCTGGTGAGTTCGGTTGGATCAAAGTCGGAAAGCAAACCGGTCGGGCCCGAAGTCACGACGTTACTGCCCGTGATTTTGCTCCAGTCAAAACCCAACTTGCGGAGTTTGGTGCGAGACACTTCCATGATCTTGACGTGCAGCAGCACTTGCCGGCAGCCGCCGATGGTCATGTTGTTGACAATATTCTCTCTCTTGTAATATTGCTCGGCGACACGCATAATGCGGACGATTTGCTCCGGGTTGTCGACGAATCCGGAAATCGCCACGGAGGGAGCTCCGTAAATCTTCGTCTGGGTAATCGCCACGGCGGTAGTCGTCACTGAGTCGACGTCTTTCGCTAGCCTCAGCGGTGTTACCGTCAGCACGGCCCTGGGAAACAGCTTCCGCAACACCATCTCGAGTTCCCGTACGTCGTCGTAGATGATCACGTCGATCGTGTGGATCTTTTTGTCTTCTCCCCATAGATTGACCTGGGTCACGCCCGTCGCCTTCGCCGAAATCTGGACCTCGTTGGGCGACAGTTCAGTCAACTCGAGGATGGCGGGATTGTTGACCTGGTTCCGGGTAATCTTCTGGTTCATTGTGAGGATGCGGCTGGTTTTGACTTTCATCTCCAGCCGATCGGAGGCGTTGTGAACTTTATAGACAACCGACGGCTTGGCGAGTGGAGCGATCGGCTCCTCGGCCGTGACCGAAAGAGGCATCAGGCAGAAGATCGCCAGCGGCACGAGCAGCCGCGAAAGATATTGCGTACACATCCTTGTGTTTCCTTGCAATTAAAAATCTCCGTTTCGACGCTTCGCACAATCTGTAGGGTGCGTGAAACGCACCATGTACTGCCGGTTGTGGTGCGTTTCACGCACCCTACAATTTTGGTCCTTGCGGTTTGGAGGGTGGCACTGGCATCTTGCCAGTGTCGGGCGGCTGATGGGCCGGCTTTTTGACGGCCCAGGGCAGTTGCGCCGCCGACGGCTGCTCAACCGCTTTCTTATAAACATGCACCTCTTCCCATCCCTCCGTTTTCGGCTTGTTATAAACGTGCTCCTCGCCTACTTTCTCATTAGCAAAGCTGAGCGGGCTGACGTACATTGCGATTACCTTCCACAAGCCGAACGGCAATGCGGAATCCGTTGCCGTCCCCTCTTCCCTCTCGAACATCACGTGAACGCCCCTACCCGGCCTGAGCATCTGCATGGTCCACGTCTCGCGCGGCTTGGGCTGTTCCGCGCCGGCGGCCAACTTGTTCTTCATTGAATCGAGGAAATCCAAGAAACTCTTTTTCGGTTTGTCCGTTTCCGGGTCTTCCATCAGGCTTTCTTTATCGCGTTGCGACTTTTCCGCTTTGCCGAACAACTCACTTGGCGTGGCCTGGACGTCGGGAACCTGCTCGTCGTCCTCGGGGCTGCGCATCACGAGCTGGATCTTTCCGAGCTGGCACGCCAGCGTCACCTTGGCCGCCTGCTTAGGCGTAACCAGCAAGGATATGGTTTTTGCGACGATCGATTTGCCGGTCTCGGTGTCGCCGTCCAGTCCCAACACGTCGTTGACGGCAAAAACCTTGATGTCTTGAAGTATGGTTTTGGTCACCGTTTCCTGAATGTCGCGGCGACGGTCCTTGAGGAAGTGGACCATCACGTCGACGCGGTCGCCGGGCAGAATCAAGCTGCTGCCGCCGCTGACCAGATCGACCTTTACCGGGACGACGCGGTATCCCTTTGGGATCAGCGCGGTGGCCCCTTGTTCGCTGGCCCCTTTGCCCAGCAGTTTCTTGTCCAGGATCGGTTCGCCGGCGTAGAGTTTGGTTCGTGCGCGGCGGCCCTCGATGTCTTCGAGCCGCGAAATGGTCCCGGAGGGAGCCTTGCCCTTCGGCCATTGCTCGAGCGTCAGGTCTTGGGAGGTCAGCATGTCGCCCATGCCGACGTCGGTCATGGCGACAAAGACCGGCTGCGTTTGGTCCGACGGCCCGGCCGGCTCTTTGTCCCGCCTGGCCATCACCTGGGTAATGCCGATCGAAGCCACCAAACCGCAGCCTAAAGCCAACATCAGTAGGGCGATAGATTTTGGGCGCATGGTATTATTAGTCTGTTTCCAGACGCATCACGGTACTGGCGCTGAGCAACAAGTTTTCTCCAAAAAACCAAGTCGGCACCCAACTTACGCTGCCATACGGAACCTGGACCGTCACGGTTGCTTTTTTATCATCTCCATCAGGCTCGATGACTGCGATGGCACTGCCTCCTGAAATCCCTGCTATTTGCAGGTAGTCCAAGGCTGTAGCCTCCCCGTCAGCCTCCGCCCCAGCATCGCTTCTCGACTCCTCATACAGTACCGCTTCCCTTGCCCCTTCCCGAGAGGCATTGGTGATGACCTGTTGGACCATTATCGCGCGTCCGGCCTCGATCATCCCTATGATCATCGCGAAAAACAGGGGCGCAATCAGCGCAAACTCGACGGCAGCGGCCCCTTGTCGATTTATTCGGCACCATCGGCAAGGCCTCTCTAGGTTATATCCAAGATGGGCGCCGCTCGTGGGTTCGCAACGGGCTAAATCACCGCTTGCGGTTTCGCAATGGTCGCAACCAACGGTCGCGGCTTTACGACTGCGCATGACGGGCATTTTGGGCAATATCGGCAATTTCATAGCAGCATCCCCGCCCAGTAAAAATAGGCAATCGAGCCGATCGCAATCGGGATACCGTAAGGCAACAACAACATCGCACTCTTCCGCTCCGCGGCAATCGCCGATAGGGTGTTTGGATCGCGGATTTCCATTATTTCGCTGGAGATGTTCCAGAATTGTTTGAAGTGATGATGCCAATCGCGCTGCCAGAGGACCATCCCGATGGCAATAGCGCCGCCGACGACGGCCGAGGCACAAAAGGCAAAGAGTATATTTGCACTGCCCACCCAGGCCCCAACGCCGGCCAGCAGCTTAACGTCGCCGGCGCCCATTCCACCGATGGCGTATGCGGGCAACAACAGCGCCAGACCCACGACCGTTCCCAACAGGCTCCAGCCGAGTCCCTCCCAGCCGAAAAAGGCGGCACTATAGAGCCAGCCGCAGATCACCAGGGGGAAAGTGATCCAGTTGGGTACCTTCAGTTTCCAGCCGTCGATCACCGCGGCCAGGACGAGGACCACGCTAAGCAACCAGAACGGCCAGTTGTGGGCAAGGAATTCGGGTAGCTGGTGGAACTGCGGCATGACGGCTTTCCTGCATCGGACGGTGGTATTGTATTAGCGGTTGCAAATGGCAATCACATCAAGCGCGCGCACCCAGCAAGACGCCGAGGGCGATGCCGAACAGCGTGATGAAATTGACCACCAACTGCACCGCGCTTTGCATCAACTCCGCGGGAATGACAGGGTACATCGCGGACCTCGCATCGGTCGGGAATTGGACATTGATCATTGAACATTGGTCGTTGGACATTTTCAATGTCCAATGTCCAATTACCAATGTTCAATTACCAATTACTACTCGCTCCTCCTACTCAATGTATAGGTCAAAAAACGACCCCTCGGGGCCAGTTCCTTTGGCGCCGAGGGGTTTTTCCGTCTCTAGCGGATTTTAGGAAAAGGGGATCGTCCCCTTTTTCCCGGATGTCCCACGTCCAGCGGCATCGTTACAGCGACGCGGCGATGTTGCTGAACGTAGTGCTGGTCGCGGTGCCGACCGAACTGATCGCCGTCAAGCAAACGATGACGATCAAGGCCAACATGACCGCGTACTCCACGGCGGTAGGTCCGTCCTCGGAAACGAGGAAACGTTGCATCTTCTTAGCAAGCGACTTCATCGGTATTCCTCCATTCCCGTTCGATTCCGCGTTAAGGTCTCGAACTGGAACAACAAACTTCCTCGGGATCCTTGGAACAAGACATCGGTTCCGCTACGACAACCGACGCCGGCCTGCGATTTGTCTTCGGGATCCCATGTTGGTAAAAAAACCGACCTCTCCCTCGTCTACTTACCGAAGCGATAGTTCATCACCCTTTCGGCAGCCAGGCTTCCGACGGATATTACTCCGGCGGCCCTTTGCTTTGCGCACACGGCCTTGCGGCCGGTTTGCCTTTGTCGAGGATGAGAGGCTACAGGCCTCTTGTAACGCGAACGGCCCGCCGGTCGGACAAGCTCATCAAACGTGCATCCGGCAGAGAACCTTCCGCGCCGGGGCCGCCCCTCGGCCGCCCCTCTACAATCAAACCTATGTCGGATTCCCGGCTTGTCAAATAATCCGGATTGGCGAATCGCCGCCGATTACGGGTGACCGTTTCGATTGTCGCAATTATAAGGGGGGTGTCATGGGTAAGCGGAGCTTACCCGTGGGCCGGAAAACGCGGAAATCCCTACACGGGTAAACTTCGCTTACCCATGACACCCACCTTTTCCGCAACAGAAACTATTTAGCCCCGGGTGAATACACCCGGGGCAAGCGGTTTTTCGCGGTCAACCGCCCCGCCGTGTATTCACGGCGGGCTAAATGAGTGATTTCAAAACACGTTCCGAGCATTTCCACCCCCCCCTCGCGGGCGCAGACGCCTGAAAGTGTAAGAGCGTGAAACGAGCACTTATCAGCGATATTCATAGCAACTTCGAGAGCCTCGAAGCGGTGTTGGCCGATATTCGGGACCAGGGCATCGCCGAGGTCTATTGCCTGGGCGATCTGGTCGGCTACGGCCCCAGTCCCCGCGAAGTGATCGACGAGATAATGAAGTGCCCCGTCTGTCTGCTGGGCAATCACGACCAGGGGGCGCTGTTCGATCCCGAGGGGTTCAATTCCGGCGCGGAGCGGGCGATTTTTTGGACCCGCAACCAACTGGAAAACGGCCCCGGCACGCCCGCCGTCAGACAGCGGCGATGGGATTTTCTCGGCGAACTGCCGCGCAATTGCATCGAGGAAAACATACTCTACGTCCACGGCTCCGCGCGGAACCCGTTGAACGAATACGTCTTCCCCGAGGACATCTACAACAAGCGGAAGCTGGAGAAAATCTTCGCGCTGATTCCGCAGTACGCCTTCCAAGGACACACCCACGTGCCGGGGGTGTTTACCGAGAGGTTCAATTTCTTTAGTCCCGAGGAACTCAACGGCGAGTATCGTCTTGGCCGCGATAAGGCGATGATCAACGTCGGTTCGGTTGGGCAACCCCGCGACGGCAACCCCCGCGCGTGTTACGTCGTTCTGGAGGACGACGTGGTGCGGTTCCGTCGCGTCGAGTATCCGTTGGATCAGACGATATCGAGAATCCACGAGATTCCCGAACTAGACAATTTCCTTGGCGACCGGCTCCGCGACGGGCGATAATTGACAAGCACGATATTGGGGGATGCCGCTTGTTTAGCCCCAGCGTCCACGCCGGGACCGAATGGCCATTTTTACCGCTGCAATGTAACCCGGCGTGGACGCCGGGGCTAAACAAGTATTTTCCGGAAGGTATAAGCGGATGGAGCGTCGTTTCGTACTGTTTCTCGTCCTGTCGTTTGCGATTCTACTCGGCTATTCCTCGCTGAGGCAATGGCTCAATCCGCCCCAGCCGCGGCAGCGAGCCGCCGAGCACAAGGGAGATGAGCAACCCTCGGCCAAAGAGCCGACAGCGGAAAAACCGCTCGATAAAACGACGGACAAGCCTCAAGATAAGCCCGCCCCGGCGATCAAGGCGGTGATCGAGCCGGAGCTGGAGCAGCCCGAGAAATGGGTCACGCTCGGCTCGGCAGACCACAAAGACCCGTTCCGGATGTTGGTCACGCTGACCACCAAGGGCGCTGCCTTGGCGCGGATCGAACTGAACAATCCGCGTTACTGCGACATCGACGAGCGCTACGGATACCTTGGCTATCTGGCCTCGACCTCCGACCACGAGGGTAACGGTTGTCTGGTGCGGTTTGTCGGTCGCGGCACTCCCGCGGCCCGTGCCGGCCTGGAGCCGGGCGACGTCCTGAAGGCCATCGACGAGAATCCGGTTTCCGGCCCGAAATCGTTGGAGGCGGTCCTCCGTGGCACCCGCCCCGGTCAGCAAGTGAAATTGTCGATCGTCCGCAACGGCAATCCGGACACGCTGACTGCAATTCTCCGCCGTCGCCCGCTGGACGTGGTCAGGCCCGAGGGGGACGACCCGCTCTCCATGCTGCTGACCCTGCAACGGTTCGACGACCGGCGGATCGACCATCAAGAAAAAGAGGACGCAGCGGCGGCGGAAAACAACGGCAGTAAGGATGCGCTTCGACCCCGGCACGAGGCCGTCTCCCGTGAATTGAATGGACTGAAGCTGCGGACCGCGAACTGGAGGCTCGTCGAATCGGACCAGTTGCACGCCACGTTCAGCCGCAGATTGCCGGAGATGGGCTTGGAGATCACCAAGACCTATCGCATGATCGTGGTGCCCGAGCAGTCGATGGCGGACAAGAACTATCCGGCCTATCACCTGGAGTTCGAGGTGGAAATCCGCAACATCGGCGACCAGTCCCACGAAGTGGCGTACCGGTTGGACGGCCCGAACGGGCTGCCGACCGAGGGTAAGTGGTACGCCTACAAGGTCAGCCGCAATTGGGGCGGCTCGGGGTTGCGCGATTTCATCATCTCGTTCGACGGCGGCGTGCCGGGAATGATCAACGCCACGGCCGTCGCCGACGGCGACGTGCCCCCGCCCTGGCCCGACGAGTCGCTGAGTTTCATCGGCGTCGACGCCCAATACTTTTCCGCCGTATTGATACCTCAGCGCGAGAATCGGGCGGAAGCCTGGTTCGACGAACTCACGCCGATCTGCGTCGGCAAGGTGGACCCGCAGCATAAGAACTGGGCGAACACCTCTTGCCGGCTGACGAGCGTACTGACCAAGCTCGAACCAGATGAAGTGCTGCGGCATCAAATGAAGCTCTTCGCCGGCCCGAAAAAACCGCCGCTGTTGGCGAACAAAGAGTACCGCCTGGGCGAGTTGGTCTATTACGGCTGGCCGATTTTCGCCGCGGTCGCCGTACCGCTGACCAAGCTGCTGCACTTTTTCTACGCCGTGACCTTCAACTACGGGCTGGCGGTCATCCTGCTGACCGTGCTGATCCGCGGCTGCATGTTTCCGCTGAGCCGCAAGCAGGTCATGGGCGCCCAGAAGATGCAGCAGTTGCAGCCGGAAATCAAGAAGATACAGGAGCAGCACAAGAAAAACCCCGAGGCCCGAACCAAGGCCCAGCAGGAGTTGTTTCGCAAGCACAACTACAACCCGCTGAGCGGATGCCTGCCGATCTTCATCCAGATGCCGATATTCATCGGGCTGTACAGGGCGTTGATGGTCGACATCGAGCTGCGCGACGCGCCGCTGATCTCCCACTCCATCCGCTGGTGCTCGAACCTGGCCGCGCCCGACATGCTTTTCGACTGGAGCGGGTTCATGCCCGACTGGGTCAATAGCGGACAGGGTATTTTCGGCCTCGGCCCGTATTTCAACATATTGCCCATCTTGACGATCGTGCTGTTCATCGCGCAGCAGAAGATGTTCATGCCGCCGCCGACCGACGAGCAATCGGCCATGCAGCAGAAGATCATGCAGTACATGATGATTTTCATGGGCCTGCTGTTCTTCAAGGTGGCCAGCGGATTGTGCATCTACTTTATCGCGTCGAGTTTGTGGGGATTGGGCGAACGCCAGTTCCTGCCGAAGGTTGTGCCCGTGGCCCCGGCCGCCGAAACCCGGGCGCAGGTGAAGGCCCGTGAGCGCCAGGACGCTGGAAAGACAAAGAAGAAGAAAAAGTAGACTCCTGGTTCCCACGCTCCCAACGTTATCCTGGTTCCCACGCTCCGCGTGGGAACCTACTTTCCCGACGCTCCGCGTCGGTGGATGAGGGAACCGCCGCCGCAGAGCGTCCCCACCCGGTCCGTTCCCACGCGGAGCGTGGGAACGAGGAAAGTAGACTCCTGGTTCCCATGCTCCGCATGGGAACCCACTTTCCCCACGCTCCGCGTGGGAACGAGAGAATAAGCAATGTACCCCCTGGACGACACGATCGCCGCCGTCGCTTCGCCGCCGGGGGGCGCGGCCCGCGGGATCGTGCGAGTCGGCGGACCGGGGGCGTTCCAATGCGTAGCGCGGTTTTTCCAGGGCGACGACCGGCGGCCGTTTGTCGAACCGCCCCATCCCCGCGCGGCTACCGGAACGCTCCGTCTGCCCGACCTCGACTCGACTTTGCCCTGCGACGTATATCTGTGGCCCAACGCGCGGAGCTACACCGGCCAGCCGGTGGTCGAAATCCACACCATCGGTTCTCCGCCGCTGCTGCAACTCGTGCTGCGTTCGCTCACCGCGGCCGGCGCCCGATTGGCCGGGCCGGGTGAGTTCACCTTGCGGGCGTTTCTGGTCGGGCGGATCGATCTCAGTCAGGCAGAGGCCGTCTTGGGCGTGATCGACGCCGCCGACCCGCGCGAGCTGAACGTCGCCCTGCGGCAACTGGCCGGCGGACTGGCCCGGCCCCTCGACGAGCTGCGCGAATCGCTGCTCGATCTGCTGTCGCACCTCGAGGCGGGCTTCGATTTCGCCGACGAAGATATCCCCTTCATCGCTCGCGACGAGTTGCTCTCGCGGTTGGCCAAGGCAGGGAAGCAAATCGCGGATACACTCGCACAAATGGCCTCCCGCGACGACTCGGCCGTCGCGAAAAGGGCCGTCCTCATTGGACGCCCGAACACCGGCAAGAGCAGCCTCTTCAACGCCCTGGCGGCGGACAGCGCCGCGCTGGTCTGCGATCTGCCCGGCACCACGCGGGATTATCTGATCGCCGAACTCGACCTCGACGGGGTCAAGTGCCGCTTGATCGACACGGCGGGGCGGAGGGGGGAGAGAGGAGAGAAGAGAGAAGAGAGAAGAGAGACTGAATTGCCGCTTGCGGTTTCGCAAGACCTTTATTCCGCCGCCCAATCCGCCGCCGCCGAACAGTCCCGCGCGGCGGACGTTCAAGTGTTGTGCATCGACTCTACACGCCCGCCGGACGAATGGGAAATCGCTCGACTGCAAGACGCATCCGATCGGCGGCGGATCGTCGTATTCACAAAATGCGACGTATCCGGCGGGCTGGACCTCGATTGCCCCGCCCTGCGGACCAGCAGCGTAACCGGCGAGGGGATCGACCGGTTGCGCGGCGAATTGCGTCGGAAGGTGTTGGCCGCGCGAGCCGGTCGGTCCGAGGTGGTCGCCGAGACGGCCGTGCGTTGCCGCGACTCGCTTCGGCTTGCCGGTCTGAGCGTCGAGCGCGCCGGCCGGGTGGCCTCTTCAGAGCAAGACGAACTGGCGGCGGCGGAAATCCGCATTGCCCTGGACGAGTTGGGGAAGGTTGTCGGCGCGGTCTACACCGACGACGTGCTGGATCGGATATTCAGCCGATTCTGCATCGGGAAGTAACGAGGCGTACAATAGAGCAATTTTCAATAGTGTAGCGGGCGGGCTTGCCCGCCGGGTTTTACGTTATAAACGGCGGGCAAGCCCGCTCGCTACACGATGATGGTTCCGTCTTGTCGTGGCACGTAGTTGCAATCCGTGTCGGTTTGCATGAAGTCGCCCGTCAATGCGAAAGCTCGGGCACGGCTGCCGCCGCAGACGCGGCGATACTCGCAAATGCCGCAACGCCCCTTCAGCTTGTCCACGTCGCGCAAGGCGACGAACGTCGGATGGTTTTGATAGACATCG
>JAUWPQ010000235.1 GCA_030611515.1 Planctomycetota bacterium | reverse complement strand
CCCTACGCCGATGGATCTTGCGGAACGAATTATTGACGATTACCCACATCTGGTCGCTCCCACGAAAAATTATCAACTTGACCAAAAGCCTCGTGACAATGGCCACGTAGCAAAGCCCTTTTCTCAGAAAGTGCAGACCAGACATGACATCCCCCCTCCAGTGAAACAATGTTTAGCATTGTTCAGCACATCAGCAGCTTAAATACTTGCCGAACGTTGGTCAACCACCACATTGTTCCTGCGCGGAGCGTGGATTCCCCCGCGACCGCAGTCGCGGGGCGTTTATCCCTCGCCCCTCGTCCCCCGTCCCTCGCCCCTCTCGTAAAACCGCGATGCGGATCAGGCGCGGCTATTTGCCGTCGCCTGCATCCGGCTTGTTAGGCCCTCCGGCTAAAGCAGCTCTTCGTTCAAGCATGGCTCGAATCCCCGCCAGGGGAAGCGATGCGCTCGCGAGATAGTTTGGCAGCTTACGTTTCTCGCCAAAAATCCACTCGCACGCGCCGTATTTTTGAAAATGGCGCACCATGTCAACTACGGTCTTGTCTGCCAGCGCTGGATCAACAAGGTCGAGTGCATATACAAACCATCCGGTCGGAGTGGCCCAGTAGGCGCCGTTCTGATACGAGTTCTTTGCGCAACCCCGCTCCCAATATACGCCACCGGGAAGATGTCGAATCTGACCGTGCTGCACGATTTCCGCATAGTGCGCCTTGAAGTAGTTGGCGATGGCCGTTGACTGTGCAACGTCGGCCACACCCAGATAAACCGCGAATGCCGAGCCCCAGATATCGTGTTCACGGCACTGTACCGTCGCGGCACGGAACAGTCCGACTTTCGGATCCCAGAAAATATCCCGGATGCTTCGTTCCACAAGTTCACCTTCCTGAATCCACTCCTGGGCTTCGTTTTTCCGTCCTCCCTCATTCAATAGATCGGACAGTTGACGACAGCCCTGGACGAAGAGGAGCGAGCAGAAAAGCACGTCGCCTTGCTTGCGTGTGGTATCCGTAAAACCATACGGACAGCGGTCCCATTCCTTTCCAGGCACGATGTGGACCAGCTTGGTTTTGGGGTTACGAGGCACGGCCCGCATTGTCTTGATGAGAGGATCGAGGATTTCATGAAGGAGCGCCGCATCCTTGGTCTTTCGGTAGGTATGCCAAGCGACTCCCACCGTGAACTGAGATCCATCGGCCACGGGATTTTTGCCCATGCTGCCGTAACCCGGCTGGTAGATTGGATTGCCGTCGTATTTCACACAGTCCACCCCGGCTCCGTCCGCGCGAAGGCTGCTGATAAAGAGCCTGCAAGAGGCCAAAAGTTCCTCGGTTGAATAGGCGTCGATGTCTCCCTCAAGAGTGTACTCATAGTCTCGCAACCAGAACGCTTGGTATCCGATGCCGACCTGCGGAGGAAATGCCTTGGTGCCATCCTTCATACTTCGCATGGAAGCCCGAATGAGACGGTGCGATTCCTTCCGCAGCCAGTCTACGGACTCGCCAAGTAAGACTTTGCTGTTCTGATCTGCGCCAAGGCAAATCGTGAACGACAAACCGAGAGCACAAAACAGGATCATGACGTTCGTTTTCATTTGATTCTCCAATCTGGCCTCACTACTGCTGGACAAGCCGGCAGTCGCGGGGCGTTTATCCCTCATCCTTCATCCTTCATCCTTCATCCTTCATCCTTCATCCCTCATCCTTCATCCCTCGCCCCTCGCCCCTCGCCCCTCGCCCCTCTTGTAAAACCGCGAGAGATTGATCCCGCCGCGAAGCTCTTCTTCCATCAACTTCAACCGGGTCTCCATCCGCTCGACGCGTTGTTGCAAGGCGGGCAGCACGTAGCGATGCGTGTCCTCGGGCCGAGGACGCGGCACGGTCGGATAGCCCAGATGACGCTGCAACGCCGAGAACAGATACAACGGATCCTTGCGGCGGTTGGCCAGCGCGATCCGTCCTTCCTTCTCGCCGAAGAGGATCGGTTTCTCGGCCTTCCCGCGCGTCTTGCGGTATTGCTCGCTGCGGACGTAGATCATGTCGGCGAAATCGATCAGGCCGACCTGACGGCGGACGGTCAGTATCCACTCGCGCCACTGTTCGTCGTAGATCGGGTCGCCGGCGACGGCCTCCAGCCCGCGGTCGTAGCCCAAGCGGTTGCGGCAGAGGGTCTCGAACTGGTAGAGAAAGATGCCTTGCGGCGATGCGCCGGCGGCTCGATATTCGACCTCCCGCTGCATAATCTCCAGTGCGACGCGGAAATCGAACTGCCCCTCGGCCTTCTCCGCCTCATGGACCACGTAAGTCTGAAAGGTGGTGAAATAGTGGGGCAGCCGGGCCATGGCCGTGGCGAAACCGCCGGTCAGCCGCAACTCGCTGACCATGAAATCCACCGCGAACGGCAGCATCGTGGTCGCCAAAATCTCTTGGCGGACCGCCTCCAACAGGTCCTGCGTAGACATCTCCTGCTGCATCCGCTCGCGCAGGGTCTGGAACAGGTATGCCTGCTCGACGTATTCCTCCCGGTCCAAGGGCATGAAGTCGGACCTCCCACGGGAATGGATTATCCAGTATATTCAGTAAAGGAAAACACCACGGAGACCCAGGGAGGAGAGCGGGGAGAAGAGAGAAGAGGGAGGAGAGAAGAGAGAATCAGCACACGATCGAATCGTCTCTCCCTTCCCCCCTCTCTCTTCTCTCTTCCGCCGTTGCACCGCAAGCCTCCGTGTAAGTTTCAATTCCACCATTCTAACCTAGAGCGACATCTGCCGTGAATCCCCCCGACGACAATCTGGCCGCGGCGTTGGCCCGGCACGAGATCGAGCTGCCCGAGCCGCAAATCGCTCTGCTGGAGCGTTACTGCGAACTGCTTTGGGAGTGGAACTCGAAGCTCAATCTGACCCGCCACGACGATTACGAGAAGTTCGTCGCCCGCGACATAGTGGATAGCCTTACGCTGTCCCGGTTTCTCGAGCCGGGTGAGCGGGTGCTCGACGTGGGTAGCGGCGGCGGTACGCCCGGCCTGGTCCTGGCCGTCCTGCGGGACGATCTGCATGTCTCGCTCTGCGAATCGGTAGGCAAGAGGGCCACGGCGCTGGCCGACATCGTCCAGCGGCTCGGACTGCCGGCGCCGGTGTTCCACGCCCGAGCCGAAAACGTATTGGCCAAACGGCGTTTCAATACGCTCACGGTCCGCGCGGTGGCGCGGCTGCGGAAGCTGTTGGAGTGGTTTCGGCCCCATTGGAAAGCGTTCGATCGGATGTTGGTGATAAAAGGACCGGCATGGGTCGAGGAGCGGGGCGAAGCGCGACATTACGGTCTGCTCCGCGATCTCGCCCTACGAAAGTTGGCGAGCTATCCGTTGCCGGGGACCGATTCGCAGAGCGTGCTGTTGCAGATCAGCCGAAAATCATAAAGCCGCTGTTATACAATCGGTTGCCACGCGTTCGCAGAAACGACCCAGCGTTGTAGTACTAATCCCCCTCCGCCGGCCCCTCATCTTCCGCCTCGGGCTTCACCAGGAGCGAGACCACGATCGACACGGCCAGCAAGCCGGCGACCACCAGCAACGCCACCCAGTGGGGCATGTGAACAATGCGCCAATACTCGGCGATCATTTTCAGACCCACGAAACCCAGCACCGCCGCCAGTCCGTAGTGCAGGTAGCGGAAGCGGTCGACCATGCCGGCCAGCAGGAAGAACAACGCCCGAAGCCCCAGAATGGCGAACACGTTGGAACTGAAGGCGATGAACATCGTCTGCGAGGGAGTAAACGTCTTGGGAATGACGCCGATCACGGCCGGCACGCTATCGACGGCGAAGACCACGTCGGTGCTCTCGATCACCAGCAGGGCGAGGAACATCGGCGTTATGCACAAGAGGCCGTTCTCGCGGGCGAAGAAGTCGTGGCCGTATTGATTATGGTCGCCGCGGGTGGTCCGCAGGAATCGCCGGGCAATCCGCAGGACGGGATTGTTCTCCGGGTGGACCTCCACGCCGCTGTGCCGCGCCAGTTTATAGGCGGTGTAGACCAGGAACGCCCCAAAGATCGGAATGACCCAATCGAAGCGGTGGATCAGCTCGACCCCGGCCAAAATGAAGGCCAGGCGCATCACGATCGCCCCCAGAATGCCCCAGAACAAAACGCGGTACTGATACATCAGCGGGATGGCGAAGAAGCGGAAGATCACCACGAAGACAAAGATGTTGTCCATCGACAGCGATTTTTCGATGAGAAAGGCGGTGAGGAACGTTATGCCCGTCTCGTACCCCTTCCACCACCAGAGCACCGCGTTGAACGTCAGGCCCGTGCCGACCCAGAAAACGGTCCACCAGACCGATTCTCGCAGCGTGGGGACGTGGTCGTGGCGGTGGAAGACCAGCAAGTCCAGGGTCAGCAGTACTATGACCAAAACAGAGAATACTATCCATTCCCAAACAACGGCGTCGAATGCGGGCACTTTTTCCTTCTCTTTCCGCTGGTGTTACTCAAGTTCGGATGCCAGCCGTTCCGCGTCGGGGGGGCTTTTTGCCGGAGACAAAGGCTGGAAATCAGTAAGTTGTATGTATGTAGGACAGATTAGGAAATCCATCCCACGGAACAATGCCATGATGCGCTCTTCGGCGGGCGTTGTCCAGTGCCCGGAATTTTAGGCCGGCTGTGCCACATATTGATTCCTAAAACACGTTCTTAGGTCGACGTTTTCGTTCTCAAGCCCGTTTTCGGTTTCCCGATAGGTTTCGAGTGGAAATTAAATAGTTTCGACCTGGCCCTGGCCCTGAGC
Source organism: Planctomycetota bacterium (assembly GCA_030611515.1). Classification (GTDB taxonomy): domain Bacteria; phylum Planctomycetota; class Planctomycetia; order Pirellulales; family Thermoguttaceae; genus JAHIKV01. Next base: position 1,614 of record JAUWPQ010000235.1, on the reverse strand, counting down.
TTTCCGAGAAACTCGCGTTGCCTGGGACTGAGGGTCGATTGGTCGATCTTGGCCAGCACGTTCAACGCCTGGGGTGGGAGGTTTTTTTCGACGAGCAGAATTTGCCCCAGCTTCAGCCGCACCAACGAGGCGTTCTGTTGGTAATGTTTCAGATACTCCTCCATCAACGGGATCGATTCCGACCATAGATTCCGCTGGTGCAGGGCCTGGATGAAGTTCCACAGGTCGGGCTGCGGCAGCACCCAGCCGGGATACCGGCTCGAAAGCCGTTGATGCACACGAATCGCCAGCGGCACTTGTCCGTCCCTGATGACGCCGCGGAGTTGATCGAGCAGGGCCTCGGCCGACAGCTCCTCGGGGCCGGAAGTTTGCTCGCCCGAGCGACGCGAATCGGCTGCTTCCCGTTCCTCGTCCGTTAATAGATGTCGTCCGGCGATGACCGAGAACAAGTCCCAATGTTCGCAATCGACCAGTCCGGTTTTGAGCATCACGATGGCAAAGGGCAATCCCGCTCCCGCGCCGATCAGATGCAACAACTCGCTGCTCATGCTCATTTTCGTCAGCGCGGCCACGATGATCTGAAGCAGCAGGAACAGCCCGACCATGGTCAGCACCTTAACCTCGAAATAGACGGCGCGGACGATGAACCGGAAGAAGACGACGAACAGACAGTAGATTTCGTTCTCCGGCGCCCAGACGAGGCAAATGGCCATGAATCCGAAGATTGCGCCCGACGCGCCCAGTGCGCCGCCTTCCGTGTCGAGCATCATCATTTGCACGATCGAGTTTTCGATCAGGCCGATGCCGAGATAGACGGCCAGCGTTTTGAGCAACCCCAATTTGCCCTCGACGATGATGCCGAACGCCCAGAGGAAAACCATGTTGCCGACCAGATGATAAATGTCGGCGTGCAGGAAGATGCAGGTGATCCACTGGAGCGGATGCAAACCGTCGCCGAACACGAGAATATACGGCCTGACCGACTCCGGCGAGGTCGCCGAAATGATGAACACCAGCACGTTCGTGACGATCAGCGCGACCGTGGCGTACGGCCAATAGTAGATCGGTGCGTTCGTGCCGTATGGGATAAGGAACATGACGCCGGGCCGCGTTTAATGGTGGCGGTTGGTCCTATCTTGGAACGTGTTCTACAAAATCTCCCCTCTCCCACTGGGAGAGGGGCTGGGGGTGAGGGCGAGTTGCATTTTCTCGGGCCGGGGGTCCCCTTCCCGCAGCGCATTCTCCGCAGTCCCCCGTCCATTGAATGTATTCGCGGCAACGGGCGGTTTATTGGAAGAAATCCGACGGGGAACGCTGGTCCACGACGATCGACGCTAATGGAAACAAGAATCAGCGTGAATTAGTGTTCATCGAAATCCCGAGGACGCCATACGGGTTCAATCAAAGACTCCCGCCCCCGTGTCCGGTCCTGGGAGTTTTTATCCCGAAGGGATTGTGTAGGATAGCCCAGGGTTGACGCGCAGCGGCTACCCGGGGTGCACGGGTTTGTCGTAACATCTTACCCTGAAGGGGTTGCGGAATGGCGGCGTCGCTCCACAACCCTTTCAGGGGTGAACAAATCATCGGCCCCCCCCCCCCGGGTAGCCGCGGCGC
>JAUWPQ010000251.1 GCA_030611515.1 Planctomycetota bacterium | reverse complement strand
CTCGCTACGCTCACCTCCGCGACGCCGGCCCTACCCTGAGTTGTTTCTAACCTTTCACCGAGGGTACATTTCTATCTGTGAGAAAGAGGGGACATTTCTACCTGTGGACAACAATAGCAGTGGCGCAAGCCGTTCTGATCGAGCACAGCACCGCAGGCCGGTTGGTCTACGACGACTTCGAGACCGTCAACCCTGGGGATTTTCCCGATACCAGCATTTGGACAACCAACGAAGGGACCGGCGACTCCATTCGGGTGACGGATAGCGCCCCTCCGGTCGGTGCGGCCGAAGGAGACCAGTGCCTCAAGATTCTCATTCAGAGCGCGTATGACGGCAAAGCCTTGGCAACCTATGCCACACAGACGACCGGGGTGCTGCACTACGAGTGGATGATCTACCCGGCCACAGGTAGCAGCCCAGCGTACTACACCGAGGACATCTTCATGCGCCCCGGCCTCGCCAGCAGGGACGATTTGCTTATTTCGGACCACGGGGCTGGTAACGGCTATTACGAACCCGGGATCACGGTCGCGAAGGACCAGTGGCACAAGATGGAGATAAACTACGACTTCGACAACCACCGATTTGAGGTGGTCGTCGACGACATCTTCTCCACCGGTTGGTTGCAGAAGTTCGCGGACCCGACGTACGGGGACGTGGTGGGTAGCCAGTTGAAGGCGACGGACGTCGGCCAGACGGCAGGCTCGACGCACTACATCGACGCGGTGGTTCCCGAGCCGTCGACGTTGGTGCTGCTGGGCTGCGGTCTGATCGGATTGCTGGCTTACGCCTGGCGGAAGCGGAAGTAAATCGTTGGGGTGGCAGTTGAACTGCCACCCCAACAACTACGGATGGCGGACGGCGGATGGTGGATGTGACGACAAGTCACTCCACCATCCAAAATCCGTTGTCCGACAATGGGGTAACAGAGGGATGTGGAATGTAGGATGGGACAAGCGCAGCGCAGTCCCACCACAAGGATTCGTTCAAGCAAGATGGCGGGACTGCGCTGCGCTTGTCCCACCCTACCCTTCATGACACGAATGGATATACACCGTGAACACCATTGCGAAACGCTTTTATTCCGTTTTCGGACTTGCCGTGGCGGTGAGTCTGGCCGTCCCGCGCGTTGCCCACGGAGAGGACGACCCATACGCGCCGCAGCCGCAGGCATCGCTGAAACAGATGTTGTCGATCGACTGGAAGAAGGGGCCTTCGCTGCCCCAGGGCCTCCAGGACGCCGGCGTCGGGATCGTCGACGGCACCCTGGTCTCGGCTGGTGGATTCTGCCAGGGCCAGACCAACGTGCCGGGAAAAGCGGACACATACCCGCGCGGATTCTTCAAGAAAGCCTGGGGGTTGGACCTTCAGTCGCCGCAGACCGGCTGGCAGAACCTACCCGACTTTCCCGGCGCTGCCCGGCAAGGGCTGATCACCGCCGTCGTCGACAACCAACTTTACGCCTGGGGCGGGTTCAGCTACAGTGATCCCTACACGTACAGGGACGGCTACTGTCTGTCGAAGGCACCAGGAGGCCAATGGTCGTGGAACGCGAGTTCCCCCCTGCCGATTTTGCCGTGGCGCTTGTACTATGGCGGAACCAGCGTCATTGGGTCGAAGATCTACGTGCTCGGCGGCGCGGACTACCATAATGATTTTTTCACCAACAGCGATCGCGCCGGCAATGTGCCGCGGCTAGGCTCGCGGATGCTGATGCTCGACACGAGCAACCTCGGCGCGGGCTGGAAGGAGCTTGCGCAGTGTCCGGGCACACCGCGTTTTAGCCACGCCACAGCAACCGTTGGGGGAAAAATCTACGTGTTCGGGGGCGCAGCCGGCGCTGATACTACGCCACCCAACGCGACCGACCGCTACAGTACCGTGGTCGACAACTGGCAGTACGACCCCGCCACGGATGCCTGGCAAAGGCTGCGGGACCTGCCCGTGGCCAGCGGCAATTTCCCCGACGGGCGGATCGTGGCCTTTGACCGCTACGTCCTTTTGGTCGGGGGCTATCAGTACAGCCAAGTCCTCAGTCCGGACGGTACGGCCAAACCGGTGTACGGCACACCCTCCAGGGCCCACCCAGATGACTTTCACTACAGCGATGTCTGGGTCTACGACGCCTCGACCGGCCTGTTCGGCACGGCGACGGGGTTGCCGGTGAATAACTGCCAGCCGATGACCGTGGTTGAGGGCAACCAGATCCACATGATCGGCAGCGATCTCGGCGTCAGTAGCTATGAGGACAAATTCGAGTGGGTCGAGGGCGAGCCGTTCGGCCACCATCCCGACCTCTACCTGACCGGCACGATTCGAGTGGTGCCCGAACCCAGTACGCTCGGCCTTCTGGGCACCGCCGCGGGGGGCCTATTGCTGTACGGCTGGGGGAGTGGAGGTAACAGAAGAATGTCGGCTGGCGGATGGTGGATGGGACGACAAGTTCATCCACCATCCAAAATCCGCCGTCCCACGAGTGTTTAGCCGGCGGAAAAAGTCCGCCGCGCGATGGCGGGCGTTGACGCCATTACCGCAGCGTACAAGAAAAACCTACTAAACTGTAAACTTGGAGCAGTATCATGAATCCACCATCCACCGACGCCACGTGGACGCGGCGGCTAAACGCTCGTTTTACCCCCGTTCCCCGCCCCCCGTTCCCCGCCCCTCGCGGTTTTACCCTTGTGGAACTTTTGGTGGTGATCACGATCATCGGCATCTTGATCGCGCTATTGCTTCCGGCGGTGCAGGCGGCGCGGGAGGCGGCGCGAAGGTTGCAGTGTCAGAACAACCTCAAACAGCTCTCCCTGGCGATGCTCGATCACGAGGAGACCCACGGGTTCTTTCCCTCCGGCGGGTGGTTCTGGCAGTGGACCGCCGACCCTGACCGCGGCACGGGCAGGGAACAGCCGGGCAGTTGGGTCTACCCCATCTTGCCCTACATTGAGCAACAGGCCCTCCATGATTTGGGATCAGACGGCCAGCCCGACGCTTGGACGCCGACGCAACTGGCCGGCGCGGCGGTGCGCAGTCAGACGCCGCTGACGGTTTACCAATGCCCCACGCGGGGCCGTGGCCACCTGCTTGGCGTCCAGGACTGGGGCACAGCCACCTTGGTGAACGGGTACTGGGATCCATACGGCGGCAACCCGGTCACTCATGTCGTACGGGCCGACTATGCGGCCAATGGGGGCGATCAAATGTACACGTGGCTAAGCAGCAACGCTGCGACCAGCCTGCCGCAGGCCCTGAACCTTACCGCCACCAACGGATGGCCTTGCGTCGAGAGGGTCTCACCGCCGGGTTATCCCGGTACGGCACCAGCCACCGGCATCTGCTACTTCCGCAGCCAAGTGAGTATGCGCGACATCACCGACGGTACTACGCACACGTATATGTTGGGGGAAAAGTATGTTCCCACCGACTGGTACGAAACCGGCCAGAGCCGTGGGGACAATCAGGGCATGTACTCCGGGGCCGATAACGACGCCCTCCGCACCACCTACTACTCTCCCAGCTACGCGCCGAGGCAGGACACGCCCGGGGCGGAGAACTGGTTCTGCTTCGGTAGCGCCCACGCCATCGGCTTGCACATGTCCTTTTGCGACGGCTCGGTCCAGTTCATCAACTACTCGATCGACCCGGAAACGCACCGCCGCCTGGGCAGCCGCAACGACGGCATGGTCATTGATGGCAGCCAGTTTTAGAAGGTTCTTTCCACGTCCACGTCAAGAGCGGATTGACGCACACCCGGCTGTAGCCGCGATAGATGACGCGGACAACAGCAACCCCAAGGAGAGCGGATCATGTTAGTCAACAAGCTGAACGTCATATTCGTTTTCCTGGCCCTGGCCACATCCGGGGCGGCGGCGCCGATCGACGTCGGCTCGCGCCGCGAGTTGTTCCTGGATCGCTGCCTCATCGAAACGCTCACCAACACGACACTAAAGCTCCACGAGCCGGAGTATGCCGGGGTCGTGCTTCGCAGGGAGTTGCCCTGGGAAGGGCTGCACACGTTCGGCTACATGACCGTGCTGAAAGACGGCGGCCGCTACCGGATGTATTACCGCGCCCATCCCGGCGGGGACTACGCCGATGGAGACTTGCAAGAGGCGACGTGTTACGCGGAATCGACCGACGGCATTCACTGGGTCAAACCTAAGCTGAACATTTACGAGATTCAAGGGACGAAGAAAAACAACGTAGTGCTGGCGGGGATGCCGCCTTATAGCCACAATTTCGCCCCGTTCCTGGACGCGCGGCCCGGAGTGCCCGCGGCGGAGCGCTACAAGGCGTTGGCGGGCTTGTCCCACGGCAGTGGTGGAATCGGTCTGGTGGCGTTCGTGTCGCCGGACGGCATTCATTGGAAGAAGTTGCGGGAAGAACCCGTGCTCGGTTGGAAAAAGCTGCGGAAAGAACTCGTGCTCGGCGCGGGTACGTGGGCTTTCGATTCGCAGAATGTCGCCTTCTGGTCGGAAAGCGAGAAGTGCTACGTCTGCTACTTCCGCGTGTTTACGCCCAAGACGCGTCGGACCATCGCGCGCAGCACCTCCAAGGATTTCGTCCACTGGTCGGCTCCCGTTCTGATGAAGTACGGCGACAAGGGAACCACTCCGCCCGAACAGTTCTACACCAACCAAACGCAACCTTACTTCCGTGCCTCGCACATTTATATCGCCACGCCCGCACGTTTCATGGAGGGGCGTCGCTCGCTCGGCGACGCGCAAGTGAAGGAACTGGGGATCGACAAGGACGTGAAATGGCTCAAGAACGACTGTTCCGACACGGTGCTGCTGAGCACTCGAGGGGGGGACCGTTACGAGTGGACTTTCAGGGAGGCCTTTGTGCGGCCGGGGTTGGGACCGCGGAACTGGGTGTCGCGGTCGAATTATGCCGCCTGCGGGATTGTTCCCACCGGCCCGACGGAGATGTCGCTGTACGTCTGCCGGCACAACGCCCAGGAGTCGGTCCACGTGGCGCGTTACACGCTTCGCACCGACGGATTCGCATCGGTCAGTGCGTCGGCCGACGGCGGCGAAATGCTCACCAAGCCGCTGCTGTTCGCCGGCGATCAACTGGAGATCAATTATTCAACCAGTGCCGCCGGCTCGATCCGCGTGGAAATTCAAGACGCCGAGGGCCAGCCGATCCCCGGCTTTGCTCTGGAAGATTGTCCCGAGATAATCGGCGACCAGATCGAGCGGACGGTAAGCTGGAAGCAAGGGCCGGACCTAAGCGCGCTTGCGGGCAAGCCGGTCCGGCTGCGTTTCGTCCTGCAAGACGCCGACCTGTACGCCTTTCAATTCGTCGCGAAGTAACACCTTTTGTTGGGGTGGCAGTACAACTGCCACCCCAACATCTGCATCGAAAAAACGGCGTCGGGAACCTTCTTTCACCCGACTTGTCCTTCTGGACAGTCTGTGCGGCCTGGAACTCCGTCCATCCGGGGGGATTCCTGGGTAAGCCCTATCGCAACGCCCCGTTGATTCGTAGAATCGAAGGCGAAGAGTTGTCGTTGAAAGGGGACAGGTCCGATTTGCCGCGAAGCGGCCCGAAGGTGGGCACCATGCTTGCATGGTCGTCGCACAAATCGGACCTGTCCCCCTTAGGCCCTAATGGTGAATCCGAACCGTGCCGACATTGTTCGTTATCCGCGGCGCCGACCAGGGCAGCCGCTTCGAGTTGATCGAACCCATCGAGCGCTTGGGGCGCGACCCGTCCAGCACCATCCAGGTCCACGACACCGAGGTATCGCGCCACCACGTCGAAATCCGCCGCGTCGAAAACGATTACGAAATCTCGGACCTGAACAGCTCGAACGGGACATTCGTCAACGGTCAG
>JAUWPQ010000159.1 GCA_030611515.1 Planctomycetota bacterium | reverse complement strand
GCCTACGTCTTTCGACCTCGGCTTAGGGACCGACTAACCCTGAGCGGACTGGCCTTCCTCAGGAAACCTTAGATTTTCGGCGTTCCGGGTTTTTACCGGAATTATCGCTACTCATGCCGGCAGAGTCTCTTCCAATCCGTCCACCCTGACTCGCATCAAGGCTTCACTCAAATTAGAATGCTCTCCTACCTTCGTCAAAGCCCGAAAGCTTTGACAAATCGTAGCTTCGGTAGCAAGCTTAGCCCCGTTACATTGTCGGCGCGAAAACACTTGACCAGTGAGCTGTTACGCTTTCTTTAAAGGGTGGCTGCTTCTAAGCCAACCTCCTGGCTGTCTCGGCCTCTTCACATCCTTGCCCACTTAGCTTGCATTTAGGGACCTTAGCTGACGATCTGGGCTCTTTCCCTTTTGACTACCAAGCTTAGCCCTAGCAGTCTTACTCCCGCACTGAGGTTAAGGGAATTCGGAGTTTGGTTGGATTCGGAAACTCTTTCGAGCCCCTAGGCCATCCAGTGCTCTACCTCCCTTACCAATCATGCAAGGCTAGCCCTAAAGCTATTTCGGAGAGAACGAGCTATCCCTGCGTTTGATTAGACTTTCACTCCTCCCCACAAGTCATCCCCTCGGTTTTCAACCCAAGTGGGTTCGGTCCTCCACGCGGTTTAACCCGCGATTCAACCTGCTCATGGGTAGTTCACGCAGATTCGCGTCTACCGCCATCGACTTCAGTTCGCCCTATTAAGACTCGGTTTCCCTATGGCTCCGGCCCGTAAGGCCTTAACCTGCCGCGGACGGTAACTCGCCGGATCATTATACAAAAGGCACGCCGTCACGCATTGCGAGTAAACTCGCCATAGCGCTCCGACCGCTTGTAGGCACATGGTTTCAGGTTCAGTATCCTCCCCTAGCAGGGGTTCTTCCCATCTTTCAGTCGCCTTACTGAGTTCACTATCGGTCGTCAGGGAGTATTTAGCCTTGCGGGATGGTCCCCGCGGATTCAGTCGGGATTCCACGTGGCCCGACCTACTCAGGTACCCCTCGAGAGGCTGCACAACTGCCGCGTACCGGGCTGTCACCGTCTATGGCCTGTCTTTCCAGACAGTTCCGCTAGCTGGCAGCTTGGTAACTCTCATGTGAGAGGCCCTACAACCCCGCAGGGGAAAACCCCCGCGGTTTGGGCTCTTTCCTTTTCGCTCGCCGCTACTGGGGAAATCGAGTTTTCTTTCTTTTCCTACGGTTACTTGGATGTTTCGGTTCACCGTGTTGGCGGCATACGCCTATGAATTCAGCGTATGCTAATTCAGGAATCCCGGGATCAACGCTCGTTTGACAACTCCCCCGGGCTTATCGCAGTCTTCCACGCCCTTCATCGTCTCCTGACGCCAAGACATCCCCCATGTGCCCTTAGTAGCTTGGCCACATGAATCCAACGCTCCCAAAAGGGAACAGAAGTTTCATGCGGGCCCGCTAACGGATCGAAAAACAACATTCATTCCAGTAAGACTGGTCGCTGAAGCGACCAGCCCTCGGCGGAATGAGGTTGCCGTTCAACCCGAGTAACGAATGCTTCTAAGTGCCCTTGGAGCCACGCGCGACGCACATTGCGCCGACGTGGTTCACACTTTTAAGATGCCACTTCATTACCACTACCAAATTGTCAAAGAACACACGGCCAACCCGCTTTGCGAACTGGCGAAGCACTTAAACTATCACTCCGCCCGAGACCTGTCAACAGCTAACGGACATTTGTGGCGAGATTTTTTTCCTCGCGGTATTTTCCGCGAACCGCCGCCGGCGCCGAGCGAAATGTACTCCGCATTATATCGGCAGAAAGGGTCATGGCAACCCACCCGATATCCAAATTATCTCCCGCGACAGAAAAAAACCTAACTCGATGTCCCCAAAAGACTTGCGATTCCATGCCAACGGCCTGCCCGACCCCTCTCATAGCCACAAGTGGAGGCGGCCGTCGAGCATGTCGGGTAGGGCCTTGGCAACGCACTGGCGGACCTGATTCGGATGGTATCGCGTGCTGAAGTGCGAGGCGATAATCAGTTCGTTGCGGAATTGCCCGCGACGCTCCAGCAGGTCGTCGAGGTGCATGTGGCCGTACTTGTGGATTTTGTCCCTGCGATGGCGTGGAGAGACGAAGGTCAACTCCATGATGAACACTTCGGCCTGAAACATTGCCGGGCAAGCGTCCAGTCCGTCCGGCGAACTATCGCCCAAATACGCCACCCGCGGCAGACGGACCTCGCTGGTCACGTCCACGCCGCTCAGGCGCAGGTCGCGTATCTGGTGTCCATCGAGGCCTTGATATTCGGGCTTGAGTTTCCGCCGCCGCTCCCAAACGACGAACCCCAGTGATGGCACCGTATGAGTAGTGGCCGAGACGGTCACCACTTGCTCGCGCGAAAGCTCGATTTCATCGCCCGGGGTGGCCGGCAGCAACGTGCAGGGCAACCGGCCGCGGTCCATACGGCTGAACAGCCGCAGCACTCGCTGCATCGGCTCGACGATCGATTCCGGCAGGTAGATCGTCGGAGGCGTCATCTTCATCATCCGCCGCCGCGCAACGTACACCGGCAACGCAATCAGGTGGTCCATGTGGGCGTGGGAGACGAACCAGGTAGGCGTGCCCATGAAAGACCACGGCTGAGCCCCAAGATCGAAACCGACCTTCAACTCCGGAATCCTCCAGTAGGTCTGCACGGCGGCCCGAGAATAGCCCTCGATCGTAAGATCCTTGTGGGCGATCGTTTTGACGGGGAGGTTGTGGATCATGGGGGATCGGGGCTCGGGGTTCGGGATTCGGGACTCGGGATTCGCAAATCTTCGCTGCCCGAACCCCGAACCCCCTACTCACTCGCGTGTTCATACTCGTCCACGTTCGACAAATCCAGTGGGGCGTCGCTTTCGAGGTTCGGCAGAATCCAGATTTCGCCGAACAGGGTGTTCTGGTCCACGCGGACTTGGGCATGGCGGACAAGCTCTAAAACGGCCAGAAAAATCCCGATCCAGGTCGATTTGTGCATGTCCGGCTGGAATAGGTCGCGGAACCTGAGCCGGCCCGCCTCCAACAGCCGGGTGTGGATGCGGCTCATGAACACGTGGATCGGCGTGTCGTCGTAGACGATGCTCGACGGCCGGGCGGCCTCGGTCTCGCGCATTATCCGACCAAACGCGCTGACCAGGTCCCAAAGCTCCACCTCCTGGATCGGCTCCTCGGCCAGATTGCGCTCATGCGGCGGCAGGTCTGTCCCGAGCCGCGGATAGTGCTGCTGCCAATCGCGGCCGCGCTCCTCCAACATACTGGCCGCGTCGCGGAACTTCTTGTACTCCAGCAACCGCCGGACAAGTTCCCGTCGCGGGTCGTCCAGCTCCCCTTCCACCTCGTCGCTCCGCGGCAGAACCTGCTGTGACTTGATCTCGATCAACATGCTCGCCATGGCCAGAAAGTCGCCCGCCGCCCCAACGTCCAATTGCTCCAGCACCGCCAGATAGTCGAGATACTGTTCCGTGATCGCCGCGATGGGAATGTCGGTGATCTCCACCTCGTGTTTGCGCACGAGATAAAGCAGCAGGTCCAGCGGACCGCGGAACACGTTCAGGTCTACGCGAAAGTCGATCACGGGCGGGGCGGTCGATTGGACTCGACGCGTCGGGTTGGGTACGTTGGCCGCGGTTGGGAAGTGTTTCAAAATGTGGCACAGCCGCCCTCGGCTGTGTGATTAACCGTGAGTTTTCGGTCACAGCCGAGGGCGGCTGTGCCACATTTTGATCTCTAAAACAGCTTTCCAGTTTACCGTAGCAAGTCTTCGTCGGCGAGTGGTCGGAGCGACCGATCCCCCTCAAGCCACAAATACTGCCCGGTCCATATTATCACTTTCGACTGCCGACGGAACCTAACTTGAAGTTCAGCGGAACTGTGACCCACCCTACTTTCCTCCTTGCCCCATGCCGTAAGTCCGGTTAGACTGCCGAAAGAACAATTCCACCAGCCAATGGGGGGGCGACTGTGTCGAACGAACAGCTTTGGGCCCCGTGGCGATTGGAATACATCACCGGCGGAAATGACGACCCCGAGCCGTGTGATCCCAAAACACTCTTGCCGGACGCCGATCCAGAGTGTTTCTTGTGCCGGGCCAACGCACCGGGCGACGATCGACGCCGGGGAATCGTCCAGCGGGGTAAGAACACCGTCACCCTGCTGAACCGGTATCCGTACAACAACGGGCACCTGCTGATCGCCCCCTGCCGGCATCTCGCCCGATTGGACGAGCTTGGCCCCGAGATCGAGGCCGAGCTATCGCGGCAGACCACCCTAATGACGAGCCTTTTGGGAAAAGTCCTGAATCCCCAAGGATTCAACATCGGCGTGAACCTCGGCCGTGCGGCGGGCGCCGGGCTGCCGGGGCACCTCCACTGGCACGTCGTCCCCCGCTGGATCGGAGACACGAACTTCATGCCCACCATCGCCGGAGTGCATACCATCCCGCAATCGCTAGACGCGCTGTGGGACTTGCTGACGAAGGAGTTGAACCCTTGATCCGGCAGCAAATGAAGTTTCGCCAAAATGAACTCGAGTGATTCCAGGAGAAAAATCGTTTAGCCCCGGCGTCCACACCGGGAACGCTATCAGTCCGTTGAAAAAGTCGGATATGGGAGTTTGGGTGCCACTGCTGGCTTGTCCAGCAGTGTTTTTCCGGGTGTTATCTCCCCGCACTGCTGGACAAGCCAGCAGTGGCACCCTTTTTCAACGGAACGCTATGCAGCGGCAAAAAGTATGTTCCCGGCGTGGACGCCGGGGCTAAACAATCGGTATCTTCCCATTATCGTGCAAGTCCATTTACGTTTGCGGCACGGGGGCGGCGCCGTCCTGATATACGCCCGGCTCGTCGATGCCGTCGCCGTTCCAATCGCCGGCCACCGGTTTGTCGCCCACGCTGCCCAACTCGAAGACCTTGTCCGTGGCGTCGATCTGCCAGTTGTTGTTGGTGTCGAGATGGAAGGCGCCGTCGCGATAGATGCCGAGCTTTGAGATGCCGTCGCCGGTCCAATCGCCGACCACGGGCAGGTCTCCCTCTTGGCCGTATTCGGCGGCCACGTCGTTTTTGCTCCATCGGCCGTCGCCGTCGAGGTCGAGGAACCAGGTCCCGTCGCGGAAGATGCCGATGGCGTGGATGCCGTCGCCGTTCCAATCTCCGGTGACTGCCAGATCCCCCTTGGTGCCGTATTGGAAGACGTGGTCGATCAGATCGGAGCGCATCCGGCCGCCGTTGCCGGGTTTCATCGTCCGCCATCCGACGGCCGCGTCGGCCGGATCGGGGGGGACGTTTTTCGGCCGGTCCTTGGGCGGGTTCTGCGAATCGGGCAACCCCGGCTCGACCGCCACCGCCCTGAGATCGCCGATCCACGTTGGCCCGAAGATGCCGATGTCGGTCTTGCCGTCGCCGTTCCAATCGCCGGCCACCGGCTGATCGCCTTTGTCGCCCAGCTTCACCCACAGGTCTCCTTCGTCCCAGACGCCGTTGCCGTTCAGGTCGAGGAACCACACGCCGTCGAGGAACGCGCCGATCTTGCTCGTGCCGCTGCCGTCCCAATCGCCGACCACGGGTGTCGCGCCGGCCATGCCAAACTGGAACTTCTCGATCTCCGCGCCGTTCTCGTCCGCCAGAACCCACTGCGATCTGTCGAGATCGGCGCCGGTCCAAGAGATCGGATCGAAGTACGGATTGTGCGAGACCTGGGTGAACTCGGTTCCCGACGACTCGCTGCGCGGATGTCCGGCGTCGATGACGCTCAGGTGCCAGGTATATCCACCCGGCCCGCCGCCGCCGCCGAAGATCGGCTGCATTACGGTCTCGGGCATAAGATAATACGGGCTTCCCACGGGCCGGTAGTCCACAAACGGCAAGATCGTCGGCGGAGGCGTGATCGGAGTGGGGCGCTCCGGCGGAATGATCGGCGGAATGTCCGGCGGCTCATACTCGATCAGCACCTCGCTGAAGTTGTAATGCACCGCCGTGTTGCCCGACTCGATGGAAATCAATACGATGGCGCTCCCCTCCGGGTCCACCGCCAACGTGCCGAGCACGGCCGGATCGACCGACGTGTAACCGTTGACCACCAGCCCGCCGTGGCTGCCGGCGGTGTCGATGCCGGAGATGTAACCCTCGGGCTGGATTTCCACGATCGAATAGATGCCCGGATAGAGCCTGTCGAACTCATAGTACCCGTTGGCGTCGGTCACGGTGGTGATGAGACCGCCGTTGCCGTCCGGCAGTGGCACGCCGGAGGCGTCGCACAATTGCAGCACCACTCCGGCCAACGGGGTGTCGTCGGGGGTGAACACGCCGTCGCGCAGCGCGGGCACGTTCGGCATCGGATCGCCTTCTTCGATAACGATCGCGTCGCCGTCCTGGAACACGTAGCCGGAGATTTTTGCCGGCACGATTTCCCAGAAGTCGTAGTTCAGCCCCGTGACGCCCGAGGCGAGGTCGGCGCCGCGGATCATGTCGTCGGCGACGATAGCCCCGCCGGCCGTGCCGACTTGCTCGCCGCTGTCGAGATATGCCGCCGGCTGTACTTCCTCGACGCCGTAGACGCCCGGTATCAGTCCGGTGAAGCCGTATTTTCCGTTGGCGTCGGTCGTCGTCGAAGCGATGCGGTTCCCAGAGCCGTCCAACAAAAAGATGGTTACTCCCGACAGCATCGGTTCGCCGGAATCGAGTGCGGCGTTGCCGTTCAGATCGGCGAACACCCGTCCGCCGATACCGGCCGGCAGCAGTTCGCCGAAGTTGTAGTCCGTGGCAGCCGTTCCGCTGTTGAGCGGGATGGAGTGGATCAGGTCGCCGGGGTTTTGGGCCAACCCGCCAGCCGTGCCGGGCGTGTCCAGCCCGTCAAGGTATCCGTCCGGCTGGGTCTCGGCCACGCGATACACGCCGGGCGTTAGGCCGCAGAAGACATAGTGGCCGACCGAGTCGGTCACCGTGGTTTCGCCGGTCGGGTCGCCGCCGGCGTCGAGCAACGTGAGCGTAACTCCGCCGATGCCCGTCTCCGACGGGTCGAACACGCCGTCGTTATCGACATCGACGTAGACGTAGCCGCTGACGCAGGCTGAGAGCAGTTCGCCGAAATCGTAGTCCTCGCCAGATTGTCCGCCGACAAGTTGGATGCCGTCGATCAGATCGCCGGGGTTGTGTGCCGTTCCGCCGGCGGTGCCCGCCGCGTCGAGGCCGTCGAGGTATCCGACTGGATGGATTTCGACCAACTTGTACTCGCCCGGCATCAAGCCATCGAACTCGTAGTAGCCGCCGGCGTCGGTGGTGGTGGACGTTCCGGTGGCGATCAGCTTGCCCTCGGATTGCACGTAGAGCGTAACTTGGACGCCGCCGATGCCGGCCTCGCCATGGTCCATGAGGCCGTCGTTGTCGATGTCGTGGTAGACGTGTCCACTGATTGAGGCGGGCAAGGACTCGGCAAAGTCGTTGTCCACGCTGTCTTCGCCGCCGTCGAGGGTGATGCCGCTCAGAATGTCCTCGCTGGTGACCACGCCGCGGGTCACGCCGCCGACGGTTCCGGCCGCGGCGCCGACGCTGAGGTATCCGCCCGGCTGGGTCTCGGCCACGCGGTACGTACCCGGCAGGAGGCCCTCGAACTCGTAGTTGCCCAAGGCGTCGGTCGTGGTCGTCGCCGTGGTGACGACGTACTCGCCGCCTACCAGTTCGAGCAGTGTCAGTTCCACGCCGGCGATTCCCGGCTCGCCGGTTTGCTGAAAGTTGTCGAGGTTGGGATCCTCGAAGACGGTGCCGGAGAGGGTGATCGGCAGCGGTTCCTGCTCCAGGGAGAATATGGCCCCGGCGGTGTAGACCGGTCCCGGCGACGCTTCCTCGGGCATGTATGGGCTGGGCGGATCGAAATCGTCAGCGGGCAGGTCCAGGCCCGTACCGGCGAGTTTGCCGTCGTAGGCGTCGTAGAAGATGTCATTTCCGGCGGCCACGGCGTAGTGCGGGGCGGTGAAGGTGGCGGAAAGGATCGACCCCTCGAACTCCGCTCCCTCGGCCACCGCGTTGGCGGAGAACAAGCCCTGTTCGTCCACATCGATGCTGAAGACGAGCTTTTCGCCGGCGTCGAAGCCCTCGAAAGTCAAGATCAACAACGAGCCGCCGTCGGCGACCTGCGCGGTCACCGAATCGATGCCGCTCTGATCGAGCACCGTGAAAGGCGAATGTCCGTAGACGCCCGCGCCGCCGGCGGCGGTGTCGAAGAAGGTGTCGCCCAGGCCCAGTCCGTCGCCCAGTTTGTCGGTGTCGATCCGCAGTTCGGCGAGTTGCGTGCCGGCGGCGCCGCCGTTGAAGCTGATTTCCAACAGGTCGCCCACCTGATCTGACGTGCTCGAGTCCTCGAAGTAGACGGCGCCGATTTGGATCGGCGCGATCGAGACCGACAATAAGTGCCGCGATTCCATCTGCTCGAGGCGGCAGACGCGCCACCGCGAACCGGCGCGGCGCGGTTGTTGTCGGCGCGGCTGGGGAACTCCATGCCTCCGATGCGTTTTGCGTAGCAGTCCCACGTCAACCTCCGTGTTGATTACCCGTTATGTTTAGCCCCGGCGCCCACGCCGGGAGATGACCGCGTGGACGCGACCGCTAAACGTCCATGTTTTTCCTAACGCCGCGTAACTCTCTCAGCGTCCAGGTGTTTCAAGTCCCACAGACGGACCGTGGTGTCGAAACCGCCGGAGATCAACGTCTCCGATTCGCGGTCGAAGCCCAACGTCGTGATCGAACCGGTGTGGCCGACCAATCGGCGAAGCTCTTGCCGGGAGTCCACGTCCCAGAGGTGAATCACGTTACCGCTGCCGGCCGAGGCGAGTTTGTCGGGGCCACAGAAGCAAAGCGCCAACACGTCTCCCAACCGCTCGGGCAAATCGAACAGCGGTTCGCCCGAGGCCGCGTCCAACAACCGTACGACTCGTTCCTCGCCGGCGGCGGCCAGAAGTTTTCCGTCGGGCGAATACTCCAGGGCGCAAATCCGCCGCGGGGAGACCCGCACGTCGGCAAGCTGATTTCCGCTCTCGGCGTCCCAGAGGCGGACCACCCCGGCGCGGCCGGCCGCCGCCAGCCGGGCGCCGTCGGGCGAGAAGCTCAACGCTCGGATGTCGTTGCCGGGCGCGGCCAGTTCGCGAGCGAGCTTCCCCTGCCGGCCGTCGAAAATCCAAACTTTGTCGCCGAAACCGGCCGCCGCCAACATCCGCCCGTCGGGGCTGAAAGCGAGCGAGTAAATTACCGGAAGTTGTTCGACTAATACGTGCGGCCGGACGGTGGAATCCATGTTCCAGAAGCGGATACGGCCATCGGCGCCCGAGGTGGCCAGCAGTTGGCCGTCCGGCCGGAAAACCGAAGCATGGACCCAATCGACGTGCGAGTCGAACCGGTGCAAGAGCCGGCCGCTTTGGGCGTCGAACAGACGCACCAGGTGGTCGTCGCCGACCGCCGCCAAGTATTTCCCCGTCGGATCGAGCGCCACGCTGGAGATGACCGGCGTTTTCTCCCGCGAATCGGGAGGGGTCAACTCGATTACCCTGCTGGCGGAGATCTCCGGAACGGCCTCGGCCCTCGCCCGCGAGTCGGCGATCAGGCCGGCGAGCAGGAGCGTCCCGAACAAAATAGGGAATGACAATTTCGACATGCTTACCACCTGGAAATGGATGGCTCCACGACGGCGCGCGCCCCGCCGGTGCGCACTCGTATCCTTCTTCTCATCGGTCGAAGTGGTGGGTGAGCCTGCGGGAAGTTTTCGGCTAAAACCCGAAGAATAAGGCCGGGCAAGATGCACAAGTTTTAAGGGTCGTATTGAGCTTGGTGCGGCATTTCCCATCCATGTGTAGCGGGCGGGCTTGCCCGCCGTGTCCCCCGCCATACACGGCGGGCAAGCCC
>JAUWPQ010000294.1 GCA_030611515.1 Planctomycetota bacterium | reverse complement strand
ACAGGGCTTGCCAACGAGTGTGGGAAATCCTTAAAATAGTGGTTCTCTAACACTAATCTTAAGAATGGAGCGAGTACGGTGTCACAAGTCGAAACGAAATTACCTTACAAGGTCGCTGATCTTTCGCTGGCCGATTGGGGCCGAAAAGAAATACAACTGGCGGAACGGGAGATGCCCGGCCTGATGGCGCTGAGACGCAATCACGGCCCGAAGAAGCCGCTGGCCGGCGCCCACGTGGCCGGTTGCCTGCACATGACGATCCAGACCGCAGTGCTGATCGAGACCCTCCGCGAGCTGGGTGCCGAGGTGCAGTGGAGCAGTTGCAACAAGTTTTCGACCCAGGACCACGCCGCCGCCGCGATCGCCGCCACCGGGGTGCCCGTCTACGCCTGGAAGGGCGAGACCGACGCCGATTACGACTGGTGCATCGAGCAGACGCTCTTCTTTCCCGATGGAAAACAGTTGGACATGATCGTCGACGACGGCGGCGACCTGACCGCAATGGTACATGAAGAGCGGTATCGCCATCTGTTGAGCGGCATCCGCGGCCTGTCGGAAGAGACCACCACCGGCGTCCATCGCCTATATCAGATGCACGAGCGCGGCGAGTTGGGCGTGGCCGCCATGAACGTCAACGATTCGGTCACAAAAAGCAAGTTCGACAACCTCTACGGCTGCCGCGAGTCGTTGGCCGACGGCATCAAACGGGCGACCGACATCATGATCGCCGGCAAGGTAGTTGTCATCTGCGGTTACGGCGACGTCGGCAAGGGCTGTGCCCGGTCGATGTGTTCCTACGGTGCCCGGGTGCTGATTACCGAGGTCGATCCGATCTGCGCGTTGCAGGCCGCAATGGAGGGATTTGAAGTGACGACGATGGAAGACGCCGCCACACGCGGCAACATCTTCGTCACCGCCACCGGCTGCTGCGACGTGATTACCGCCGAACACATGCAGCAAATGCGCGAGGACGCGATCGTCTGCAACATCGGTCATTTTGACCACGAGATCGGCGTGGCCGGGCTGCAAGCCGTTCCCGGCGTTAAGCTGGTGAACATCAAGCCGCTGGTCGATCGCTACACTCTACCCAGCGGACGCTCGATCATCCTGCTGGCCGAGGGTCGGCTGGTGAATCTCGGCTGCGCAACGGGCCATCCGTCGTTCGTCATGTCCAATTCGTTCACCAACCAAGTGATCGCCCAGGTTGCGCTGTGGTCGGAACCGGACAATTATCCGATCGGCGTTTACACGCTGCCAAAACACCTCGACGAGGAGGTCGCCCGGTTGCATTTGGACCAGCTTGGCGTGAAGCTCTCGAAGCTATCGCCCAAACAGGCCGAGTATCTCGGCTTGCCGATCGGCGGCCCGTTCAAGCCGGATTATTACAGGTATTAGGGATTGGAGATTAGGGATTAGAAAGCGAAGTTGGGTGACAGGGGGCGCAGATGCCTAGACAAGATACCAAGCTCGAAGCAGAAGGCGCTGAGTTCCTGGTTCTCAGCCAGCTTCTGCTTCAACGAATTCCGACATACAAGGCTTGTACCAACATGCCGGGGTATGACCTCGTTGCCACCAATCCGGAAACAAACAGGTCAGCCAGAATCCAAGTCAAGAGCCGATGGAAAACCGGCGCTCCCCGCTTCTTCCTTATCAAGAACTTGGATTGCGATTTCGTTGTTGAAGTACGCCTGAACCGAGGCAAGAAAGGCGGCGGTGGTCGCGTGCTTCCCCCCGAGTTCCTCATCCTGCCGGTGAAGATTGTGAAGAAGGTTCACCGGCAAGGACCGTGGAGCAAGGTAGTGTTTCGGGATATTGAGAACCTGGAAAAGTACAAGGACAACTGGTCGCTTATCGCTGACTTCCTCGCAGACACCGGCTAGCCTTCCCCTAATCCCTAATCCCTAATCCCTTTTTCCCCATGCCCGACATTCAAGCCTTCCGTGGAGTGCGTTACAATCTCGGCCGTGTCGGCTCGCTCAGCGATGTTGTCACGCCGCCATACGATGTGATCGGCCCCAAACTACAAGACCACTTCTACAAACTCCATCCGAACAACTTCATCCGCATCGACCTGAACCGCATCGAGCCGGGCGACGACGATGAGAAGAACAACCGCTACACCCGCGCGGCAAAGTTCTACAAGGACTGGTGTGAGGAGGGCGTGTTGACGACCGAAGCCGATCCGGCCGTCTACGTCTACCACCAGGAGTTCACCGCCGCCGGCCAGACTTACGTCCGCCGCGGATTCCTCTGCCGGCAGCGGCTTAGCCGCTTCGGCGAGGGAAAGGTCTTTCCGCACGAGGAAACCCTGCCGGCCGCCAAGGCCGATCGGCTGATGCTCACCGTGGTGACGAAGACGCAATTCAGCCCGATCTTTGGACTTTATCCCGACCCGGATTGCGAGGCCCAAAATCTGCTGGACGAGGTCGTTGCCGGCAAGACTCCGTTGGTGGCGACCGATCACCTGGGCGTAGTCCATCGACTCTGGCCGGTCACCGACGTCGAGATCCATTCCAAGCTGACGGCCGTGATGGGTCCGAAGCCGATGTTCGTCGCCGACGGCCATCATCGTTACGAGACCGCCTGCAACTACCGCGACCAGGTCTACGACAGCGGATTCCTCACGCCGATCCATCCGGCCAACTACACGCTGATGATGTGCGTGGCGATGGACGATCCGGGCATGATCGTCATGCCGACCCACCGGTTGTTCACCGGGGTGCCGGAGTTGACCAGCGAGGAGTTGGCCGCTCGGCTCAGCCCGTGCTTCGAGACCCGACCGGCGGGCGAAGGCCCCGATGTAGCAACGGCCATTTGGGAAGAGATCGAAACGGCCGACAACCAGGGCCAAATCGGACTCTATACGCAGAAGGACGGTCGATGGCTGATCGCCACCGTCACCGACGCCGGCCGGGCACGAATTGTCGAAGTCGCCGAGGAGCACAGCGACGAGTGGCGCGGACTGGGCGTCAGCCTGTTGCATCGCCTGATCGTCGAGGACATCCTCGGCTGCAAGGAACTGCCCAAGCCGAACTACGTCCATCTGATCGAGGAAGTCGTAGACGGGCTGAAGACCGGCGAGTATCCGTTGGCGGCCGTGGTCATGCCGGCCACGGTCGAAAACGTCCGCTCGATCAGCCTCGCCGGCGAACGGATGCCGGCAAAGAGCACCTACTTCTATCCGAAACTGCTCAGCGGGTTGGTCATCAATCCGGTGGAGTGAGCGCGAATAAACACGCTTGTTCCCATGTAGAGCATGGGGACGAACGTGTAGCACCGGTTCCACGTGAAACTGCTTTCCACAACCATCGCCCATGCGACGTCCACCATCGCTTAACTACGTCCTCGGCTACCCGATAACAGTGGGCGTCGCGGTGTTGGCGATCGCGGCCACTTTGCGTTGGTGGAGCGGGATGGATATAGAGCAATTCATGCTCGGCTGTGACGAGTGGTGGCGCGAGCCTTGGCGGTTCCTTACGCCCGCCCTCTTCCACGGCGACCTACTCCATCTGCTTTTCAACCTCTACTGGCTGTGGTTGTTCGGCACACAGATAGAAGACGAGTTCGGCCATGGTCTGACGCTTGGCATCTACGCCTTGCTGGCCGCCGGTTCCACCGCGGCCGAGCGAGCGCTCTTCCACGGCGGGGTCGGACTTTCGGGGGTCAACTACGGTTTGTTCGGGCTCCTCTTGGTCCTCAGCCGAACCGATCCGCGGTTCCGCGACGCCATCGACCGGCAGACCGTGCAATTGCTTGTCGGCTGGTTCTTCCTCTGCATCGTATTGACTGTGATGGATGTGTGGGGAGTCGCCAACGTGGCACACGGCGCGGGCTTCATCCTCGGTGCTCTGCTCGGCTGGACGATCGCCGCCCGCGACTTCCTCCGACGAGTGCGAAACGCCGTGGTCCTCGGCGCCGCCGTTCTGCTTTGCGTGGCGGGAGGAACCGTTGCCCGACCCTACGTCAATCTCACCAATGACATCGGTCAGGAACTTGCCTACTCGGGCTACGTGGCCCTGGAAAACGGCGATACCGATCGGGCCATCGCCTTGTATCAAAGGGCCGTCGCCATCGATCCGAACATGCATAATTGGTGGCACAACTTAGCTATCGCCTATTATAGGCTCGGTCAGATGGATCGAGCTAAAGAAGCCTTTCGACGCGCCGCCAAGTTGAAACCTGCGTCAACGGGTGACGAATGATTGTTCCGCTCGGCTAAGAACCGCGTGGCCACCCAGTGGTATTTTGCGCGTTCCACGTGAAACGGGGAACGTGCGGTGTTTGGCGGTTTCATGTGAAACGTATGGAATCGAACGACCGACGGATTCTCGCCGCGTGGACGCGGCGGCTAAACGCGCTGGGTGCAAATCGCGGTTTGTAGTTTTTCAGGCGGCGGCATGGTAGTGGCGATGGCCGGTGGCGTTGGACTGACGATTCCGCCAGAAGGGGGTGAAGAGATCGGTCTCGGATAGGTAGTCGGCGGAAAGTTGCAGCAACGCT
>JAUWPQ010000267.1 GCA_030611515.1 Planctomycetota bacterium | reverse complement strand
GGCCGCAAGCACATCCGCCGTCGTATAACGCCATTCACCCCAGGGCTTGTCCAATTCTCGTGTCAAACGGTACAGTATTCTCCAGAGTTCGCGTTCCATAATCCATCTCCTTGTGAAAGGTTTCCCAAACCAACAAGGTGGCGCGCGAATTCATTTACATCAAGCCATGCTAGCACTTGCATAATCCTGTTCATCGCTGGGCTATTATCAAACGACCCTACGGGTCGAAATCTTCGCGGTTTCCAAAGTATCGCGATCGAAAAATGTGGGTAACGATAGGGTTGCAACCCGGCGATCATTTTGCTTGCCGGGTCACGACCCGGCCTACTCCCTCACCCCCGGCCCCTCTCCCGCTTGCGGGAGAGGGGAGGTAGGCTGAGCGTGGGACTCGATCGTCTCGCGAGGAAGGTCGCGGATGGCCATGCACTCCTCGATCGAAAATCCGGCCGACAACAGCCGAAGGGTCCAGTGGCGGGAAGACGGGGAGGCGGGGAGACAAGGAGAGGGGGAGACAGGGAGACAAGGAGACAAGGAGGGGGCCGACAAATCGACATCTCCTTGTCTCCCCATCTCCTTGTCTCCTTGTCCTCCCGCTTCGGCCACGATCTCCAGCAGCGTGACGCCGTAGCGTACGGCCTTGGCCGGACCGATGCCGCGGATCGAAAGCAGCGTCTCGCGGTCGGCCGGTCGATGGCGGGCCAGCTCTGCGAGCGTGTCGTTGGTGAGGATGTAGTAGGCCGGCACGCCCGCCTCGTCGGCGATCTCCTCCCGCCAGCGTTTGAGCAAATCGAGCAGTTCTGGGTCGGGATCGGAAGAGGGAGAAGAGCTATTCTCCCGCCCCTCGCTCTTCTCTCCTCTCTCTTCACTCTTCACTCTTCTCTCTTCGTTTCCCGTCAGCTTCCGCAGTAGATAATCCGGCAGCGGCAGGTTACTGTTCAGCGTCACCTGGCCGCGCATCACCTCCCCACCGAACTCCGTTAGCTCGACCACCGGACGATAGCGGTCCACGTCCACCTGCTGCAAACACCGCGCCGAAAACAGGGCGTCGATGATCTCCAAAACCTCCTGCTGCTTCAGATGTTCCAACAAACCGAAGGTGCTGAGTTTGTTCAACCGCAGTTTTTTTACCTTCGAGTCGTTCGAGCCGCAAAGCATCTTTGCGATCAGGTTTTTCCCGCATGAAATGCCGGCCTGGGTGCGTGCCACTCCGCTGAGGACCATGCGGACCGTTTCGAGAACCTTTCCGTCAATGGCCGGTGAACCGGCCATCCCTTGACAAGATTCACTGGCCGGTGAACCGGCCAGCCCTTGGCCCGCCTCGCGTAGCAGGCAGTTGTCGCAGTGGCCGCAAGCCGCCGCGTTCTCTTCGCCGAAGTAGCGCAAAATTTCCCTCTGCCGGCATGAACCCCCGCGCGCGAAACGGATCACCCGCTCGAGTTTATCTTGCTCCATCTTCTTCCGCCGCTCGATGGCCTCGAAGTCGATTTCCAGCCGGTCGAAGTCCAGGTCGCGGCGGATCATGCGTATCGCCCGACCGCGGAATGGAGGTACGTAAGTGAACGATTGCAGCTTGTTCAACTCATGCAGAGCGCGGGTGAGCGACGTATGGTCCATCTCGTCGTGGACCGACAAACTGCGGAAATGGAACTGGACGAGTTCCTGCCGCCGCGGGCCGACCAGCCGCTGGACTGATTGCATCACCTTGCGCTGCGTCTTGGCCTGCTTGGGCAACAGATCGACCAGCGTGGGCAGGTCGCTGTCGATCCGCACCGAGGCCATGTTATGCGAGGCGATCATGCGTTCCAACACACCGGCGCTTTCGAGCAGTTTCTCGCAGTTACCCACCCCGTCGCCGCCGATCGGCAGGCCGAGCGCCTGCTTCACCTCGTCCTGGGTCATCTCGATGGGGTTTTCCTCGCGCTGGCGGAGGAAGTCGTGGACCGCGCGGACGTGCTCCCGGTCGGGATACGCGGTTTCGATGAAATACTCCTGGATGTATCGATCCGAGGCGTGGTAGAGCATCATGCAGTGCGACTGTAGTCCATCGCGTCCCGCTCGGCCCGCCTCCTGATAGTACGCCTCGACGCTGCCGGGAATGTTGTAGTGGACGACAAAGCGGACGTCGGCCTTGTCGATGCCCATGCCGAAGGCGTTGGTGGCCACGACGATCTCGCGCCGCCCGTGCATGAAGTCTTCTTGGGCTTTTTTTCGCTGGTCGGGCAAAAGTCCGGCGTGGTAGACGGACGTGCTGCGTTTGGTCCGCTCGGCGACTAATGCGGCGACCTCCTCGGCCCGTTTGCGGGTCGATGTGTAGATGATGCCCGAGCCGGGCGTTTTCCCCAGAAACTCGACGAGCTTATCGGGTTTCTGCCGTTCGCTCGACGGCATCTTGACCTCGTAGAACAGGTTCGGCCGCGCGAAGCCGGTGATGAATATCTCTGGCTCGCGAAGGTCGAGCATCTTGACGATGTCGTCGCGGACCCGGTCGGTGGCCGTGGCGGTCAGGGCGATCGTGGTCGGGTTGCCCAGGATGCGGCGAAAATAACCCAGCCGGGCGTAGTCGGGGCGAAAATCGTGCCCCCACTCGCTGACGCAATGAGCCTCGTCGATCGCCAGCAGCTTGATCCCCACCGCGCGGACCGCGTCGAGAAACCGACCGCTGCGGAACCGCTCGGGCACCACGTAGACCAGTTGAAACTCGCCGGCGGCCATCCGGTCGAGCCGGCTGTACTGCTCGGCGGCCGGCAGCGTGCTGTTGATGAAACTGACCGGCAGGCCCAACTTCTGGAGTTGATCCACCTGGTCCTTCATCAGGGCGATCAGCGGCGAGACGACCAGCGTCAATCCGTCGATGGCCACGGCGGGCAACTGGTAGCAGAGGCTTTTTCCGCCGCCGGTGGGCATCACGCACAGGCAGTCCTGCCCGGCCAGCACAGTGGAGATTACCTGCTCCTGCCCCTCGCGGAACGAGCTTAGCCCGAATCGGGGTAGGTATGATTTCAACGTCGATTCTGCATGGTTGGGCATCGTTGAATTCCTCGCCAACCATGTATTATAGGGGTATGCGTCGCTCGCGCTAATCGCCCCCCCTTTATTGCGGAAACCTTGAAAGCAGACCGGCGCAAATGCCATTCGTCCGCCTATTCCGGATTATTCACAGAGTCTGAAATTGGGTGCCATGGGTAAGTGCAGCTTACCCGTGTGTCCCAACGCCGCAACACGGGTAAGCTACGCTTACCCATGGCACCCCTTACGAATAATCCCGGCTACGGCTCCGCGGGCGCGTAGCGGCGATTAAAGACCTCTGCGTCGAACGGGTCGGCTGACTGGTCGATCGACGCCTGTGCCGACGTCTTGCCGGGCGATTGCGGTGGCGTCGAAACGGTAGCGGGCGATCGGGCCGCCGGACGCTCGGCAAGCAAGAGCGTCCAGATTAGCAGCCGTCGATATTGGTTGACTTGACGTTCGCCGAAAACGGAGTGCTGGGTCGTGCCGTGCGGACCATTGCAGGCTTTTATCAATCGGCTCGCCATCGGATTTTCGCGGTCGACAAATTGCAGCACGGAATGCAAGTTCCGCTGAGTCATCCGGCGCGAAGGAGATTTGTCCCTGGAAACGCGGAACAGCCGCATGGGCACGTCCGACAACGGGCCGTGGCAGCCCGACCCAAGGCAATTGTTCATCAACACCGGCTGGATCGATTGCGTGAACGTCTCGACCGCCTTGTACGGCAAGTTGCGGACCATCCGGTCCAACTCCTCGTTGGACGGTCCCCGGGCCGGAAGGTTTGCCGCTTCCGGCGACGGCGGCGGTTCCATTGCCATTTTCAGCCGGTGACGCAGCAGACCGATCATCGGATTATTTGCGTCGGCGACTATCGCGTCGGCCAACTCCACGGCCGCGCGGCCGAACAGATCGTGTCGCAAGCACCAGCGGGCAAGTTTAAGGTGGTGGTAAACGTTTCCGACTTGGATCTGCGCCCGTTTCCGACGATAGCCGTCATCGAGGCCGTTGCAGACCAACTCCACGTTGGATTGTTTTACGCGGATTTGCCCGTCGGAGAGATCGATCACGTAATAATCATCGGCCCGCGAAATACATCCCTCGATGACCTCGCCGTTGCGGAGCAGTAGCATTTGTCGGATCGGCGGCGCGGCGGGCGAAACCTCCGCCCCCGGCGCGCGGGACGCCCCCGAAGCAATGATCGTTGCCACCACGGCGGTTCGCATAATTTGGGCAAGCATAGCACGCGAGAGGGTAAGGATTTCCAGCAAGCCGGTCAAGGCTGATTTGTGCTTTATTGGCGGGGAAATCGGCGTTGTCGCCGGCGGGGTGGACCGCTATATTGCTGGGGGTTTCATTTACGTCAAAATAGTCGGGGGCTATTCTCTTGCAGAAAATGAAAAGCGAACATTTCGAGTCTGAATCCGAATGTTTATTTTTCATTACCGGCGCTTCGACCGGCATCGGCAAGGCTTGCGCGATTGAATTGGACCGCCGCGGATTTCGCGTCTTCGCCGGCGTGAGGTCGGACGAGGCCGCGCGGCGATTGCGGGCCGAGGCGTCCGACCGGCTTACACCCGTGCGGATCGACGTGACCGACGCCGCGGAGATCGCCGCCGCCGTCGAAGAAGTATCCGCGGCCGTGGGCGACGCCGGTCTGGCCGGCCTGGTAAACAACGCCGGGATCGCGGTGCCAGGCCCGTGGGAAATCCTGTCGACCGAGGCAATCCGCAAACAGTTTGAAGTGAACGTGATCGGCCATGTGGCGGTTACTCGGGCCTTTCTGCCGCTGCTGCGGAAGGCTCGCGGAAGAGTGGTCAACATTGGTTCGATCAACGGCGGATTGGCCGTGCCTTATCTGGGCGCGTATTCGGCGTCGAAGTTTGCCTTGGAGGTGTTCAACGACACATTGCGCACGGAACTCCGCAATTTTGGCATCCGCGTCTCGGCCGTCGAGCCGGGCGCGATCGACACGCCGATCTGGGACAAATCCACGGCTTTGGCCGAGCAGTTGTCGGCCGACGCCGGCCCCGAGGTGTTCGAGCTTTACCAATCCGATCTGGAGGCCATACGCCGGATTGCGGAACGGTCCGCCCGCGGTGCGGCGCCGGTCGAGCGCGTGGTCCGGGCGGTGGTCCACGCGCTGACTGCCAAGCGGCCGAAAACACACTATTTTCTCGGCTGGGACGTGCGGATTTGTTTCAAGTGCCTCAGGGTGATCTCCGACCGGCTCCGCGATTGGATCGTCCGAAGGTTGATCGGTTTGCGGTGACGGATATAGCGTTTTCCGTCAATGTGTAGCGGGCGGGCTTGCCCGCCGTTCATGACGTGATACACGGCGGGCAAGC
>JAUWPQ010000069.1 GCA_030611515.1 Planctomycetota bacterium | reverse complement strand
AATCGACGTAATAATTAAATGGCGAAATCGGGAATTTTTTCCAGTTAATTCAGACCGAAAAATCGACCTTAACCTGAATAACAACATGGGCTTGCGGCGACAACTCAAAAAACTTTTGCAATTGCCCCTCCTGCGAGGTATGTGTGGCGAGGTCATTCTACAAGCCGGAACCGCCTTGATAAAGGATGTTTTCTGGCCGCCGGCATTTTCGCCTTTTTTAGCTAGGGGCTATGGCGGGCGCAAAAACGCTTTTTTGGGGTCCGCGGAGGCTTGAAAGGGGCGGAAAACCGCCCGTCGCAAGCGATTCCCCAGGATATTTAGCGCCGGTCGTGGAGCATGGGAACGAGGGTACATATTTAGCCCCCCGTGAATACACGGGGGGCAACGTTGAATTCGGGTGTTGCGCGGCCTCGGTGGTTTTACCCGCTTCCCCCCGGTGTATTCACCGGGGGCTAAATGAAGCGTGTTGAATTAACGACGCATTGCCGAACGTTCTACCAAAACAGTATGTACAGCACCACGAAGGTGACGAACACGATGGCCGCCAGCACGCGGTAGTTGCCCAGTCCCCGCCCGCCCGCCTCGCCGCGTAACGGCTCACGCCAATCCTCCCACATCAGAACCTTGGCTTCCTCTTTCAGCGGCTCGGGCATCAGCCGCGAGGCCACCAACATCAGCACACAACAGATCACGAAGAGATAGAACGACGTCATCATGAAGTGCATGTTCACGCCGGTCAGTTCCTCGATCGTCGCCAGCGTTCCCAGCTTGCCGAGCAGAAAGGCCAGCGCGCCGAGGCCCGCTCCGACGACGAGCGTTAAGAAGGCGGCCTTGCCCGTCGCACCGCGCCAGAATACGCCGAACAGAAACACCACGGTTACCGGCGGCGCAAGGTAGCAGATCAACGTCATCAAGCCTTCGTAGATGGTGTTGTAGCTCTCGAACAGCGGCGAAGCGGCGATCGCCAGCAGGGTGGCCACTACGGTCGTGATCTTGCCGACCAGCACGAGTTTGTGCTCGCTCGTTTGTGGCCGCCATCGTTGGAAGATGTCGTAGGCGAAGAGGGTGGCCGTGGAATTCAGCGCCGCCGAGCAGGTTTGCATCGCCGCCGCCAACATCGCCGCGATCACCAATCCCTTAAGCCCCCAGGGGAGCATGTGCGTCACCATGAAGGTATAGGTGTCGCGGGGATTCGCCGGTCCGCCTTCGGGAAAAGCGCCTTGTTGCACCAGCGCCACGCAGATCACGCCCGGCAACACGAAGAAGAACACCGGTAGAATCTTGAGGAACGCGCAGAACAGCGGCCCCAGCCGGGCCTGCTTTTCGTCGCGCGCCGCCAGCACCCGCTGCACGATCGTCTGGTCGCAACACCAGTACCAAATGCCGATGACCGGATAGCCCAACAACACCGCGTAAAACGGCAACCCACCCGGATCCTTTGCCCCGTTGACCATGTGAAGAAACCGTTGCGTATCCCAGTCGATCGGCTTGCCATCGGGGAGCATGAACCCCAGCAGCGGATGGGCGGAACTCGACAGTGTCTGCGAAAGCTGGTCCCAACCGCCCACCGCGGAGAAGCCGACGACCGTAATGCATACCGCGCCGATCAGCAAAAGGATCGTCTGAAAGCTCTCGGTCCAAACGACGGCCAGCAGCCCGCCGACCATGGTGTAAATCCCCGTGAGCACCCCCAGGACGATGATGAAGAACATCGTGGAACTGATCCCCAGGATCGTGGTCTCCGGCCCCAGACCGAGGATGCCGCGAAGAACCCAGGCGGCCGTGTACAACGCCACGCCCATATGCACCACGATGGCCGAGACGATGGAAATGATCGCCAACCAGTCGCGGCAGTGGCGGTTGAATCGCCGCTCGAGGAAATCCGGCAAGGTGGACACTCGCGAGCGGAGATACAACGGCGCGAACAACAACGACAGCAAAATCAAGACGAAGCCCGCCATCCACTCGAAATTACCGGTGTAGGCCAGGCCATACGTGTAGGCCGACTCGGCCAGAGAGACCAGGTGGACCGTCGAGATGTTTGCGGCGAACATCGCCAGCCCGATCACCGGCCATCCGAGCGAATTGCCCGCCAGGAAATAGTGTCCTCCCTCTCCGCCGCCGTCGCGGCGACGTACGCTTCCCGCGTAGCACCCAATCGCCACCACGGCTATCAGGTAAACGAATATCAACGACAGATCAAACCAAGAGATTTGCAGCGACATGGCTTGGATACTCTTTTGATCCGGCGTGAAAACCTCCACTATATCAGGGCGTTCGGCGCTTGTACACGGACGGGCAACGCCCAAGAAAACGCAAGAGGAAGGGCCGCCGCTCGGGCAACCCTTCCTCTCTAATGTTGCAATCTCCGGCACCCCCGTTTTCTGGCGCCGATCAAGATGGCTTCATTGATGAAACGACTTCACTCGCCGCCTTACTCGGCGACCGGCTTGACTTCCGGCTCGGCGGGCAGATCCGCGGCCGGCTTCTCACCCTCCTCAGCGACCGGCTTCTCCGCATCAGGCGTGGCATCTGGTGTTTCAACCGACGGTTCAGGCTGTGGCTCTGGCGTCGGCGCTTCCTTGGTACAGCCGAGCGAGCAGAACATGCCGATGCTCACAATCATCACAAAAGCCATTAACTTCTTCATGGGTTCACCTTTCCTAAAGAATATCTTACGTGGTCGGGCGTACGTGGCAGGAAACCCTCCCGCCGAACAGTAAGATACCAACCACCAGGCAATTATTCCATACGCCAAACGAAGAAATCACAAAAATTCCCCCCGTCGGCAAGTTTTTCTCGCCAGCCCGCGGGAATATCTCTGCCAACCGTTGCCTCTTACAAGAGTGCAAGTCGGCTACTTGGCCGAACCTGGGGGGAATACGCAGGATTTCCCCTCCGGGAGTCGGGTTTTTACATTACCGGGCTGCGAACAGCCCGTTGAAAAACCATCATCCTGATTGCAGGAGGCGACTCCAGTTGCCGAATTTCGCGGGTTTTTGCTCCATCATCGGCGTCTGGAGACGCCTCCTACAGATGTTTCAGCAGGCTGCCGACTATCCTCATGGCGCCGAGATGCGACCGTCGATTGGGACATCGAGTCGGAAAATCATCAGAACCCGACTAAACACCACCACCGCCGCGGACCGAAAGTCTTCTATAGCGGCTTGTGTCGAAACAATATCTAACGCACGCACAAAGGGGGGGGACCCATGGAGCGGCTTGTGATCTTATTGGCTTTGCCATTTTTCCTGACCGGTGGGGTGGCGCAAGCCCAGAAGCCACTGGACGCCGGCTTGGGGCTAAACTCAGTCGTCTCGCCCGGCGAACTGAAAGCCACGCCGGAAATGTGGTTCTACGACCAGGCAATGCAGCAATACAATAATCCGAAGATGATGGTCCGCGCCAGAGCGGAGTTTCGGGCGTGGCAGCGGACCCGACGGATCGAGTCGATGAAGTGGTTCGGATTCTCAAACTCCCGGCCTCGTGCCAGTGCCGATCCGTACAACGGCGATTACTCGCCGCGCTGGACGGCAAACGCCGGATACTTCCCCGATCGCTGGAACGGAGTTGGGCAGGCCGGCGCGTATTACATCCGGTAGCAATAGCGGATGCCAGCAGTCCGTCGGGAAATTGTAGGAGGCGACTGGAGTCGCCTCCTACAACGGATAATTCCCGGACACCATCGAAGAGCACGGAGGGCCGTCAATGCACCGGTCAGTGTGTCTGACCGGGAACCGATTGACGCCGCCGAATCCATGCAGCGACGATTGCAAGGACGCCGCAGGCCGCCAGCCAGTGGAATAAATGTCCATAGCGCACGAGGTAGAACGCGAGTTTGAGGTATTCGGAGGCGACGAACCTCATTCCCCATTGGTCCTTCCACCACCGGTTCATGTCGCAATAATCCGTCGGCGCCGAGACGAACGACACTGCGTCGGACCGGTCGGCCAGCGATCGGGAAAGAATCCAACGGCTCCGCCGCGTGTGGTAATCGCTGGTGACCGCCAAAACGCGTACGTTCGGATGGTCTTCGAGAAAGGTCGCCAGGGTTTTGGCTTCGTCGTGGGTCGTCGCCACCGCGCCGCGGAGAACGACGACGTCGTCCGGCGGCACTCCTTGGTTCAAGAGAATTCTGCAACTGATTTCATGCGCCGGGGGAAGAATCCCGTCGATGGATTGGGGCGTCGGCGCCGATTCACAGACAAGCACGCGCCGCGCCCAGCCTTCATTGACCAATACGGCGACGACGAACGGCCGCGTCTGCTGGTCGCCGCCCAGGAGCAGGACGTAATCGGCACGGCGGGGCGGTTTGCCCACGTCAAGCCACCTCGCCATCGCTCGCAAAAGATAAGGATATGCAATCCACAGCGAGAACGCGATTGCCGCGGCCAACAGCAGCGAGATGATCAGACGCCGCATTCGGTTCATGGCGTCTCCTCCCGCCAGGATTTTATGATGTCGCGGCGATAGTCATCCGCGCTCTTGCGGGGCGGGTGCGCTGCTTGGCCCCCCAGCCAGCCTTGCAGTCGGACGAGCCAATTCATGCCCAGCGAGCGTACCCCGCGCCTGGAGGTCCACCAGTTGGTTTTGTCGAATCGACGGTCGGGCAACGGCATTACCCGCACCCGCTTCGCCGCGGCCGGATCGAGCACGTTGTTCAATACCGCGCGGACCCGAGCACTGTGGAACTCGGCGCAAAGCAGGAGCACGGAAGACTCGGGGCGTTCGCGCAACCGGCCGGCCAACGCCTCGGCGGCGGCCCAATCGTCGATCCATCGGCTCCGCAAGATCAAAATCGAGTCCCCCGGAACTCCTCGAACGCCTAATTCCCGCCGACTGATCGTCTCAAACGAAGCAAGTGCGCCGGCTTCCACAATCCGATTCGGCGGATGTACGACTATCAGCACTTGGGCGGAAGGATTCTTGCGGAACAAGGAGGCGGCCACGTCGTAGCAGCGGTCGCCGTCGGGTGTTTGGAGCGAGGGGAGGAGACAAATACTGTCGTAGTCGTCGGTCGTCTGGTCGACGATCAGCGGGTCGGCCAGACCTCGCAACAGGGGCGCGTGGAACAGCACCGCGCCGGCAAAGCCAACCACGACGACCGCTGCGATGATCTTCCGTTTCACCATAATCTTTAGAGTGCGAGGACTTGCCCTCGCTTTTCCTGGTTTCCACGCAGAGCGTGGGAAAGAGCGGCTTAATTGGTCGTCAATCCAACAACCCCAGCAGGTATTGGCCGTAGCGGTTGTTGAACCCCTTGGCGATGGCTTCAAGTTGGGCGGCGTCGATGAATCCCTTATGGAAGGCCACTTCCTCGAGGCAAGCGATTTTCAGCCCCTGGCGGTCCTCGATGGTGCGGACGAAATCGGCCGCCTGGAGCAGCGACGTCTCGGTGCCGGTGTCCAGCCAGGCGAAGCCGCGTCCCAGTTGTTCGATCAATAGCCGGCCTTGCTCCATGTAGCGGCGGTTCACGTCGGTGATTTCCAACTCGCCCCGCGCCGACGGCTTCAGATCGGCGGCGATGTCCACGACCTGGTTGTCGTAGAAATAGAGACCGGTTACGGCCAGGTTGGAACGGGGCTTTTGCGGCTTCTCCTCGATCGAGACGGCCTTGCCCTCGGCGTCCAACTCCACCACGCCGTACCGCTCGGGGTCTTTCACCCGGTAGACGAAGTTCGTGGCGCCGGTCGTCCGCGCTGCCGCGCGATCCAGGTTTGCCTGGAAACCATGTCCGTAGAAGATATTGTCGCCGAGGATCAGGGCCACGTGGTCGTCGCCAACGAACCGCCGACCGATGATGAACGCCTGAGCAAGCCCTTTCGGCTCCGGTTGGACGGCGTAAGAGATTGAGATGCCCAAGTCGCCGCCGTCCTCCAGAAGCCGTTGGTATGCGCCGATGTCTTGCGGCGTGGAGATCAGGAGAATGTCCCTGATGCCGGCCAACATCAGCGCCGAGAGCGGATAATAGATCATCGGCTTGTCGTAGACGGGCAACAATTGCTTGCTCACCGCGCGGGTGATCGGATAGAGCCGCGTCCCCGATCCGCCGGCCAGAATGATCCCCTTGGAAAAGACGTTCGTTTGTTGCATGGCCCATTCCTCTTGCAAAACCGCGACAAAATATATTTCAGTTGTCCTCGCGCAGCAGTCCCAACCGTTCGCGCCGATAGGCCCCGCTGGCGACCCGCGAGACCCATTGCGGATTGTCGAGATACCATTTGACGGTCCGGCGGATTCCCGAGGCGAAGTCGTGTTCGGGTTGCCATCCCAATTCGCGGCGGATCTTGCCGGCGTCGATGGCGTAGCGGCGGTCGTGGCCCGGCCGGTCCCGGACAAACGTGATCAGCGAACCGCAAGGGGCATGAGGCAAACCGGGCCGAAGCTCGTCGACCGTGCGGCAGATAGCCTTCACCACGTCGATGTTCTTCTGCTCGCAGTTGCCTCCGATGTTGTACGTTTCGCCGAGCCGGCCGGCCGTCAGCACGCGCCACAACGCCCGGCAGTGGTCCTCGACGAACAGCCAGTCGCGCACGTTCTGTCCGTCGCCGTAGACCGGCAACGGCTTCCCCTCCAAGGCGTTCAGAATTACCAGGGGGATCAGCTTTTCAGGGAACTGGCAGGGGCCGTAATTGTTCGAGCAATTCGTCACCAGCAAGGGCAGGCCGAAGGTGCGGAAATACGCCCGGGCGAGATGATCGGCCGCCGCCTTTGTAGCCGAATAGGGCGAACTGGGATCGTAGGGGCTGGTTTCGGTGAAAAGTCCGGTCGGCCCCAGGGAGCCGTAAACCTCGTCTGTCGAGACGTGCAGGAAGCGAAAATCGGCCCGCCGTCGGGTCGATATTCGGGCAACGTATTGCCGGGCGGAATCGAGCAACTGGAACGTACCCTGCACGTTCGTCCGCACAAACTCGGCCGGCCCTTCGATCGAACGGTCCACGTGCGACTCGGCCGCGAAGTGGACGATCGCCGTCGGCTCGAACTCGGCGACTACACGCTCGACGGCCTCACGATCGGCGATGTCGCCCTCGACGAAGGCGTATCGCGGACTAGAGGCGACCGACCGCAGCGAATCGAGGTTGCCCGCGTAGGTCAGCTTGTCGAAATTGACCACGCGGCACACCTGTTCGGCGATGCACTGCCGGACGAAACAACCTCCGATGAACCCGGCCCCGCCGGTTACTAGAATTGTGTCCATGGGAGTCCGTTCCCCAGCAATAGCGAGTTTATCTACCTTCTGCCTTCTGCACGCGGATTATCCCAGCCGAAAGAAGATGGCTGGGAGCCTATTTTACCCAGTCCGGCCAAATGGGGCAAGAGAACTCTCGCCGCCCGCTATACAACTTCAGGACAGAAACCCGCTATGGTTTCAGCGTTACCCAGCGGACAAGCTCCCCGACCAACAGCTTTCCGTCCCAGGGCGACTCGTAGTTGTTCATGATGCCGGGGCGCACGCAGCGTGCCACGCCGGCTTCGGTGGCGACCTCGGCGAAGGCCAGCGACTGGTCGATGTCCCCCAGCGCAAGGCCGACGGTTTGCACTTTCGGACCCAGCAGCGGCACGATCTGCCGCCATGATTCAACCTCGCTGAGAAAGATGGTCCGCGATTGGACGGCTTCCTTCAGCGATGGCTCGCGATCCATGCAGACCGTCCAGTTGGCGCCGTCCTTTGAGGCAATCACGTCTTTCGACTCGTCCATTGCCCATTCGGCGCGGACTTGCAGAATTCGCCCCGTGGTGTAGGCGTCCAGATCGGGCTTTGGCGGCAGTCGCGCCAGACGCCGGGCGAACAACTTGCCCACTTCGCCGAGCGAACGGCGCTGGTTGCGTTCGACGAAGATCGTTTGCGGCGCGGAGCAAGCCCGCTGGTCGAAGATGGCCACGTCGCGGACGAATCCGTCCACGACCGCCTCCAATCCGTCTTCGCTGTCCAATTGCTTGCTTCCGATGACGCCGATCGAGTATTTTGGTCCAAAGACGATCTCCACACAGTGTTCGCGGCGTGGCAGAAGCGAGATTGCCCGGACGGCCTCTGTTCCTCCCCAGATGAGTTTGGCGTCGGCCGCCAGCGACATTTGCTCGTTTAGCTCCAGGTTGCGGTAATCGAACCAAACGACGGCCGCGGCTTCGAGCAGTTCCGCGCCGCGCAATCCATCCGTCTCAGATTTGGCCAGCACGGCTAGCAGCCGATCCATGCCGTTGGCCTCGGGCGAGGCGAGTTTCACCAGGCAGACGTTCTTGGCCAACAGCGCCGGGATGAGCGAGAACATCGGCAGGGTTGCCACGTTGCCGGCCATCCACATCGAAACCAGTCCGTGCGGTTTGGCGGCCAGATAGTTGCGTCCCTGTGGCACGAAACCGTCCAGAGCGGCCAGGTTGCCGCCCAGGTTCAACTCCAACATTTGCCGCAGGTTGCCGCGGCGCAGCCAAGCGCCGAGAAACATCGCGCCTTCCAAGCCGGCGGTGCGCGAGTCACGCAACAACCGCCGGGAAAAGTCGTCCAGCAGCGCCAACAGCCGGTCCACCGGCACGCGGGCGATCCGCTTGCGTTGCCTGCCGAGCGACTCGACGATCTGAGCGAAGTCGTCGCCTGCCGGTTGTATGCCGTCGGGAGTAAATCGCTGTAGGCTCACGTTCCTGAAATATGCCGTCCTACTTGACAATACGGTGACATAACCACACGGCGAATACCTTGACGAGACGGTCATCCTCGGAAATCTCGAATTGGATTCCAAGGGGCAGACAATAAGCGATTCGTTGAGAATTCGGCCGCGATTCACCCACGGCGGCCGGGTTTTGGGCCAGTTCACGATCCAAGGACTCCGCCGCCTGGGCAATTACGTCCCGATCAACGGCATCAACCCAAATGTCCGCCAGTTCTTCTTCCGCCTCGACAGTCCAGACCACTGTATACTTCACGAGCGCTTCCTCAGATCACCCAAAATATCGGCCAAGGGGCGTCCCCCTCCCTCGCGTGACCGACGAAGCAATTCCTCTTCGCTCAGAGGGCACTCATACTGATCGACGGTTTCTGGAGTGATGGCGGGACGATAGAAACCGACTATAGTGCCGTGCTCGTCTCGAATCTCGGTGCTGCCGACAACCGTCTTGAACTTGTCGATGGTGGCTTGATCGAGTACCAAAACTGACATGTTTTATTCCTCCAGGGCAGATCGTTTAGCGGGGCCGCTTGCGGCCCGTTGCCGCAGATCGAACAATACATGGAAAATCGCGGGCGGCAAGCCGCTACGCCACGCACCCAATAACATTATATGTAACGGAAACGTTCATGTCAATTCTCTTGACTGCGCGAACGTGTCGCCGCAGCCGCGAATCGCCGCCCGCTCGACGCGGCTGGTGAAACGGAAATACTTTCCCTTGCGTCCGCAGGGGCAATCGTCCACGCCGACCAGTTCGCCGAGGTCTTCGGTCAACAGCGCGTGGCCGGGATAGCTGGTCGGCAGTGTGCTGAGCACCTCGATTATTCCGGTCTGGCCGACTTCCGCCGGTTCGAGCGATAGTGGGCGGCGGAGGATCACGTCGGCGAAGGCGGGCGCGTGTTTGTTGCCCGCCTCGCAATCGACGTACACCGTGCCGACTTGTTCGATCATGCCGTAGAAGTCCAAGATGCTTTTCGGCGCGGCGCCGAGCACCGCCGCCGCGCGCCCGGAAAACTCGTCTTTCGAGACGGCCTGATCGGCAAGTTTCTTCCATCCGCCCGAGTGCAGCAAAACGGCCTCGGACGCATCGAAAGCGGCTCCACGCCGCTCGGCCTCCAGAACGAACCGGGTCCAGACGATAAACGTGAAACCGAACAGCAACACCGGCACACCGCGATGTCGGTCGAAAAAGTCGCCGACGCGGTCCCACTGGATCGACAGGTCGCCGCCGGAATCCCGATCCATTGCATAGACGGTTTCCGAGGCGAAGTTGGCCACGCCACGGATGGCCGCGCCGCGGGCGGTGAGGCTATCACCGGCGGCGGTCGAGTCGGCCGTGTCGAGCACCAGAAACGGCCGTCGCCGGTTGCCGATGTGTTCCTTCAGAATCGCCACCAACGCCCGGGATTGCCGGAACGCCGTGGTCTTGTCAACGACGATCCGACTCGGCTGCTGACCGGAGGTCGATGATGAAAGCAACTCGCGGACGATCTTCTCCGGTGGCGCCGCGCTGAGCAAGAACCGCTTGAACATCGAAACCGGCAATGGCGGCACGTCGGCCGGCCGTCGCCAGGAGTCGGGATCGCCGCCGAACTTGTCGAGAAACCGGCCGTAAGCGGGGCAGCCGTCGGCAACTTCCCGGCAAAGCTCGCGGAGGATCGGCGTCAGCGCGGCGTCTTTTTCGGACTGCGTGGCGGCATACTGCGGGCCGCCGATCAGGGCGTCGATTTGCCGGGTAATCATTGTGACGAACCGCTCGTGGTTTCGCGCTCGCGCTTCCGTAACGACTCCTTGTCCACCTTGTCGTTG
Source organism: Planctomycetota bacterium (assembly GCA_030611515.1). Taxonomy (GTDB): domain Bacteria; phylum Planctomycetota; class Planctomycetia; order Pirellulales; family Thermoguttaceae; genus JAHIKV01. The sequence goes on along the minus strand of JAUWPQ010000069.1, from coordinate 7,651 downwards.
CCGGTTTTCGGCAGACTCGGCAGGAACTCTACGTGCCGGGGCACTTTGTAGTTCGGCAGCCGCTTCAGGCAGTGGTTTTGCACCGCGTCGGCGGTTAGTTGGCCGGGTCGGACCGTGACGACGAAGGCCTTGATCGCCTCGCCCCAGAGATCGTCCGGGACGCCGATCACTCCCGCCTCGACGATCTGGGGCATTTCGGCCAACACGTCCTCGACCTCCTTAGGTCCGACGCGGTAGCCCATCGCCTTGATGAAATCCCTTACCCGCTCGACGACGTAGATGAATCCGTCGGCGTCGACCCGCGCCATGTCGCCGGTGTGGAGCCGTCCGTCGCGGAAGTATCGGGCGGTTTCCGCCGGATCGTTCCAGTAGCCCGGCGTTACGTTTTCGCCCGATGCGACGATCTCGCCCACCTCGTCCGATCCCGGACGGACCGGCGTACCGTCCGGCCGCAATACCTCGAGCCGCGTGTGCGGCAGCCCTCGGCCGATTGAGCCGAGCTTGTCGTCGAGCCTCTCGGGCGGCAGGTAGCTCAACCGCGCCGTGGCCTCCGTCTGGCCGTACATAATAAAGAACTTCACGGCGGGAAACGCCCGACGAATCTCGCGGATGAAGGGATCGGGCAACTTGCCGCCCGCTTGTTGAAGCCAGCGCAGCGAGGGAAACCGTCGCTCGGCGAAACGGCTTTTGCGCAACAGAATCTGGTACGTGGCCGGCACCCCGGCCAGTCCCGTGCATTCCCGCTCCCGCATCTCGTCGAGCACCTTTTCGGGAAACATGAAGCGGTTGTTGATGACCAGCGACCCGCCGGCCATCAAGTGGGTATGCAGCAGCGAGGTGCCGAAACAGTAATAAAACGGCAGTACGCTCATCGCGCGGTCTTCGGGGCCGATTCCCACGTAGCCGATGATGTCCTCGGTGTTCACCAGGACGTTGTGGTGGGTGACCATGACCCCTTTCACGTCGCCCGTGGAGCCGGAGGTCCAGATGATGGCGGCCAAATCTTTTCGGGGATCGACCTCAGCCGGGAGAAGATTCGCGTCCGTCGACGGTGGCTCGGCCGGCTCGACGACAAGTTCCACGCCGAGCGGTTCGGTCCAAGGTTTGACGCGGGCATGGAAACGGTCCGACACGAGAATCCGCCTCATGCCGGTCGAGGCGACGATCCGCTCGAACGTCGCCCGGCTGCAATCGGCCGGCAGCGGAACGGCGCAGAGTCCGGCGCGGATGATGCCCAGGTACGTGGCGGCAAAGAAGGGGCCGTTTTCGGCCAGCAATCCAATCCGCTCGCCGCGGAAGGAATTGCCGGAACGCAACAGCGCGTCCCATCCTTGCACGGCGGCCCGCAACTCGCCGTGAGTGACGATCCTCTCGCCGTGGAAAATGGCTGGGGCGTCCGCCTTCCCGTCGCGGAGAATTGCTTCGGCCAAATTGCCGGGGCGGTTAATCATTCGCTCCTTTCGCCTTGTTCGTGGGACAGGTTGGCAACCTGTCCTACCGCTCCTTTCGCCTGGAGCATTTCAATAATTTTTCCGGCTGAAGTCATCTCGGTGATCTCGTCCACCTCGAAATGGACTTTGAACGCATCCTCCAAGTCCATGACCAAAGTCATGTGTCCGAGCGAGTCCCAACGGAGCACGTCCTCCGGCGTCAAGTCAGGCGAGAATTCGTCGGCCTCGACGTCGAAAACCTTCTCAAAGATGGCGGTCAATCGCTCAATCACCGGCATGATGTTCTCCGTACTACAGGTTTATTGGACCGTCTCCGTCACCACGGTTGAAATGCAGGTCATCGTTTTCGACGCCCTCCCGCCGCAACAACTCCGTTAGTTCCCTGGAGGCGGCGAAGATGAAGTTCGACGGGCCGCCGAGGAAACCTGCCTGCCGAAATCCCCGTTGCCAGGCGATGTGCGATTGATTGGAGACGATCAGATCGACTCCCCGCGACTCGAGGTATCGTCGTGCGGCGCCGACGACCACGGCGGTATCCGCGACGGAGGCAAAGCAATCGGCGATCGATCCGAGGCGCATGTCTCCGAAGTGCTTATGGCCGGACAGTTGGGAATCGAGAACCACGACCCAACCGATCGGCCGCGATCGTCTGCTAATTTTCAGGCGAATGAACCTGTCGTTGTTTTTGGGATATAATATGCGAAGTGTTTCGGCGTCGCGCACGGCCGACATGCCGTACCGCTCCTTGCACGAATTCCATAGTTCGTCCACCCAATCGGAAAACTCATCGACCAGCTCGACCTCGGCGGCTGGGACTTTGGCTTCTTTTAGGACGCGAAACGCCTGGAAAGCATGGATCCCCAACCATCCCAAGCCGGTGGCAGCCGACAGGTCCAAGGCCATCCGTTTGGCGGCGGAACGGCGGAGGAAGGCGATATTCCGCAAAAAAGCCGTCGGTCGGACGACCCGAAAATAAAACGGGACCGAAAACATGCTCCAGCCGGTCGCCAGCAACATCCTGGCGAGAGGCTCCTGGTATCCGCCCATGCCCAGGCCGTACAACAGTGGCTGCCGGCCGATAGCGTCGCGCAGCAGCATGGCGCCTATCTGGGGATAACTTTTATTGACTGCTCCCTCGGAGATCGGCAGATGATAGTCGGCGATCGACAGAACGCGGTCCTTGATACAAAAATCCTGGTGTTTTAGGATGTAGCCGCCACGGACCGCATTTTCTTCGTCTACGGTCAGGTAGTATTCCTGGAATATCTTTCGGCCGGCGATTTTCGGCAGCCAAGCAGGAATGGGCGAAAGGGGGAAGCGGCTTTCCACGCTACCGGCTTTAAGGCGATCGTTGAAGCAGCGGACCGCTTCAGTATGTCGCTCGGCGTAGGGTTGGATGGCGATCACGTTGTGCCGACGAAAATCTTTTCCCAAAGCCAACGGGTTTCCAGGCCACTTCGCTCGGCGGCGGTAATTTGTCGGGGTCCGTAGCGGGCCAAAAGGTGGTCCAGCAAAACGCCGACGGGTACGAACCAGCCGTTCTTTTTTGCCAGCCGACGCATTAGTTTCTCGAAACGGGGGTTCACGCCTTGAGGCTCACTGAAGCCCATGGCGAAATGGGTGTACATGAGGCACACCCCGCCTTCCTCCTCCAAGCGGTCCTGTTCCGCTTCGCCGATACAGTGGTTGAAGGTTTGAACGTCATGGCCGTCGGACGCGGCGAACCAGTAGTTGACGTACGGCCGCAACGGATCGTGGTAAGGCATGAAGGGACAAGCCTTCAATGTGTTGATGTCGCGGAAGGTGAAATTACGGTAGTACTTGATACGTTGTCGGCAGAGATCTCCCCAAAAAAGATCGTTGCCCTCGATGTGACCGCCGTACTTGCCGCTGTTTCGATAGCGGGTTAGAAGGTTGTATACCGTCCGCCGCCAGCCGGTCAGGCGGTGACCGCCCCAGTAGATTGACTCGCGAGCGCCGGTATGATTGGTGGCCGCCGCCGGATCGTGCCCGAAAACCTCGGCGAATCGGTCGAGTGCTTCGGCCACTTCCCGGCGACGCGCGGAGTGCCAGGTGGCGCCGTGCCAACCGATCTCGAATCCCTTTGCCTGAAGGTCCAAAAGCCACTGGCGGTATTGATCGTCGTCGAGCGTTTCTCCGGGATATTTGCCTAATTTGGGGTCGCCGCGCTTGACCCAGCACGACTTGGTCGTGCGAAAGCCTAGTTCGTCCAGCAAGGCATAAACGCCGCGCAGCTTTTCGCAAGTGCCCAAGTCCGTATCGTCGAAGACCGTGAAGGCGAATCGCTTGCCTTCCGGCCAAAGAGGAGCTTGTGTCGATGGCTGGTTCATGCGCTGTTCTGTCGGCAAAGCCGGCGGACCGTATCGGCCACGTGGCGGTATTCTTCCTCTCTCATTCCCGGAAACAATGGCAGACTGACAAACCTGAGCCATTGTTCGGACGCGACCGGAAGATGCTCCGGCCGCCAAGCAAAGGTTTTTTCGTAGTACGGATGAAGGTGCAACGGCCGCCAATGGACCGAACAGCCGACGCCGAGTTCGCGTAAACGTTCGATAAACGTGTTCCGCTCAATCGACAGCCGATCCAGACGCAAGCGGATCGGAAACAAGTGCCAAGAATGAACGCGGTCGGGCGGATCGGGGGGCAATTCGATTTGATCTATTTCAGACAGCTCTTCACGGAAGAACCGGGCAATAGACTGACGCTCGAGCCGGTTCTCCTCGGCCCGGGCAAGCTGATGCAGTCCAATGGCGGCGGCGATGTCGGTCATGTTGTATTTGTAGCCCGGGGCGACGATTTTATAGTCCCAGGCGTGATTGCCGGCAAAACGCTTCCAGGCGTCGCGCGACAGGCCGTGCAACGACATCTGCCGCATCCGCGCGGCAAGCTGCTCGTCGTCGGTCACGGCCATTCCCCCTTCGCCGGTGGTCATCGTCTTGTTGGCGTAGAAGGAGAAGCAAGAGACCGCGGCTGTGTTCTCGCCGCAGCGGCGCCAAGAAAGGTCGGGGTTCGGGGTTCGGGGGTCGGGGTTCGGGAATTGTTCGCTTGTATTGTCGCTTTGACCTCTGACCTTTGGCCTCTGGCCACTGGCCACTGACCACTGACCACTGGTCCGATACGCCGCCGGAAAGCTATGCGCGGCGTCCTCTACTACCCACAACCCACGCTCGGCGGCGAACGCTTGGACCCGATCCATGTCCATCATCAGCCCGCCGACGTGTACTGGAATAATCCCCACGACGCGGAGCGAAGGGTCCAAAGGAGTGTTGCCCGCGCTGAGTTGTTCGATCTTCCGAGCGGCGTCATCGAGGTCCATGTTCAGCGTGACCGGATCGCAATCCACCAGCACCGGGACGGCGTTCTGATATCGGACCACCTCGGCCGTGGCGGCAAAGGTCATGGTGGGTACGAGCACGGCCTGACCCGACCCGAGTCCTAATGCCTCAACGGCCAGATGCAGTGCGGCGGTGCAGGAATTGACCGCCACGGCGTGCTTTCCGCCCACCTGCCGGGCGAACTCCGACTCGAACCGCTTGGTGCGCGGACCGGTTGTGAGCCAACCCGACCGCAGGCATGAGACGACCTCGTCGATCTCGGCCTCGGTGATCGAGGGGCGAAAGAACGGAACTTGAATGGGCGATTGTTGGGTGTCTATCGGTTTCAAAAAACTACTCCGGAAATCAAGTTAAGTGGCGTCCGATTCGTCGGCAGCACTGTCGCGACGCCTTGTCACGGCGTCTCGGGCGATGTGGAACAACGTGCCGAAAATAATCCCCAGGTCCAGCAACAGCGATTGCCGTTGGACGTACTCGCGGGCCAGCCGTATCTTCTCGGGCAGCACCCGATCGACGTATTCCCGCTCGGGATCGGCCGCCGCGCCAAGTATCGCCGCTTCGTCGCGGTACTTCACCGACGCCAGATCGGTGATGCCAGGCCGCACGCGAAGAATCTCTTCGTAATCCTCGGCGAACATATCAACGTATTTCCGCACTTCGGGCCGCGGCCCGACAAGGCTCATCTCTCCGCGCAGCACGTTGAATAATTGTGGCAATTCGTCAATCTTTGTTTTCCTTATTAGCCTGCCGACGGTCGTGATCCTCGGGTCCACTCCATAGGTGATTTGTCCGCCGCGGTTTGGCGCGTCGGCGACCATCGATCGGAACTTGAGGATAAAAAACGGCTTCCCGTTGCACCCCACGCGCTCCTGACGAAAGAGCGCCGGGCCAGGGGAAGTGAGCTTGACCAAGAGCGCCACCACCGCCAAGAGCGGCGAGAGCAACAGCAGGCCGAGTCCCGACGCTGCGATGTCCAGTAACCGTTTCAGCATGATGTCTCGTTGGGAGATGCGTATTATTTCGAGGCTTCGCGGACCAACCGCTTTCGATAGCAAAAGGACTTCTCGGTTTCTCTTTCAACCTCAAATCCCATTTTTTCATAGAACTGGATGGCACGCCGATTCGATTTATTAACGGAAAGGCCGTACTCGCGGGCATGTGTAACCCGAATGGCATATTCAAAAGCCTCGACCAAAACGGCGCCGATTCCAGTTCCCTCAACCGCTCGGTCAACTGCCAGGCAGCGGAGCCAGCAATCCGGCGGGGCTTCCCGAGATTGCCGGTTGCGAAAACGCCACCCCGTGAGCGATTTCACGGCCGACCAACAGAGCGGAGGTCGGATAGCCATGCTCCAAAAACATCTTCCCATATTGGTCAGGAAGAATTCCTTGCGGCCAGCAGCCATGAGGCTGGAAAGTCCGCCATGCACAAAGCCGTCGACGCCGCTTTTTCCTACATGTACCAACAAGATTGAGCGCGCTAGTTGGGAAGCATAGAATTTGGCAATCAATGAACGCGGCAATCGCCCCACGAATTGCCGAGGGAACCTGCCCTTGTGAATTCGGGCAATTCCCGCGATATCGTTTACGTTAGCTTCCCGTATGCTCATCAAGGCATTATTCTCTCGATTCTTGTTCTTGATGCTTCGACTTGACCTGCGGCGGTCGTTTTTTCAGAGACGTGGCCAACAGTCCGGCGGCTTTGCGGAGTACGCGACTTCTCGGCCACAAGCGGACGCCAGCCCTCAGTGCCCATAAGACAGCCGAATTGATGAAGGGCCTTAGGAGGGGATGGAACACGAACACACGATGAACGGGCCGAGCTTCAAACCCGACGTGGGTCTTGAAACGATGTAAGCCATCAGCCTTGCCTATCTCCTGGATCGAACTAAGTCCGTAAGCGACGAGCCTGAACTTACGTTGGACGATGAAGTAATCTATCGCGAAATGAATCAGCCCATTGTTGGGACGGGACGGGAGATGCTCGGTCGCGGCGAAGGGGATAATTACCACCCAGTCGTCCACGACAAGCAGGGAGAGGAACGCCGCCAGGGTATCGTCCTTCCAGGCCCCCACGATGCGGTGCGCGGGGTTATGTATGTTGGTTTCAAAATACCGCCGGAACTTCTCTGGCGTGCCGTCTGACAGGCCAACCCGTGTGCGCGTGTCGCAGAACGGAACAACGCCTTTTTCAAGAAACCTCTCCGCATCGACAAACTCGAATCGGAACGTCCGCAGAGCCCGTTTGACATTTCTTCGTACCGCCGATGGCAGACGCTTCAGACAGTAGTCATGGTCCTCGCAGACATAGAGCCAAGCATTTTGAGGATGTGCCTCGTCGGGTTCGCGGTTGTAAGTGACGACCCACGCACGGCTTTCTTGAAGGACGCGGCGGATTTCTTTGGCCGACGGTTCTTCAAGGCGCCACACTGGCTCTCGCTGCAAGGAACACCATTCGTTGCTATGCCAGAAGGTGCAACCCGATCCCGGCAAAACAACGACTCCGATGCGTCTTTGCACGGAGGTGTACTCTTCCATGCTGACGCTGTGAATCACTTCTCGATCAGCATCAACCATCGATGGAACCTTTCGGGCAATCCTTTTGTTCTCGGCCAGAATAGGAATGCAGGGAGACCGACCAGCAGGAGGCCGGTTATTTTTAGGGAAAACGTTGCATTATGCATTACAATGGGTGCAGACTCGATCTGCACTTTCTGAAAAACGGTGATAATTGGTATCCACTAAAAAAGGCTCTTCCGTCATGCTATCGTTGCAAAACAAACCGCACAACGGAGGAGCCAAGGATGGCAAATTCGAAATGTCAGTGGGAATGTCCCCAACAATG
>JAUWPQ010000058.1 GCA_030611515.1 Planctomycetota bacterium | reverse complement strand
CAACATGTATACTTCTAAACAATACTCGTAATCCTACGGAGAAAGAGCAATGTCCAAGCTACCTGCTTATTTGGCGGCGGCGAAACCTGTGCCGTGGGCCAACCGTGCTCCTTGGTACAAGACCATCATGCCCGCCTACATGGGGGTTATGCTCTGGTTTGTGTTTTGGCAAGACCTCGGTACCGGCGGCATGGATCCTTGTCCCCCGGCCGGCACGCTCTCGCTCGATTTCCCCCCCGCGTTCTTTGGCCTGATTATCGCCGCAATAATCTGCCATTTTCTGTTCTACATGGCGCCGGCAATGTTGGGTATGAGCACCGGGTTGCCGCTGTACATCGTGGGCACTTCGACCTACGGCGCGCGGGGCGGATTGTACATGCCCGGCTTCCTCATGGGATTGCTGCAATTCGGCTGGCTTGCCGTGAACGCCTTTTTTGTGGCGGCAATTCTCTGTAAATGTTTCGGCCTCGGGTTGAGTCTCAGTCCAACTGGAGCGATGGAGCCTACGGTTCCCGGCCTGTGGCACGGGATCATCGCCGCGGCATTTGTGATCCTGGCCGCATTCGTGGGAATGAAAGGAATCAGTTACGTCGGCCGCGTGGGCACGTACCTGCCGCTGATCCCGATCATCGTGTTGTTGATCCTGCTGGTGAATACTTGGGGCGGATTGAGCGGCCCCCATAAACCAGACGTGCTCTTCCCCTGTATTGAGCCGACGAACGTAGCGGAAGAAGCCATCTACTTGAAGCAAGCCGCCGATTACCATTCCCGGCCGCCGCGGTTCACGACGTCCTGGCAGATCATCGGAATCATGTGTATTTACGTGGTGGGATTCTTCGCCACCGCCGGCGCGGCTGGCGCCGACATCGCCATGAACAGCCGCAACAAGGATGACGTTCACATCGGAGGCATTACGGGTATATTATTGCCGACGGTGCTGGCCGGCGGGGCCTCGCTGTTCATCGTCGCCGGCGCGTACGGCAGCAAAATGGTCCCACCCGAACTCGTGGGCAACTACAATCCGGTCGACCTGATGCCCTGCATTTTGGGTCCAAAGTTCGCCAATGTGCTCCTGGTTGCGCTGGCTATCTCGGCCTTTCCCGGAGCGTGTTTCTCGTCCTTCATCGCCGTCAACAGTTTCAAGACCACCATGCCCAAGGTCAATCCGTTCATCTCCGTGGGCCTCGGCGCGCTGGGGGCCATAGTCATGGCCGTCACCGGCATAGTCGGATCGGTCATCTGGGTCTTCCATGTGATCGGGGCCTCGTTCGGGCCGGTCTGCGGCGCCATGCTGGCCGATTACCTCATGGCCGGCGGGAAATGGTCGGGACCGCGGACGGGCTTCAACCCGGCCGGCTGGATTTCCTGGATCGTGGGATTCGGCGTCGGCGCGTTCAACTTCATGGTGAACCTCATGTCCAATTGGGACTGGGCCAATGATCTGTTTCCCAATCTGGCGCTCTACAAGGACTATGTGCCCGTGCCGCCGGTGACCGCCTTCGTGGTCGGCTTCGCGCTGTACGTGTTGCTCTCGGTGGTCGGCGTACGGACGAAAAAGCTGGACCTGTCCGCGGTGACGGAATAACCGCCTTGCTACTTGCAACGACGTTCGATCAAGCCCACGGTTTGCAACCCGTGGGCTTTTTTCATCACTGCATGATCTTGCTCGCGTTATAGCGGACTATATGCAAGTAAAGGTAGAGGACGCCTCACCCGTGCAGTGAACAGGAAAACCAACATGTACACGTTGCTATTGAAAACAACTTCGAGCGATCTGGAACTCGGAGTATTCCTTCGAGTACTGGAACCGGCCGGAGGACTCACGGACCCACGATGTCTACTTCGTCAATAACACGTGTGTAAACGCCGGTTACGGCTGAGGCCATACACAGCGTCCCAACCCCGGCAGTCGCCATTTATGCTTATACAGCAGCCCGGCGCGGGCAAGGAACATCGCCATCCGCAACAATATCTTCGATGGAGCGAAATATCCCGCGGGACTTCGACAGGATACCCGTTCCTCAAGGAAAAGGACCGGACATCGGAGCATACGAGTTCGAGACGAAACAGGCGTACAGCAGGTGACAATTGACAGCTCCCCCTTCACTCTGCTATAAATAGTATAGGGAGTTGATCTCTCGGATTAAGTTGCTACTCGCCTTTATTGCAGACCATCTCCACGGAGTTTTTTTTATGACACGTCGAACCACCACCAGACGGGAATTTCTCGGCGCGGCGAGCTGCGCCGGCGTCGGTCTCTTTGCGGCGGGCGCAGCGGCCTCGCCCGGCCCGAACGATACCATCAACCTGGGTTTAATCGGCTGCGGGGCGCGCGCACGGCAACTTCTTCCCAGCTTCCAAAAAGCCTCCGGCACACGGGTCGTGGCCGTTTGCGACGTGAATTCGCGGCGCTTGGCCGAGATCCGTCAGATATCCGGGGGCGAAAAGGTCCGCGCCTATCACGACTACCGCAAGCTGCTGGAGGACAAAGACGTCAACGTGGTCATCGTGGCCACAAACGCCCACTGGCACGTCCTCTGCACGATCCACGCCTGTCAGGCCGGCAAGGACGTCTACGTGGAGAAACCGTTGAGCAATTTCATCGGCGAAGGGCGGTTCGCCGTTGAAGCCGCGCGGAAGTATGACCGCATTGTGCAGATCGGCACGCAGCAGCGGAGTCGCGCGCACTACCGGAAGGCGGTGGAGATCATCCGCTCGGGCAGACTGGGGGAGATTTCGGAAGTGAAAGTGTGGGACTGCGATAATTGGTTCCCTGGGCGCGGCTCCCCGCCCGACTGCGATCCGCCCAAGGAGTTGGACTGGGATTTTTACGTTGGTCCGTCGCCGATGATGCCCTACAACCCCAATTGCTACTACGGCTACGGTTACGATTGGTTTAAGATCTCCGGCGGCGGCCATCAGGTGGCCTGGGGCGTACATCATTTCGACATCGTGCATTGGGCGATGGGCGTCCGCTGGCCCAAGGCGGTAAGCGCCGGCGGGGGGAAGTTCGCCTTCCCCGACGACAACCGCCAATGGCCCGACACCTTTTCGGCAATCGTCGAATATGGCCCCGGTCCGGTGGCAAAAAATGGATTCGTCCTCAACTACTCGATGCGAATCGGCTGCCGACACATTCGCCGCTCGCACGCCAAGTGCTTCTTCGGCACCGAGGCCACCCTGCAGATCGACCGCAGCCGCTATACCATCGTGGGTGAAACCCCTCGCGGCGGCAAGAAGTCGGTGCCCGACGAGGAGATCCTTGCCAGCGACGACGAGTGCCACCATACCCAAGTCTTCCTGGACAACGTACGCAACCACAAAAAACCGTTCGCCGACGTGGAAGCGGGATTCTATTCCACCAACGTCGGCCACTTGATGAACGTCTCTTACGAAGTAGGTCGGAAGATCCGCTGGGACGGCCAGCGCGATCGGGTTGCTGACGACCCCGAGGCCAACGCGCTGGTGCATCGGAAGTACCGCCCACCTTGGAAACTGGCGGTCGGTTGACCCGCTGCAAACAGGCTGCGCCTGACATTGTGTTACAAAAAATATATGGTTCTGTAAGAGAAGTCAGGCATAGCCTGACCTACTTCCTTGTGGAGATTTCAATCCTTGCCCTCGTCAACCCACGAGAGAAATGCGATGCGTAAATCACATTCAAAGACCTTGTTCACCCGGCGCGAAGCGGTTGCCCTCGGCGCGGCCGCGGCACTGCCGTGGACGTCTCTTACCGCGACCGCGGCCGATCGGCAACCTCAGGGCCGGTCCCTGATGATCGGCGTCGCCACAACCGGATTCGGCGAGTATACGAACCGGCAACTCGCCCGGGAGCTGGGCGAGCAGGGCATCCACATGGTGCAGTTGTTCCTCACCCAATCCGACAGCCGCTACTGGAAGTACAACAGCCGCAGCGATGTATCGGACTTGACCCCCGCGCGGTGCCGCGCGATCGCCGACGACTACCGTTCAGCGGGCGTCGAGATACACAGCCTCGGCGTCTACACCAACCTGATTCACCCCGAGGAGTCGGAGCGGAAAGCCAATCTGGCCTACTTTGAAGCGATGATGAACGTCGCTCGGGCAATGGGTATCCCCACGCTGGTGACGGAAGCGGGGCACTATCACTCGGGCAAACCGGCGCCCAAAGTGGAGTATCACTTTCAGGAAAATGTCTGGAAGCAAATGGTGGCCACCGCCAAGCAACTGGCCCAACTGGCCGATCGACATAACGTCACCGTGGTGTTCGAGCCGTTCTACCGCGGCTTCCTGGCCTCGGCCAAACGGACCCGGCTGTTCCTCGAAGCGGTCGGCTCACCTCGCATCCGGGCGCTTTTGGACCCGGCGAACCTGCTGGAATTGAACGACCTGGAGGAGATGTTCGGCCAGCTCGGGCCGTGGATCGACTGTCTGCACGCGAAGGACCGCAAGCTGCACGTGGATCGGGGTGTGCCGGCGGGCCAAGGGGACCTTGACTACGTTAAGTTCGTCACCCTGGCAGCCAAGCACACCCCCAACGCCCCCTTGATTTTGGAGTACGTTGGGGCAAAGGACTACCAGCCTGCGTTGGCCCGTCTTCGCACGGCGTTGGCCCAAGCGGGCCTGGGCGCGCGATAGTGGCGACCGAGTTCCCATTCAGATGCTGTCCGAAAAGTGTGGTAAATGGTCCCTCTCCCTTTGAGATAGAGGAGACTTTTCGGATAGCCACTTGCATTTGTATGAGGCGACCGGAGTCGCCTCATACAAACTTGCCAAGGTAAATAACCCGCACCGCCAATACAACCCTGTTGCACGGCACGGTCGCCGCTCGCGCGCTTGCGGTATCTTCGCCAGACTCGATAGAAGCCGACCGCTATTTCTTCCACTCCGCGCGGTTCCTGCTGAATCGCTTGAAAACCACGGCCTGATGGTCCCGATATATATTCATGATGATGGACCCTGCCGTGAAAACCGCGATGGCGTTTTGTGTGCTCCTGGCGGGCGTGTGCGCGGCGCTGCTGTTCGGCCGCGACCGTGCTCGGCCGGCGTTGCCCGGCCCCGTGGCGGCGGAAAAACTGCTGATCCCACACCGCGACGGAAAAAAGGCGTCGGGAGTTTTTATCCGGAATCGACGTCGAACAACCTCCGATCGTCGTTATTCCTTGCGCGAACCGGAGAGTTCCCCATATCCTCGCCCGGCATCGGCCGGCGGCGGACGGTCGCTTACGGTGTTGTCGCCTTCGCAACTGCGACAGTCGCCTCCTCCGCTGGCCGAAGAATATCCCCAACCCGACAGGCCGGCCGATTCGCGCTGGGGCCGATCGATGGACATGATGCTTCCGGTGCCCACGCCGACCAATCAAATGGCTCGGACTCACAAGATCGTCGACGGCGACACATTGGCCGCGTTGGCCGAGCGGTATCTCGGTTCGTCCTTGCGTGCCGGCGAGATTTTCGAGGCCAATCGCGACCTGTTGTTCGACCCCCAATTGCTGCCCATCGGGGTGGAACTGAAGATTCCCCTGCAATCAGTGCAATCAGAGTGCAATCAGGGTCAGACTTTAATTATTAACTTTGGCGTCTCGCAGCCACGAGTCAGTTGTGATGCGGCTACATTCAACCCCATTCCGGCAAAGTTAACAATTAAAGTCTGACCCTGATTGCTCCTGCTTCCTGAGGAAGACAATATGTTTTTGGAACACAGCGGCTTGGTCTTCGACGCAAGCGGCCGGCCGGCAGAGGAGCGGGTTGCCGTCTTCGGCAGCCTAAGTGCGCTGGACTCGGGTTCATTGTTGTGTGGTTTCCAGTTGGGACGACACAAGAACGGTCCGGAGTCGGCGCTCCGCTTCTGCCGATCCGATGATGGTGGAACAACCTGGCAAGAGTTGCCGGCACGGTTCGACACGACTTACGCCGGGGTATCCGGCTTCTTCACAATGAGTACGATCGTGGAAGTCGTGCCCGGCAAGCTGCTGCTATTGGCCAATTGGTGGGACCACAGCGACCCGGAGCGACCACTGTTTGATCCGGACACGGAGGGGATACTCCACAGCAGGCAATTGCGGGCGTACTCCACCGACGAAGGCCGGTCTTGGAGTTGCTGGGAGGAGATCCCGACTCCTGATTTTGCCGCGTTTGGGAGCTGCCCACCCGTGCTGACGTGGTCGGATGGGACCCTGGCGTATCCGCTGGAAAACCATAAGCGATTCGACGACCTGGAGCCTGCACCTTCGGGTGCCTGGCTCTTGGTTTCGCACGATGGCGGTCGCACGTTCGACGATCCTCTGCTGGTGGCCCGGCATCCGCAGGACAAGGTCAATTATTGGGATCAGCGATTGTGCATCGGTCCCGGCCGAGGCGAGTTCATTGCCATGTTCTGGACACATGATCGGCAGCAGAAGAAGGATTTGGCCGTCCATCTGCGCCGGGCTTCCATTTACGATGACGGCTTTGGCAAAGCGCCGATTACGGCAACCGGCATTCCCGGCCAGATCGCAGCCCCCCTCTTGCTTGAAGATGGCCGGCTGCTTGCCTTTGTGGTCAATCGGGGCAAACCGGCGACGATGACGTTGTGGCAATCCAAGGACGGAGGGGTCAGTTGGCCACTCGCTGATGCTCTGGTCGTCTATACCCATGAGGAGCATAGCCAGCTCTCGCATGGGGCCGACAAGAGTGACTATGCGCAGGTTTGGGAAGATATAGGCAAGTGGAGCTTCGGCCATCCCTCAATTTGTCCCTTGGGTGAGGGCCGGGTTCTGTTGACCTTCTATGCCGGAACCCCCGACTGCATGAGCATCCACTGGGCTCGGGTGAACACCGGCAGTCGCAACCGATCGGCTCCCCGACCATAATCGTCTCCGGTCGGTCGGTCTTGTGATTTACCAGCGGTAATCGCGGGCCGCCTGGAGCATGGCCACCACGTTTTCCGGTGGGGTGTCGCCTTGCACCGCGTGAGCCGGGGAGACAATATACCCGCCCCGCTGCCCAAGGATGTCAATGATTCGGGTGGTCTCGTCGTAGACCTCACCCGGCGCCAAGCGAGGCAATACTTCCTGCTCATCGATGGCGCCGTGGAATGAGAGGCGATCGCCGAAACGGGGGTACAACTGCTCGGGACGCATCCCGGCTGCCGAGACCTGGATTGGATCGAGCAAGTCCAGCCCGACCTCGATCAGATCGTCGATCACCGGCACGAGCGATCCGCAGGAATGGTAGAACGTTTTGAACCCCATCCCCTTGAACGTCGAGATCAATCGGCCGGTGTAGGGCTTGATTTGCTTGCGCCACACGTCGGGGCTCAGCAGCATCTGCCGCTCTTCGCCGACATCGCCGCCGGTGCCGATCATGTCGATCATGTCACCGGCCACGTCGATCACCCGCAGGGCCCGCTGGCGATAGTACTCTTCAACGTGGCGGCAGATGGCCTCGGGGATTTCCGGCTGGATGTGGAGGTCCATGAGGAACTGCTCCAGGCCGCGGATGTACCACGGGGATTCAAAAGCGCCGCCGGCAAAAAACATGATTGCCCGGCGACCCTTACTGTTTGCCCGGTCAATGGCCTCGGGCACGGCCGAGTAGTCCCACCAATCCAGGTCGGGCCAGTCATGAGCGTCCACCTCCGCAACCGTCTTGGCCTCGGCCAGCGGATGGTAGCAGAACTCGAAGTAGGTATTGGTGGGGGTTTCGATCTTCTTGTACCCGCAACCCCAAAAGTCATGACCCTCCCCACCGATCACTGGTGTGGAGCGGTCCTCGGGGCCGATGAAGGGCACGTCAACCCAACGAAGATCGGTGTCCAGATCGTCCAACACGTCCTGAGCTACGTGATCCGATTCGGGCACACCGAGGTGGACCCGCAAAGACTCCAGCGCCTCGGGCGTAAACCGCAGCGAGCACGCCGGCCGATCCGGTCTCCGTCGCTCGCAGGCGGCCAGAACGCGATCTCGACTGTCCATCGTTACTCTCCAGTGAAGATTGCCATCTTGTTAAACAGTACTATTGGTAACAGGTTCGTGCGGCGACTTCAATAGGCTCGAATGACAAGAGGAAAATCAGGGTCAGACTTTAATTATTAACTTTGGCGTCTCGCAGCCACGAGTCAGTTGTGATGCGGCTACATCCAACCCCATTCGGCGGCCTCGGCAAAGTTAACAATTAAAGTCTGACCCTGATTGCTGATTGTGCGGGGCTAAATGAGAGAATCGCCGCCGTCAATCCGGCCAACGTGTACTCGGTCGCTTCAGCCGCCGGCCGATGGCCGAGTTCGCGGAGCACGCCGCCGGTGATCGGACTGATGCTCGCCAACTTGGCGCGGCGCAAATCGTCGCCAAACATTCGCGCCAGCGATCGGGCAATGGCGGAACTAGTAACCGTGATCCAATCAATTCGCCCGGCCGCGAGCATCGCCGCAATTTCCGCGTCGGGCCGCTGCACGTCGCTGCTGGTGTAGACGACTATCTGATCGACCGTTGCTCCGGAGGCGGTCAACCGCTCGGCCAGCACCTCCCGGCCGCGGTTGGCCCTAACCAACAGCAGGGGAAAAGGGGACAGGTCCAATTTGCCGGAACGGCCCACGGGCGGGCACCGACGCGCAGTGTTGGTCGTCGCACAAATTGGACCTGTCCCCTTTTCCCCAATCGCGGCTTCGTGAATCAGCGCATCGGCCAGGGCTTCGGCGCGGAACTCACGGGGCACCAGATCGGCACACAGCCCAAAGCGGGCCAACTCCTCGGCGGTTCCCGGTCCGATCGCCGCCACACGCGGAAAAGGGGACAGGTCCAATTTGCCGGAACGGCCCACGGGGTGCTGCGCACAAATTGGACCCGTCCCCTTTTTCCCGCAACGGTCCAAAAAGTAGCGGACGCCATTGGCGCTGGAAAAAACCAGCCAATCGTACTCGTTCAGTCGGGCGATTGCTTCGTCAACGGGCCGCCAGTCGGCCGGGGGCGAAATCCGTATCGCCGGCTGCAAGACCACCTCGGCCCCCAGTTCGCGCAATTGTCGGGCCAACGGGTCCGAGGGATTTTCGGCGCGTGTGACCATCACGCACACGCCCTCCAGCGGACGATCGACGCTCCGCGAGTGTTGCACCAATACTCTCCTCGTAGGACAGGTTGACAACCTGTCCCACAATTTCCGACTGTCAATATACGTCCCCTCCGCTACTATTCTAGCAGGGCCGATGTTATACTGCACCCAGGGAGGGCCGATCATCATGGCCGAAAAAACGATATTCAAGCGGATCATCGACGGGGAAATCCCGGCGAAGATCGTCTATGAGGACGAGCACTGTCTGGTGTTCGAGGACATCAAGCCCGCCGCCCCCACGCACCTGATCGTGATTCCCAAACGTGAGATCGCCTCGGTCGACGACGTGAAGCCGGAGGACGAGGCGGTCGTGGGCCATCTGTTCACGGCGATCCGGGCCGTGGCCGCCAAACTTGGATTGACCGACGGCTATCGCGTAGTGACCAACTGCGGCCGCGACTCGGGCCAGGAAGTGATGCATCTCCACTTCCACGTCTTGGCCGGCCGCCGCTTCGGCTGGCCGCCAGGGTAGCAATGTAGGGTGCGTCCGCGACGCACCGGTGTTTTTGTTTGCGGTGCGTCGAGGACGCACTCTACGACTACTATCGAGTTTTCACATACGCAATGGCGTGAGCAATGAGCGAACCGGCGAACGATTTGAAGGACAACTCCGCGGACGGTTCTTTGAACTTGCCGCGAACACCTTTTGCGCGGCTGGAAAGGAGCAGGCAAGCACCGTCATAAAGGCGCTCCCGCAAGAGCTTGGTCAATAAAATCTCGTAACGCTTCGCGTAGGATGCGTTGCGGAACTCCTCAAATACTTGGAAATGGGGTTCCTTAACGCCGACGGGACGCAGCGATTCCGGTGCTTCCTCCAGCAGCATCAGATATCCCAACCAAGGACGCGGCGACGGCCGAAACGCGCCTTCACGATACGCCGCCCAAAGATCGGTGGCGTTGCCGAGCGATTCTTCGGTGCGATTGTTGAAGTTGTTGCCGAAGGAAGGCCCCACTTGCGACTTGAACTCAATGCTTGCCAGAAGTTGCCCCTCGACGACGACCAGTAAGTCCCATTGCTTCTCCGGGCGAAAGAAACCTGGCAGTTCCAGTCTCTTTTTCAGAAACACGGTTGATTCCGGCAAACCGGATTCCAGCAACAAGTCGCGCGCGACGGCCACGAAGCCGTCCATCTGCGCACCGCCCGTCACTGCGATTCTCGCGCCTTGATCTTTTCGGCCGCTTGCTTGTCCTTGGTCGCGCGACTGTTTTTTGCGGGTCGTCCAAAAATGCCGTATGGCTTCCTCAACCCGCTTGTTGAGATTATTTCGGTCGTTTGCCATGCGTTTCCACCTTGGCCTTGTTGAAAAAGCCGGCCGTCGCGTCGTCCATACGGCGAACCGCTTGGTCGAAATACTGGTCGTCGATCTCGTAGCCGATGCTGTTTCTGCCGTGACTCGCCGCCGCGACGTTGGTGGTGCCGCCGCCCATGAACGGATCGAGAACCGTGTCGCCGACGAAACTGAACATGCGAATGAGTCTCTCGGCCAATTCCAACGGATACGGAGCGGGATGTTGCTTGGTGGAGGCTCCGGTAACGCCCGTCCATATTTGCTGAAACCATTTTTTGTGATTTTCCGAAGAAATCACGCTCAACAGTCGGGCGGCGACGCTTGGTTTTCTGTAGCCTCCGGGTTTCCGCTGCATCAAAATGAATTCGATGTCGTTTTTTACCACGGAGTTCGGCTCGTAAGGCTTTCCCATAAAACTCGAACCGTTGGCAACCTCGTACACGGCGTTGGCGATTTTGTGCCAAATTATTGGGGCTAGATTGTCGAAACCGATTCTGCGGCAATGCTCTTGGATCGAGGCGTGCAGCGGCACGACGGTGTGTCGGCCGTCGTTCTTCCGCCGAGAGAGACAAACGTCTCCCACCACGCAGATCAGCCGACCACCTGGCGCCAAAGCGCGAAAGCAGAGCTTCCATACTTTGTCCAACTCGTGCAGAAACTCCTCGTAGTCGGCCACGTGTCCCAATTGTCCCGCCGTATCGCGGTACTCCTTCAGGGTCCAGTACGGCGGCGAAGTCAAAACAAGATGGACGGCCCCAGCCGCCAATCCAGACATGCGGCGGGCATCGCCAAGATATAAATCGTGCGAGGTCGGAACCTCTTGAACCGCTTGTTCGATAAGCGCAAGCAGTTTTCGGTTCTTGGCGATAGCGGGAATCGCGGTCTGGAGGTTCTCCAGTGCCTGCAACTCCAATGGCAGGTGCCTGTCGAGATCGGTGAAACTCGTTTGGGATATTGATACGCTCATAATCTGCGAAGCGATTATACCACCGATGGGAACGCTATCCAATTGCTTACGGCCTTCTTGCATTCCCCGCCGCTACGGCAATAATAATAGGTTTCCCATTACTCACCTCCCTCCCCCGAAGGAGCGGACGCCATGAACGAAAAAATCCAAGAAGATTACGGTTTGACCTTCGACGACGTGCTGCTCGTACCTCGCTATAGCGAAGTCGTGCCGGCCGACTGCGACCTCTCGACCCGGCTGACCGAGCGGATCCGCCTGAACATCCCAATGCTCAGCTCGCCGATGGACACTGTCACCGAAAGCGACATGGCAATCGCGCTGGCCCAAGAGGGGGGGCTTGGCGTCGTCCACAAAAATATGTCCGTCGAACGCCAAGCCGAAGAGGTCGAGAAGGTAAAACGAAGCGCCAACGGGATCATCTTCAACCCAGAGACGCTACCGCCGGACGCCAGCGTGGGCCGAGCAAAGGAAATCATGGACCAGTACAACGTCTCCGGCCTGCCGATAACCGGCGGCGATGGCCGGCTGGTCGGCATTATTACCCGCCGCGACCTGCGGTTCCTCGAAGACTGGGACGTTCCTATCTCGGAGGTCATGACCGCTGAGAACCTGGTGACTGCAACCGGGACTGTAACGCTTGCGGAAGCTGAGAAGATTTTAATGACAAAAAAGGTAGAGAAGCTTTTGCTGGTTGACGAAGATTCTAGACTGACCGGACTAATTACGATCAAAGACATTGATATGATGCGGAGGTATCCGCAAGCCTGCAAGGATGGGCAGGGTAGGCTGAGAGTGGGAGCCGCCGTCGGGGTTCACGATTATCAACGGGTAGAAGCACTTATTCGTAAAGGCGTGGACGTTTTAGTGGTCGACAGCGCCCATGGACATTCGTCGAACGTCATTGAAACCCTAAGGAGCATTAAAAAACAGTGGGACATCGACGTCGTGGCCGGGAACGTGGCCACGGCCGAGGGGTGCAGGGACTTGATCGCCGCCGGCGCCGACGCCGTGAAGGTCGGCATTGGACCCGGTTCAATCTGCACCACGCGGGTGATTTCCGGCGTCGGTATGCCACAGATAACCGCCATCCGCCAGGTGTCGGAGGTCGCCGAAAAGAGCCGGATTCCCGTCATCGCCGACGGTGGAATCCGCTACTCCGGCGACCTGACCAAGGCGATTGCCGCCGGCGCCGACGCGGTGATGATAGGAGGACTTTTCGCGGGACTGCAAGAAAGCCCTGGGGCACAAATCCTCTTCCAAGGCCGAACTTTCAAGGTTTATCGAGGTATGGGCTCCTTGGGAGCAATGGTTCAAGGCTCCAGCGAACGATACCGTCAGGCCGGTTCGCGCGGGCCGGATAAGTTGGTGCCCGAGGGAGTTGAAGGAAGAGTGCCGTTCAAGGGACAATTAGGCCCGTTCATGTATCAGCTCGTGGGCGGGTTGCGGGCGGGAATGGGGTATTGCGGAACAAGGACCATCGAGGAGTTGCGCCAAGACGCGCGATTCATAAAAGTCACACCAGCCAGTGTACGGGAGAGCCATCCTCATGACATCACTATTACGCAGGAAGCGCCCAACTATAGCACGGAGTACGCTGACGGCGATCCTTAGCTCACCGTCGGGTTCGTGGTATGTCGGAAGAAGTGGTTTGCTAAGACTTGGAGTGGTGTTGATTGTCGCGGGTCTGTTGGCCGAAGTTCAATCCGCTCGCGCGGCAACCGATCGATCCATCGGCGATAAGGCCGTCGCCAGCGAGGCCAAGTACAGTACCGGACACTCTGGTAGCCGGCTGAAATGGCTCCCCTGCCGGCCAAAGTCGGCCCGCGACGGCTCGAAAGTGATCGCTACTCAATACTCCGAGCCTTCGACGGCGATGCAAGCCGGCGACGCGCCGGTCCAGGCCCCGGCTTCCCGCTTGTTTAGCGATCCGTTCGGCGATCAAAAGAGCGCGCCGGCTGGTAGTTTCGACGGGAACATGCCGCCAGCGATGCCCGAGGAACCTCGGCCGGCAAGCCCTCTGCCGGGCCTCGGGGCCGATGGGCCGCTTGCCGCCGAACAGCCTTATGCCCCGCCGGGCGCTTTTCCATCCTTCAACCAAAAGCCGAACGGCGACGCCCCGCGGAAACCTTTGCTGGAAGAGTCGTTTGCGGTCCGACAATTTGAACTCAAGGAAGGTTGTCCCTCGCCGGACGATCTGAAGGACATCGACGACCTGAGCACGGACATCACGCCCTCGGAAGGCGACCTGCCGCGGGACTGTCCGCTGGGACACGAGGTGTTCCGGCCGCGCGCGTTCGCGCCGATCACCTACACCTGGACGGCTTCGGGGCTGTGCCACAAGCCGTTGTACTTCGAGGACGTGCAATTGGAGCGTTACGGGCACATGGCCGGGCCGTGGGTCCAGCCGTTCGCCTCCGGCGCCCACTTCTTCCTCACCATTCCCATCCTGCCGTACAAGATGGGACTCGAATTGCCCAACGAGTGCCTGTACACCCTAGGCTATTACCGGCCTGGAAGTTGCGCGCCGTACATGTTCGATCCGATCCCGTTAAGCGTCCGCGCCGCGTTGTTCGAGGCCGGCGCGGTGGCCGGCGCAGTGTACATGATTCCGTAAAAGCGAGCGGCACGGGGAGAGCGTCGCCGAAACCGCCGGCTTTATGCCGGCGGTTCGCGTTTCTTGGCCGTTGAAAACGAGTAATTGACTCCCCCCCTGGACGCTGTAGAATTATATGGTGGCGGTTCGTATGAGAAAAACGTCGAACACTAACGGTGAAATACGCCAATGAAGCCGAAAGTCTATTTGGAGACGACGATCATAAGTTATTTGACGGCTCGCCCCAGCCGCGATCTGGTGATGGCGGCAAACCAGGAAACGACGCATGAGTGGTGGATCGGTCGCAGAAGAGAGTTTGACCTTTACGTTTCGCAACTTGTGTTTGAGGAGGCAATCGCGGGAGATAGCGAGGCTGCTCGGAAACGCATCGAGGTGCTTCAGCCAATCACCCGTTTGGACATAACCGACCCGGTAACGCTGCTCGGCAAGCGGTTGGTCGTTGGAGTCCCGTTGCCCGCAAAGGCGCGGGCCGACGCCCTCCATATCGCCGTGGCGGCAGTGAACGGCTTGGATTATTTGTTGACATGGAACTGCGCCCACATTGCCAATGCCGTGATGCGGCCGCGTATCGAAAAAACATGCCGGGCAATGGGGTATGAACCGCCCGTGATTTGCACTCCGCAGGAATTATTGGAGAAAGGGGAAAACGATGCGTGACGCCATTGTGGACGAAGTTCGCAAGGCGCGCGAGGATTACGCGCGTCAATTCGATTTTGACCTGGATGCGATATGCCGCGATCTTCGTCGGAAGCAAGAGGCATCCGGCGTTCGGGCGGTTTCGCTCCCCAGGCGGCCGGTCCAATGCGAACCGCGCAAAGAAGAGGTGTGTAAAGAATAGCGTAGCAGAACATTGTCACTCAAGGACACGAATTTCTCGCTATCGACTAGAATCCCAATCCCGGCCCGTCGAGCGCGGCGGTGCCCAGCACCCCGTCGGTGATGTTGAACATCGAGGGGAACCGTTCGGTCCAGCCTCGGTTGCCGATCGGGCAATACTGTCGGCCGTTCCCCTCGATGGCCGCCACGCCTGGCACGCGCGCCGCCAGACTGGCCGAGTGCAAAAACGACGCGCCCGGACAAGTCAGGTCTTGCACGCAGAGGAACATGCCGTATTTTTGCGCGGCCGCGGCCATCAGCAGCGCGCCGGTGTGTCCCTTGCACGCCTTCAGCGCCACGCCCGAGTATCCCAACTCGCGGCTCAGTTGCAGGCTTTCCAAATCGACCAGCGATTCGTCGATCACCACGGGCTTGATTTCGGCGGCGCGGTGCATGCGGTTCTCGGGATTGGCCCTCAGGTCGCGGTGCGTCGGCTGCTCGATGTACTGGAGCCGCCGCAGCGCCGCCGGAGAACCCTCTTCGACTTTTGCCAGGAAATCGAGCACGTAATCGACGTTGGCGCATTTTTCGTTGAAATCGGCCGAGTAGTGCCAGTCCGTGCAACCGCGGGCGGCTTGTGCCTGGGCCGCCACCCGTTCGACGGCCAGCACCCTCGCGACGTCCCACGCCAGGTCGTCTCCGGCCAGCTTGATCTTCATGTGCGTCAGGCCGTTCAGTGGAATCCATTCTGCAAGGGTTTCCGGCA
The DNA here is from genome assembly GCA_030611515.1 of Planctomycetota bacterium. Classification (GTDB taxonomy): domain Bacteria; phylum Planctomycetota; class Planctomycetia; order Pirellulales; family Thermoguttaceae; genus JAHIKV01. The sequence continues at coordinate 3,840 of JAUWPQ010000058.1, read as the reverse complement.
GACCATCGTCGATCCGCTCGGAAACGTCGGCGTCGGCCAGAGGATCCAACGCGCCGACTAGATGATAGAGCGGCATCCGCGGCTTTGGCGCGCGGAGCGTGTACCGATCGAGATACTCGCCGGCGAACTCCTCGGTCAAATACGCGGCCAGATCGCGGGCGACGAACTCGCTCCCCAACAAGTTGTACGAGTTCTCTCCCAACGTTTTTCCGTAGGCGTCGTGGACGGCGGCCTCCAACGGGCTGGCCGCCACCAGTTGGGCCAGCCGCGGCATCGGTTCGGCCAGTCCGGCGGCGCGGACGACATCCTCGGCGGTCTTTTCGTAAGAGTGCTCGATATCGTGCGTGATCTCCAGCGGATGGCCGGACTCCGCGTAATGATTGGCTTCCTCGGCCAGCCGCCGGCCCAGTTCGATCATCGCCGCTCGGGCCTTGTCGGCGGTGACCAGACTGCTCGGCCAGGCCCAGACGCTGGCCATCGGCATCGAACCGAAGCCGCGGCCGCGCCGGCCGTCGCGGGTCTCCACTTCCACGGTCACGTTCAACAGCATGGCCTCGGTCATCACCCGGCCGCCGAATTTGATCGGCGTCCGAAAGTCGATCTGCTCCGTGCCGGAGGTCACTTCCCGCAGAAATATGTCGGTCGGTTTGGGCATTTGAGTCTTCTCGGTCAAAAAACCAAGGGTGAACTTGTCCGACGAACTCGTGCAAGTATTCAATGCAAAACGCGATCCCATTATACAGGCTGAACGCAGATTTGGTTAAGGGGGGCACACATAAATGAAATTAGTCTTGCCGGCCGGAATACTACTCTATAGTTGAACAAGGCGGGATTTCCTGCTATCTTTGCGCTAAGCAGCGGATATGCCGAGGTCGGCGTTTTCGTGCGAACCAGGCCGTTATTTCTCGAAGGGGGCTTATTCATGTTCCGCCAAACTTGGATCGCGATCCTGTTGCTGTTGCCGCTCGCGCTGGCCGCCCCGGCGCTGGCCGCCAGCGAAGGACAGGAAGACCTGGACAAAGCCACCGAAACCAAACTTACCGCCGACTCGATCGACGACCTGGGCGAGGTCATCCGCCTGATCGAAAGCGCCCTGCAAAAGGGACTCGACGAATCCAACGCCGCTTTCGCCAATAAACTCTTGGCCTCGACGTTCATCCAACGCGCTCAGGAAACGATCAAGAATCTGTTCGTCAACGTCGCTTCGATGGACGACTTCCGCCACCGGCGCCGGTTTGCCCTGGACGATCTGGAAAAGGCCGTGAAGCTGGACCCGAAGCAGCCTCAAGCGTTTCTGATGATCGCGCGGTTGAATTTGCTGCCGGGCGGAGACGGGGCGAAAGCTGCCCGCGGCGCCCTCGACAAAGCGCTTGCCCTGGATATCGAAAACCCGCTGGAACGGGCCAAAGCACTGGTGATGCGGGCCGGTCTGCAAGAGGAGCCGAAGAAGAAGCTGGGCGATCTCGACGAGGCCGTCCGGCTGGTGCCCGACAACGCCGCCGTGGTCCGTGCCCGCGGCCTGGCCTTGGCCGACGTGGACAAACTCGAACCGGCCCTGGCCGATCTGGACAAGGCCATCGCCTTGGCTCCCGACGACGGCCCGACTTACGAGGCCAAGGCGATAGTGTTGGCCCGGCTGAAGAAGTATGACGAGGCCCTGGCCGCGCTCGAACGGGCGCAAGAGATCAACCCCGGTTCGGTGGCGCCGCTGGTGCAGCGTGCGCGGGTCCACGTGGCCCAGGAAAAACCCGACGCCGCACTGCAAGACCTCGACAAGGCGCTGGCTTTGCAGCCCAACAACGTGATGGTGCTATTGTTGCGGGCGGGCATATATCAGGAAATGGGCAAAAAAGAAAAGGCCCTGGCCGACGTGGACAAAGCGCTTGAAATCAGGCCCGGACTGATCGCGGGCATCCGCACCCGAGCCTTACTGCTGGCCGAGGACGAGCGGTTGGACGAGGCCGTCGCCGAACTGGAAAAGTTGCGGGAAAACGATCCGAACGACCTGCTCACGCTCTTGCAATTGGGCATGATCTACAGCGTCCAGAAAGAATCCGACAAGGCGATCGAGGCCTATTCGACCATCCTGGCCTCCCAGCCGGACCTGTGGCAGGCGCTCCGCGGCCGCGGCGACGCATATCTGAATCTCGGCAAACACGCCGAAGCCATCGCCGACTATGAAAAAGCGCGGGAACTCGAGCCCAACGACCACGGCATCCTCAACAACCTCGCTTGGGTCCTGGCCACCTCGCCCGACGATGAGCTACGCGACGGAAAGCGAGCGATCCGCCTGGCGACCGAGGCCTGCGAGGCGACCGACTACAAGCTCGCCCACGTCCTCAGCACGCTGGCCGCCGCTTACGCCGAGACCGGAGATTTCGACTCCGCCGTGAAGTGGTCGACCAAGGCCGTCGAACTCGGCGACAAGGAGCACGGCGACGAGATAAAGAAGGAACTGGAGAGCTACAAGGCGAAAAAGCCCTGGCGAGAGTTGCTCTCTGAAGAAAAACCGGGCAACGGTAATGAAGCTGAATTGGTCGTGCCGCCGGAGAAAATCGAAGGAGGTTCGCCGGACAAGATGATGCGCCGCTACCTGATGCGGCAAGTGGATCAGGCGGCGGAGCAATGGAAAGAGGATTTTGAAAAGCGGAAGACCCCGGCGGAAATCGCGGCTTACCAAAAACGGATGCGGGAAAATTGTTTGGCGGCGATCGGCGGACTACCCCAATGGACCCCGCTGAATCCGCAAGTCACCGGTACGGTTTCCCGCCCCGGCTACCGCGTGGAGAAGGTGCTATTCCAAAGCCGGCCGAAGCACTTCGTCACGGCGCTGCTGTTCTTGCCGGACCCAGGGCGTTTCGAGCCGCCGTATCCCGGCGTACTGATCCCCTGTGGACACGCTTTAGCGGCCAAGGGACACCCCGAATATCAGACCATGGGCGCTCTGCTGGCGCTTAACGGCATGGCGGCTATGGTCTTCGACCCGATCGACCAGGGCGAACGGGGACAATACTTCGGCCCCGGCGGCTGGCCGGAACTTTGGGGCGTCAAAGGGCACTTGATGGTCGGAGTAGGTTGTGTCCTGCTGGGACGCAACACGGCCCGCTTTGAAATCTGGGACGGCATGCGGGCGATCGACTATCTCCAATCCCGCCCGGAGGTCGATCCGCGACGGATCGGTTGCACCGGCAACAGCGGCGGCGGTACGCAAACGAGCTACCTGATGGCTCTGGACGACCGCATTCATTGCGCGGCCCCGAGTTGCTATCTGACAAGCTTTCCACGACTGCTGGCGACGATCGGCCCCCAGGACTCTGAGCAAAACATCTTCGGCCAATTGGCCTTCGGCGCGGACCATGCTGACTGGATTATGATGCGGGCGCCGTCGCCGGTCCTCATCTGTGCCGCCACCAAGGACTTCTTCGACATCGGCGGCACTTGGGACACCTTTCGCTACGCCAAGCGGCTGTATGCCCGCATGGGGTTTTCCGCCAACGTAGACATCCTCGAAAACGACGCGGAACACAACTACAACACGCTCCAACGCGAAGGCGCTGCCCGCTGGATGGCCCGATGGCTGCTGGGTAAGGACCAACGCGTAGTCGAGCCAAAGATCGAACTGCTCAGCGAAGAGGAATACCGCTGTCTGTCCGACGGCAAGGTGATGTCGCTGCCCGGGGCACGCTCGGTCTACGATCTGAACGAGGATTACGAGAACGAGTTGGCCCGCCGGCGCGCCGCCGCCTGGGCGAAGGAAGACAAGACGGCGCTGCTCGATCGGGTGCGGCAATTGGCCGGCATTCGCAAGCTCTCGGAGTTGCCTCGGCCGGAGGTCGAACT
>JAUWPQ010000273.1 GCA_030611515.1 Planctomycetota bacterium | reverse complement strand
GATCGAGCACCACGTCGAGGCCCTATCTTTCCGCAGTGGCTCGGTCGGGGCGCGGTTCCGCCGCCGGTTGGAGGCGTCCGAGAGTTTCGACGAGTTGATGCTCTTGGCCGAGTGCGACCGGCAAGGCCGGGCGGTGGGGATGAACGTGCCCGAAGTGTGCGACGCACTGAGCTACATCCGCGATCTGGACGGCGCGTGCGGGTGGCCGCGATAGCTCTGCTATCGGGGTGCCGCAGGCACGCGGGTGGCCGTTGTCATACGGCCAACTCCTCGGCGGGCTGTTCGACGGCGCTCGGCATCGGACGTCCGTCGATCGGCAGGCAAACGATAATCGTTGTACCCTCGCCCTCTTTTGTCTGGAAGTCAATAGTGCCGCCGTGTTTATCGACCACGATGTTATGCACGATGGCCAGCCCCTGTCCGGTGCCGCGTCCGACCTCTTTTGTGGTGAAAAAGAGGTCGAATACGCGGGAGCGGATTTCGTCGGGGATGCCCGTGCCGTTGTCTTTCACGTGGATTTCCACCCACGGATCGTCGTATATCGTTCGGATGGTGATCGTGCCCTTCCTTTCGCCGCCGTCGCGGTCGGCGTCGGCGATGGCGTGGACGGCGTTCACCACCAGATTCACCACCAGGCGGTTGATGTCGGTCGGCAGACAGCAGACCAGGGGCAATTCGGTGTCGAAGTCGGTGACCAACTCGGCCTGGTGCTTCCATTCGCCGCAGCAGAGCGTCATCGCGCCGAGGATGGCGTGATTGAGGTCGATCGGTCGTTTTTCCCCGTTGGACGGATGCGAAAACTCCTTCATCGTGTCGATGATGTTGGCCACGTAGTTCAATCCCTCCAATGATTGCCCAATGGCCAGGGGGATTTCACGGTTCAAGTAACCCAGGTCGGCGTTGCGGAGTTCGGCCTCGATTTCCTTAATCAGATCCTCGGAGACGGAATCGTTCCGGGCGGCTTGCAAGAGGTGATCGAAGGCGTCCAGCAGACCGCTTATGTCCTTGAAGGCGCCTTGGAGAAACCGCGTGTTGTCGCCGATGTATTGAGTGGGCGTGTTGATTTCATGGGCGAGGCCGGCGGCCAGTTCTCCGATCGCCTCCAACCGCTGAACGCGGGCCAATTCCTTTTCCATCCGTTGTTTTTCCTGCAACAGCCGCCGCTGTTGGATTGCCCGGCCCACCACCAGCGGCAACACGTTCACGAATCCTCCCTCAAGGTCCTTCGTCAAATAGTCGCTTACGCCCAGCTTCATCGCCTCGACGGCGATCTGCTCGTTGCCGGTCCCCGTGACCATGATCGTAGGCGGCAGCAACCCACGATCGGCCATCGCCCGGATCACATCCAGTCCGCTCATACCGGGCATGGTCTGATCGACGATTACCGCGTCGTAGCGGATCGCCTCGTAGGCGGCCAGACCGGCGGCCCCGTCTTCGGCCACGTCGACCTCGTAGCCTGCCCGCTCCAGACACTTCCGCACCAGCCGCGCCTGTGCCTCGTCATCTTCCATGTACAATACTTTTTCGCTCAACGGGACGCTCCTTCCGTATGTTGAAAGACGACGGCGTCGTCGGCAAAACGATCTCGGACGGCGTGGACCTCGGGCAACGCCCGAATAAACGCGGCATGGACTCGCGGGTCAAGGTGGCTGCCTACCGTATCCTCCATGATCGACAGCGCCTCCTCCTCCGGTCGGGCCAAGCGGTAGGGGCGATTTGAGGTCAAGGCGTCGAACACGTCGGCCACCGCCACGATCCGCGACTCGAACGGGATCGCCTCGCCGACCAGCCCCCGCGGATAACCGCCGCCGTCCCATTTCTCGTGATGCGTCAGTGCAATCGCGGCCGCCATGTCCAACACCGGATCGCGGTTCTCCAGCGCGCTCTTAATCGAGCTTGACTCCACGGCGTACCAGTCGATCAACGGCACTACGACCTTGGATTGCTCGCGGAGGATGCGCTCGCCGATCTCGCAGTGCCGCTTCATAATGACCCACTCGTCGTCGCTCAAGGGGCCGGGCTTCAACAACACGCCGTCGGGGACGCCGATCTTGCCGATGTCGTGCAGCGGGGCCGCCAACAACAGCATCTCCAGAAAAGAACGCGGCATACCCATCTCCGCCGCGATGGCACGGCTGTAGCAGCCCACGCGAATCACGTGGTTGCCCGTGTCTTCGTCGCGGAACTCGGCCGCCATCCCCAAACGGCAGACTATGCTCATCCGCGATTGCGCCAAGTCGGCGTCCTGCCGCCGGACCTCTTCGGTCAGCAACGTGTTGGTCGCCCGCAGGTCGTCCTGATATGTTTTCGTTTCCAGCACGTTGCGCAGCCTGGCGATCAACTGGCTGGCTTCGACCGGCTTGTTGAGCAGATCGGCGGCGCCGAGCTCGAGGGCCTTTGCCTTCAGATCGCGGTCGTTCAATCCGGTCAAAACCACGACCGGGATGTCCTTGGTCCGCTCGTTTTGCCGGATTCTATCCAACAATTCCAGCCCGCTGATGCCGGGCAAGCGGACGTCGGTCACCACCGCGTCGTACGGCGTCTTCTGCAACGCCTCCCACGCCGCCTCCGGATGGCGCATGAAGGTCACGGCCCAGTCTTCGGTCTGCCGGTGCAGAGTACGCCGCAGAGCGTCCAACATCCGTTGGTCGTCGTCTAAGATAAGTATTCTCTTCATCACGGCCTGCCTCCGTGGGTGCTCACATAACAAGTCTAGTTCACGGCGGGGGTAAGTGCGTTAACTCGTTGTATGCCCACCTGAAGAGGTATTTGACGGGCATCCATTCAGCGCAATCACTTATTACCGAGGCCGGAAGAAGGTGGCTCGCGGAAAATTGCCGATCGAACGGCGTACCACTCGGAATTATCAGAATGTTCCGACGCGGCTGCCGAGTTTATCCCGCGCCATGTCGTGGAACAGTGTCCATCTGGCCCGCATCTCGGCCAGACTGTCGCCGCCAAACTTGTCGACCATTGCCCGGGCTATCTCGAAGGCCACGACGTTCTCGACGATGCAACTTGCCGCAGCCATCGCGCAGACGTCGCTCCGCTGGTGGGAGGCCGGCGCGGAACGCAGCGTTTCAAGGTCCACCGAGTCCAAGGGGTTGGCCAGCGTGCAGATCGGTTTCACGGCCGCGCGGAGGACTATCGGCTGCGAATTGCTCATGCCCGCCTCCAAACCGCCGGCGTTGTTCGTCGGACGGGTGAAACCCAACGAGGGAGTATCCGCCAGCGCGGGATCGTAATGGATCGGATCGTGGACCTCGGAGCCGGAGCGGCGTGCCGCCTCGAACCCCAAGCCGATATCGATCCCCTTGATCGCCTGAACGGACATTACCGCCTGGGCAAGCCGGCCGTCTAGCCGTTGGTCCCATTGAGCATGAGAACCAAGCCCGAACGGGACGCCCTCGACGCGAACCTCGACCACGCCGCCGAGCGTATCCCCCCGCTTCTCGATCCGGTCGATCGACGTCTTGATCTCCGCGTCTTGTTTCGGGTCGAGGGTATACAGTTCGCTCCGGTCGCGCCTCGCGCGCTGTTGATCGGTAGTACCCGGCAGAGGACGAACGACGATCGGACCGACTTGGACGACGTAACCGAATACGTCGATGCCGAAGGGAGTCAACAATTGCCGGACCAGCGCGCCGGCGGCCACTCGGGCGGCGGTCTCCCGCGCGCTGGCACGCTCCAATACCCCGCAAATCGAATCGAGATATTTGATCGAACCGCTCAAGTCTCCGTGTCCCGGCCGGGGAGCGGTGATATCTTCAGTCCGGTCGATTCGGTGATCCCGGTTGGCAACCATCAGAGCGATAGGGCTGCCGATGGTTTTGCCTTTCCGAAGGCCGCTTAGTATCTCGACGCGGTCGGCCTCGATCCGCTGCCGACCGCCGCGGCCGTATCCCCCCTGACGACGGTGAAGCTCGGCGTCGATCGGCTCCCGGCGGATTTCCACTCCGGCAGGGAACCCGTCGATCAGGGCCACCAGTGCCTTGCCGTGCGATTCGCCGGCGGTGTGATATCGCAACATAATTTCCGATTCTACACACTTAATTTGACGAGTTGTAGGACGGATTTCCTAATCCGTCCCATTCGGTGGACGGATTAGGAAATCCGTCCTACGCGACTGGAGACTTGAAGTGTGTCGGACTCCTACAGCTGAACCCTGAAAAAGCTCTTATTCGCCGACGTAGGGGAGCAGCGCCATGAAACGCGCTCGTTTGATTGCCCTGGTCGCGGCATGTTGGCTGACGGCCGTGCAGCCGCTCTTCCGCCGGCTGATGATCTTTCCCTGCCGGTTGGTGAGTTTTTTCAGCAATTCCACGTCCTTGTAATCGACGTACATCGGGCGAGGCCGCTTTCCGTCGACAAAGATCGGGTCTTTTTTCTTTGCGCGGACCTTTGTTTTCGCCCGCCGTTTGCTGACCTTGTTTACTTGTAATCGCCTTGCCATAAAGAATTCCTGGTAAACGAAACATCCGTTGGTTCGATCCGCCCCGGCCACGCCGCCAACATTGCCCTGACGCGGAGCAAACACAGGGCAAACGCAATAGTCTACCAGATAATCGACTTCGGACAAGGGATGATGGTTTATTGGCTGTTCTTAATCCTGAGTTACAGCAGCCGGGGGCCAACAGACCCCGGAATGTGTCTTCCAACAACTCTCTCCGGGGGCTGTTAGCCTTAAGTTCCCCCACATTTTCGCTTGAAAAACTTCGGAAAACACGAGAATTTCGACCCGTAGGGTCGTTTGACAATAGCCCAGCGATTCATCGCTGGGGAAGAGGGCCAACCAAATCCATTATCCGTCCCGTAGGGACGGTTGAACCGTGGTGGTCAATTTTCGGCCGTCCCTACGGGACTTGTGGGGAAATAAGGGGGCTTCCCGTCGCCCCAGCAGTGAACTGCTGGGCTATTGTCGACGGTCCCTCCGGGACAAAAATGTGGGTAAAATAAAATTAAGGCTGTTAGCCCCAGGCTACTCTCTGCGACACGACTTCCCTGAATGTCAGATTACTGCCCCCCCGTCAGACGTTTTCAGCCGATTTTCATTGCAATAGCAGCCCTATTGAAAATAAGCCTAGCTAATGGTAGTATCACTTTCTTATGAATATCGGCACGATACGAGTGTTCTGCGACGTT
>JAUWPQ010000301.1 GCA_030611515.1 Planctomycetota bacterium | reverse complement strand
CCCTACGCCGATGGATCTTGCGGAACGAATTATTGACGATTACCCACATCTGGTCGCTCCCACGAAAAATTATCAACTTGACCAAAAGCCTCGTGACAATGGCCACGTAGCAAAGCCCTTTTCTCAGAAAGTGCAGACCAGGTTTGCTCAACAGTTTTTCTATTCTGGTCATCTTGCTGTCTCCAATGGCATCGGCGGCAATCATATCCAGAAACCAATTATCGACAAACACCGAAATCATACAATACAAAATGTAGACGATTTAGTCTCCACAATCAACTCGCGCCACCATGAGTGGGGGGCGCAGACGCTAGTCAACTACCCTATTTGTAGTATACGGTGTATATTCGACATTTGTTTGGTGACTTTTTTGATTTTTGCACTCAAACTGCCTCACTACGCATGATCCACGTCCCCTTGCCGACGGATCAACTGCTGCTCCTGCTCCGGGTCGAGGCCGTTGCGCATGGCCATCGTGGCGACGGACATCGCCCCGTTGCGCAACAGAATCTGATCTGCCTGGGCCTCCTTCAGCCGGTCGCGGACGGCCAGCGTGGGCGGAACGCCGCGGATATCGACCGACCGGAGCGCGTCGGAGGGTAGCCGGCCCGCCTCGACCGCGTACCAAAGAACCCGAAGAAACAGTTCAACGTCGTCGGCCAGCATCTCGTGCTGGAGCCGCTCGAACATTTTTACCGCCGGTCCCTCGGCCACCATCGTCGAGCTGTAGTTGGCGTTGCTGGCGTCGGCGGTCAACATGAACTCGGGCATTACCAGCCGGCTGGCGATCGCCCGCAACTCGGCCTGCAAGACGGTGACGTATCGACCGGCGTCGATGCCGGCGGCGGGGAACTCGTATTCCGTGCCCGAGGCAGCGTCGAGAATCGTGCCGGGCGCGAAGCGGCGGAAGTGGCTGGTGCGTCCGGTCGCCGCGCTGCCGACGCTCAGGTCGGCCTGACCGGCGACGAACTCGGCCAGCCCGGCGGCCGTGGCGGCGCGGTGTTTGCGGATTATCGCGATTGCCGACTGGATTTCCGCCACCACGCTCATGTTCCGCAGCAGCTTTTCCGCGCGGCGGAGGTTCTTCCGCACCGGGTACAACAGCGGCAGCCCGCGCTTCACGTTGGCGTCGACGTTCGCCTTGCGGTGCTGTATTTCCGAGGCCTCGATCATCCGCCCGCCGATCCAGTAGCCCAGCACGGTTTCTACGTCGTCCGGGTCGGTCTGGACGCCGAAGCTGGCCGCCGGGTCCGCTCTGCGCTCGTCGGGCGTGGAGACCTCGGCCGGCTCGACGAACCGCACCCGCGTCGTGCCGTCGGCGGCCGGGAACAGCCGTAAAAAACACTCGCCGTCGCGGTCCTTGCGGTGGACGATCTCCTGCTGGCGCCGGTGCCAGTGGTTCAGCCGGACGAACTCGTCGATGACCGCTTGCACCTCGGCGACCGTCGCCTCGTCGGCCGTCGCGTCGCGTCGGGCGGCGGCTCGATATACGTGCCCGCTGCCGACTATGTAGCTTATGCGATTTTCGTGTGCGTTTATGGCGAACTCGTTTTCCACGGCCAGCGCGCGGCACTGGTCGCGGATTTGGGCGAGTTGCTGCTCGTCGGCGAAGGGCATTCCGGCCGTGCCGCCGCCCGCCGCGCCGCCCAGCCGGTTCCAGGGCGTTCCGTCGATGTCGAAGACCGCCTCGGCCGGATCGACGAAATCGTCCCACAGTTGGTCGAAGGCCTCGGTCAGCCGGTGCTCGATGTATTTCAGTCGGGGACTGGGACTCGGCTCGCCGGATGGCGCGGCGGGTTCATGTTCCTCGATCCGTTCGATCGTATCGGTCGATGGCATGGCATTGGTTCCTACGGGGAAAAGAAATGTCTCCCCTCTCCCTTTGGGAGAGGGGCCGGGGGTGAGGGCAGTACGGATATCACTGTAATTCCTCCCAAAGGGAGAGGGGACTTGAATTGGCAATTCCAAAACACGTTCCGGGCATCGCGGCGCTGCCGCATGCGCCGCCGTTGCATTCTGGTATACAACATCGCCGGCCGGATTTCCAGATTACTTTTTGGGCCACTTGCAAAGTTCTTATCGGTCAGCGAATGAACAGATTGGCAATCTATCCTACGTTCCCCAGGGCATTACCCTCGCTGTTACACACGAGTTGAAACGGTAGGTGCGATAACAAACTACGCCCGTTTACGGGCGTTTCCGCCGCAGGCGGTATTAGTATGACAGCGCTAGATATTTTTACGATTTGCGAGAGATTTCGCTTTTCGGCGTCGGCTTTCGTAGGATATTCGGTTCCGTTTTTGGTGGTATTGATTGATGGTCGCAAGTAGTTTCACAAATACCGGATCGCATTCAAGCGACCGTTGCAAGATGGGGCCGATCGCTCGGACCACTTGCTCCAACGTGATCTCCGGATTTTTTTTTCCGAAGCTCAGTCGTTTCGGACGCCAGAATGTACATTCCTATCCGCGAACAAAGCCAATGGCGAATCAGGCTTTGATAGGTTCGCACCTCGAACGCGCCAAACCCGCAAGCCTGCTTGGCTCGTTCAAACCACATTTCCACATGCCATCGAGCAAAAGCGACTCGCAGCATCTCCTCCAAAGTCGTGCTTTCCGATGCGTTGCTGACAAAGTATTTGATCTCGCCGGTCTTGGCGTTGCGGGCAATGATCAGCCAGTACAATCGATCCGTGGGACGCGACCGGCCGGCGGCGTCCTGCGCCACCAGATAAACTCGCGCCGCTTTGACTTCCCATACACACGCGCCGCGAGTGGTGTTCTTGATGTGGACGCGCCGCCAGGACTGCCTGCGAAACACCCTGCTGAAACGACAGAGATTGCAGACCCGCTTCGAAGCATGCGCGGCTTGCGAACTGTGACAGGCCGGCTTGGTCGCCCAGCAGTGGATGTTGGCGCGAACTTCACCGATCACCCGCTGCCCACTGCGGTCCAAGCGGTAAATGAACTCGGGAACCGATGTGTATTCTTCGTCGCAAGTGATCCAAGCGAAGCGAACACCGTCGGCAAGACACGCATCGACTTGGTCGGCCGCGATCTGCCACTTCGTACGAAACACGGCGTTTGCCGGGATATGAGCTTCTTTGCGTCGAGCGGGATCGTTGATCCAGCGTTCCGGCAAATATACGTCCGAGGCGATGCACGCGCTGAAGGGGTTTTGGGGGTCGTTATTGGTGTAAATCAAATGTTGCCCCACCACGCAGTTGTCGATCTTTCCGGACTCGCCGCACCACTGCCGCTGTACGCCCGGCGTTTTATCGCCCTGCTTGGCGTGGGCCGAGGCGTCAATCACGCCGATGGCGTTTTCACAACCGTACTCGTCCATGATCGTCCGGCGCATTCGCGATTCGATCCGTCCGTGATCCCAAACGAACCGCGACAAAAAAAGTTGCAGTGTTCGCACGGCGGCGCCTACCCACAAGGCAATCGGTTCGATGCTTTTCCGCTCGAAATGGGCCATAAGTCCCAGTGTGTAATTCACAAAATAGTCAAAAACAGGGGCCTTTGCGAAACAATCCGCAAACTGCTTCAATTTCCTTCGTACATTGGGCTCCAACGCCCGAATTTCGTCCGTCGTCATTTTACACCTCCATGTTTCGTACACCGTTATCGGCGTACGCCCGTGGAGGTCTTGAGCTAATGTAGCGCTGTCATATTAAGCAGCTTCCAAACTGCCGAACCATTGTCAGCATCCTGCCCGGCTTGATTCTGGGGAAGTGGCGATGGCACAGACTCCCTATTGCCCTCACTTTAGCACTTCTTGCCAGCTAATACCGTAGCAAGATACGATGGACGAACTCCGGTGTCAAGAGTGCAAAAGGGGGTGTACAACTGTGCAAAAGTGAACGGGCCTGACAACTACAATAGTCGGCGTTCTTCCTCACCCGGCGCCAGCGCCGGGCCTATTGCCGCCTGTGGCGGGAACGCCCGTAAACGGGCGTACTTGGCAATCGTACACAAGTGACCGTCCCAATTTTCGCGGCACGATAGATGTTGCCTTCCTGGGTGAGAAGGCCGGAAAACGAATTTACCCAACACAATTGTTCCTCTCTGTTGTCTCTGTTCTGCACTTTCTGAAAAACGGTGATAATTGGTATCCACTAAAAAAGGCTCTTCCGTCATGCTATCGTTGCAAAACAAACCGCACAACGGAGGAGCCAAGGATGGCAAATTCGAAATGTCAGTGGGAATGTCCCCAACA
>JAUWPQ010000313.1 GCA_030611515.1 Planctomycetota bacterium | reverse complement strand
GCCGCGCCGGCGCGAACGTGCGCGGCGATCTCGATCATCTCTTCGTTGCCTTCGTCGGCGGCCATCACCTTGCGGAAGAAGTAGACGGCAAACACCAAGGCGATAAGCGATCCGACGAACGCGACTGCCCAAATCACGTAGAACAACATGTTGCCGGTCATCGGCGTGACGATCGGGTATTTCTCGCTATCCAACGACGGCTCGATGGGAGTGGAGTCTCCGGGTTCGGCCGGCGCGTCGGGCGAAGCGACCGCGGTCGTATCGGCGGCCGTCTGGCCTTCCGTCTGACCGACGGCCGAGTTGTTCCAAGCAGCCACGGCCAAGAAGCCGACGGCCACCACTGCCAAACAAGCCACGCGCAGCCAATTTTTCAGCCGCCGTCTGGACAATCTATCTCCTTTGCCAAAACTACCGAATCGCATCATGGGGGACTCCTCGGGGAAAATCAGGTGGCGGTGTGGGACGGATTAGGAAATCCGTCCTATGGGGCAATCTTACAGGGCAATAAAGCCTGTTATTTTGCCATACCCCGCCGTGGACTGCAAGGGCCGGGGAAAAGAGGGTAGCGACACCTTCAGTTGCCCGGGCGGGGGGCATCGGCTACTCTCGGCCGGACGGTTGGATATGGTCCGCACTCGGACCAGGGGACTGTCCCAATTTTCGCGGCGCGGAAGACTCGACTATGAGAATCAACGTATCAGCCGCGAAAATGGGACTGTCCCCCTGGTCCGATGGGAAAGGTATGAGGAGACGTGAGCGGTTACATTCCGCCTTCCACCCTCCGCCTTCCTTAGGATGCCTTCCCGTTGATCGCCATGCCGTCCTTGCGGTTGCCAAGGCGGCGCGATCCGGTGTTGCTCACTGAAACCGTAGCGCGTATAAGTCGGCGTCTTTCAGGACGAACCGCAAGCGCACCGGCTTGCCCGCAAGCGCGCTTAGGTCCGAACCTTGCTTCCAGCTTACCGTCCGCTCGATCTGGTCGCCGATTATTTCCGGGCAATCTTCCAGAGCGAAGCCGGGGATCGGATTGCCGTCGGCGTCTTGAATCTCGACTCGTACGCTCCCGGCGGCGGAGGTGGAATAGTTGATTTCGAGTCGTTTGCCCTTGAACTTCAGCGGCTTGGTGACCATCTCGCCGCCCGCGTACGGCCCATGCACCGACGCGAATCCATCCAGACGCAGCGTCATCCGCTGAATGTGCCAGGATTTGTGCGCGTAGTGTCGATTGACGTAAATCGACATCTCGGTCGGACTGGTTTGCACCACTCCGTACAGCGGGAAGTTCGTCCGCGAGGTCCAGTTGGCCGACCCGATACCCGGTCGGACGAAGGCCTCCATGAAGGTCCGGTCGAAGAGATCGCCGCCGCGGCTGGTCATCAGGACTGCGTCGGTGCAGTCATTAGCCAGCCATTCGTCGGGTGAGATGCCGAGCGCCACGCACTGCTCGTCCGTCAATACCCGCCGCTTGTGCATGAAGCGCGGCGCCAGCGCGATGTAAATGTGCGGAGCACGGAAGTAAGGCTCGGTGGTCGTATTGTACAACTGCTCCGGCGGCACGAGGCCGTAATCGCCAAACTTCATCTTCACCGGCTTGGACCAATGCAGCAGATCCGGAGACGTGGTTCGGACAACCAATCGGTAAAATTTTCCAAATGATCTTTCCGGCGGGACGTAGCGAGTATAGCAGACGTAGAGTTGTTCCAACTCGGACCAAAAGCACACCTGCCCCGCGTCGAATGAGTTGTACAGTCGTCCGACCGTGAGAACAGGCTCATCGTGGAGAAGCTTCCATTTCAGCCTGTCGGCGGATACCCACACCCATACATGCTTGAACGGGTCGGTGCAAATGTACCTGTGTGGCCCCTTTTTCCACTTCTCGTCCGGACTGGAAGTCACGGTAATGGCCTTGTACCGCTCCGAGGGCGGAACGCCCGCCCTGGTGTCGATGAAGCCAAATCCGGGAAAGAGGGCGGAAGCGACCAGCACGCCCTTCTTGCGAAGAATGGTGCTCAGTACGTTGTTCTCGCGCGAACCGGCGACCTCGACGAGGCCAAGGTTCGGCTTGGTCCAGTGGATGCCGTCTTGGCTCTCGGCGAGGCAGATGTGCGACACGTCAGCGGCTTTGTTTCTGGCACCGTAGTTCATGCGGTACGTCTGCCCAACCTTGATGACGTGCCCAGCTATGGTGGAGAGTCCCTCCCATGGGCGATCGCATTTGAGGACCGCCTCCGCCGGCTTGGGCTTGCAAAGCTCCAGACGCGTACCCTCCAGCCGGTCGATCAGGTAGTGATCGACGAAAAGCTCCCGCCGCGAGCCGATGTCTCGGACGGCAGCCTCCTCCGCCTGCCCAACGGCGCCGGCGAGGCCGACGACTAAACCGAATGACATTAGCCTGATCGTGAACTTGCTGAAACGCGACATAGTTGGTTTCTCCTTGGTTACAGAACAAAAAGGGGTAGGGTGGGACTTTTCGCAGCGCAATCCCACCATCTTGCTTGAACGAATCTTTGTGGTGGGACTACATTCTGACCCCAAGTTTTCCCACCCTACCACGTCACGCCTTCGTGGACGTCAACTATTTCCCCGCCTCCGTAGCTCGACATGTGCCAAAGCGTGCTGCCATCGATGTAGTTGCTGATGAAACACACCGAGCCGTCGGCCATGCCGAAGTGGGCGCCGCCGGGATGATCGCTGCCGGGGACCTCAAAGTGCTCGCAGTTGATTACACCGTTAATGTTGCAAAGCAGAGTAGCAGCACCCCCCAACGCCCAGCCGTCATGGCTGAACCGATGGGTGAGTGTTTCGTGGTAGAGGCGCTGTACCTCGCCGGTCATGATTGTGTGCGACGTGCCGTCGCTGATATCTCTAAAGGCAACGGAGCCGAAAGGCGAGAAGATTCCCACCGTTTCGCGTCCGATATCCGTAAAGTATCCCCCCCCGTGGACGATCCAGTCCCAGGAGAAGAAGGCGTGCGTGCGCGGCCCATCGGCGAAGCAGTTGCCGTAGCCGATACAGCCCCCGTAGTCGTTGCCCCCGGCGGTCCAGTTTGAGAAGACCAGGGACCCCAGCGGTACGTCCTCGGACCGCACGCCGCTGCGGCGGCTCGGACAATAAAAGGCGGCAATGTCGGTCTGGGCCACCGCCGCATTGCCTCTCACGTTGGTCGTGAAGTCCCAGCGGTCATAAAGAGCCTGTTGCTCTAGGTAAGGGAGGATATGGAGCATCCAGCTTGTGCCGTGCCGGCCGTTGGTCGCTTCCGCTATATAGTCGCGGTTGTAAATATTATCCATAATGATCCCCGGCGGAAACGCCCCCACCGCCATGGCATAATTGTGCAGGGCCAAGCCGATCTGCTTCAAGTGGTTCTTGCATTGCACTTGCCGGGCCGCCTCGCGGGCGGCTTGAACTGCCGGCAGCAACAGCGCGATCAGGATGCCGATGATCGTGATCACCACCAAAAGCTCCACCAATGTAAAGGCGGTGGATTTCTGATTTCTGATTTCTGATTGGCCTTGTCGAACTATCCGTGCGTTAAATCCGTAAAACAAGGAAGAAACGGATTTCACTCACGAATGAAAGGAGTCTTGACATGGCTGGAACACGTAAAGGTACATACAAAATCACAAATTGGAGGAAATACAACGAGTCGCTCGTGCAACGAGGCTCGATTACGTTCTGGTTCAGCGAGGATGTGATCGACCAGTGGCATCACGCGAACAACCAGCCAAAGGTGGGCCATCCCTTTGTCTACAGCGATACGGCAGTCGAATGTTT
>JAUWPQ010000073.1 GCA_030611515.1 Planctomycetota bacterium | reverse complement strand
GGGCCGCCTCGCGAGCCGCCTGCACCGCCGGCAACAGCAACGCAATCAGGATGCCGATGATCGTGATGACGACCAAAAGCTCCACGAGCGTAAAACCGCATTTTGAATGTCGAAAGGTGGGTGATGGATTGGATTTCACGGCACAATTTTCCGTTTTTTGGTTGCCGGCGCGTCGACACCAGGTATTGAACTCAAGTCGTGAGCGAATGGTTTCTCTCCGGTGGATTTAACTTCACCCTTCCTTTTCTTTCTTGCCGGCTGGTTTACCGGGAGCGTCTGCTTCCGCCGACGAGTTGGCGTCTTGCTTCAGTCTCGACGGTATGAGAAGATAGCTGTCCTCGCCGTCAAGGATCAGCTTCCCGTCGGCGATGTGGGCGGCGCCGCGCAACTCGCCCGGTGAGAAGCACCCCATCGAGTCCCGCGTCGTGCCGTCCTCAAACGTCCATTGGCACACCGGATCGATCGGCGAAGACTGGTTGGGTTTCAACGCTGCAATCATCTCGGGCGATAGCGCGACATCGTACAGCCGGGCCTCCTCGATTTTGCCGGCCAAGGTCGGCGTGTAATGCGGCGGGATACGCCAAGGCCGCTCCATGCACCGCTTGCCCATCAGCACGACCGAGCTATTGCTAAAGGTCTGCCGACTGTCGGTCTTGTATTCGGCATACACTTTGCCGTCGCGGTAAATCGTGATCTGGGTTTGATCGTAGACAATTGCAATCTGCACGAATTGTTCGGGGCCGGCAGTCTCGTCCGGATATTGCGATTGGTCGCGCTGGGTGCGGAGGTAGCTGTTGCTGGCGGCCATCCATTTCCGCGGCGCCAGTTCGGCGAAGTCGATTCCGTCAAACCCGTTGGTCCAATAATTCTCGATCGAGATAACGCCCACGCCCTGCTGCGTGAGGTTTGCCAGCGAGACCCAGGCCACCATCGTCTTGTCGCCGATGGGCCATTGCGATCTCCGCTTTCGCTTCAAGCCCGCCCGCATCGACAGGAAGCGCTCAGGGGCGGGGCTGATGAAGACGGGGGTTGCCTGATCGGGATCGAACCGGACCGCATCTTCGCTGGACGATAATTCCACTTCGCCATTTGGCAGGCCAGTGGAACCTATCCGCCTCGCGAGCACTTTCCCTTGAATCAGATGGACCTCGCATCCCCCGTTTTCGTCCACCTCGACGCCGAACTCCGTGCCCAGGTCGGTGACGATGGCGGTGGGAGTTCTGACGGAGAATAGGGATGAAGGATGAAGGATGAAGGATGAAGGCTCGGCCTTGGACCTTGAACCTTGAACCTTGGACCTTGAACCTTTTCCGCCCCTCTTCTCCACCAGCGCGGTCAGTTTGCCCAGCGCAAGGTAGCCGCCAGCGGTGGATTCCACTTTATACGTGCAGGGGCCTTGGAGGATGACCTTCGCGCCGGAGTCGTAGGTGATTTCCAACAGACCAGCGTCGAGTCTGTACTCGCGGCCCAAGGGGACGTGTGCAAACCTCGGCGGCGGCAGATAGCGGGGATCGTCCGACCATTTCACATCGACCATGCCGGTGATCCGGCCGACAAACACCATCTCCGGCCTATCGTCCGACGGAACCGACTGCGACGGCGCCTCGGCGATATGTTGGTGGGGGGTGACTTTCATGGCCCAAAACACCAGCAACATCACGCCCATGATTACCGCGGAGACCATGCAGGAGAACGCCCAACTGCCGACGAAAGGAGTAGCGGGTGGTGGATAGTTGGTAGTGGATAGTGTGGGGAATGGGGGTTCGGGGTTCGGGGTTCGGAGCCATTGGCCTGACGGCGGTTCAACCGCCGCACCAACGGGAAGATCAATGGCCGGTGAACCGGCCATCCCTCGTCGCTGGTCTCCCGCCCCTCGATCCTCATTTTCCGTCTCATGCGCAGTCGGCCCGAACTGCAAGTCCGCCGAACAGCCGCCGGCGCGCCAGGCCAGGTCGACGTCCAGGACGACGAACCGCCGATAGTAATCCTGGGACGTCGGATCGTCCAACAGCAGCGTCTCCAGCCGGTCCCAGTCCGGCCGATCCATCTCGCCGTCGCAGAGTCGCGAGAGCAAGTCGTTTAGTTCGGCGAATTTTACATTGGACTGCATCACCCTCTCCTTCTTTCGGAAAGGGCTCGTTGCATACATTCCAGCAGCCACGTGCGGATTCGTCCCAGGGCGTAATAGACCGATTTGGTCGAGCGGCCTACTTCGTCGGCGACGCTTTGCACCGTCGCGCCCGGCTCGTACCGCAGGTCGATCAGTGCCCGGTCTCGCTCGGAGAGTTTTTCCACGCACGACTCGAAGTCCTCGACCTCGTCGTTTTGCTCGGCCGCGTTCTCGGCGGCGTGCGGGGCCAATTGTTCGACCAGCGCATCGCTGAAGTGGAGCCGGCTGCGCACTTGCCGCTTGCGATGGGAAAGTACTTGGTAGTGAGCGATGCGGCAGACCCAGGCCGTGAAGTTCGTGCCCAGTTCATACTGGTCTGCGTTGCGCCAGATAAAGAGGTTGGTCTCTTGGAGCACTTCCTCGGCGTCCGCCCGGTTGGGGACCAAGGTACGGATGTAGCGGGTAAGCAGTTGCTGAGCGCCGGTCAGCAACTCCACTATCTTGTCGTTGCGATTTGAGGCCACGCCGCTCACCGAACACCCCCTCGGGCCGGAATAGAAGCCGAAGCGTAGAAGAGGATCCCCTACTATCTCTTATGGCGCAGGCCCGCCGAAATTCCAAGAAAAAAATGCAGCGTACTTCGGGTGGGTGGGGTGGGCGTGTTATGGCGGTGGGTATTGCTGCTACCCCACCAGAATCACTGCCAGCCGTTTCGGCCCGTGGGCGCCGAGGATCAGAATCTTCTCGATGTCGGCCGTGCGGCTTGGGCCGGTGACGATTAGAAATTCGCCGCTGAGGGTCGGATCGGCCGCCCGGGCGGCGAGCGACGGCCACGCCGCCGGTAGATGTTCGGTCAACTGGTCCACCCGCGCGATTACCACGCACGCCGGCGGCAAGTAGCAAAGCAGCCGGTCCTCGGCCGTGGGACACGAAATCAGACAAGAACCGGTGTCGGCCAGCAGGCAATCCGCCTCGATCACGCTCGCCGAGAATCCGGCAATATGTCGCGTCTGCCAATCGGACGTGGCCCACTGGACCATATCCGGCGACAGATCGGCCGCCGCATCGCGGACCATCGGCCGGTCCATTGCACCCAACGCGGTCCATTCGGCTTGTGCGGCCAACTCGGCCAGTCGCCGCCGGGCGTCCTCGATCGACGCGCAGCGAATCACCTCGCCGTGGACTTCGGTCAGTTCCTTGGCGAATCGCTCGGCCATTTCCGCCGGCGTGGGATTTTCGCACGGCCAGACCTCGACCGCCTCCGGCGCGGAGACCGGCGGAGATTTCGACAATTCACCGCGCAAACGCTGCAAAATCGTGTCGCGACTGCTCATGGTTCGTACTTGTTTTTGTTTCGTTTCCACCAATGACGGAAATCGGGGCCGGGAACCTCGGGTAGCTCGCGGCCGCGGGTCCAGGCGCCCAGCTTGCCCGGATGCCAAGGGAGGAACCGCGACAAACGCACTCCAATCCGCAGGCCGGTCATCGTCAGCCGGTATCGCATTGGGCCGGCCATCATCCACGCCCAGACGGACCAAGTCAGCCGTTCGGTCCACGATCGCATCGGCGATGGCTCATTGACGGCCCGATGACGGAGGTGGACGAGTTGGTGCGGAATGTCGATCTTCACCGGGCAGACCTCGCTGCACGCCCCGCACAACGACGAGGCGAACGGCAGTTCGCCCGCCTGCTTCATGCCGAGCAGGTGCGGGGTGAGGATCGAGCCGATCGGCCCGGGATAGACCCAGCCGTATGCCCAGCCGCCGACGTGGCGATAGACCGGGCAATTGTTGATGCACGCCCCGCAACGGATGCAATACAACGCCGCGCGGGCGGCCGGGTCGCACAACACGTTGCTACGCCCGTTGTCAATAATTATGACGTACAGCTTGCGGCCCGGCGCGGGGCCGTGGATCAGATGCGTGTAGCTGGTCAGCTTCTGCCCGGTGCCGCTGCGTGGCAGCAGGTTGAGAAACAGCGGCAGGTCTTCCAGCCGCGGCAACATCTTCTCGATACCCACCACCGCGACGTGGACCGGCGGGGTAGCGGTGCTCAGGCCGGCGTTACCCTCGTTCTCGATCACAACGGCCGTTCCAGTCCGGGCGACGGCGAAGTTGCAGCCCGAGACGCCCATGTCGGCTTGCAGATATTCTTCCCGCAGATGCCGCCGGGCGATGTCGGCCAGCTTGGTGTGTTCCTCGGTCATCGGCTCGCCGAGCTTTTCGGCGAACAGCCGTCCCACGTCGGCGGCCGACATGTGAATGGCCGGGGTGACGATGTGGACCGGCCGTTGACCGGCCAACTGGACGATGTACTCGCCTAGATCGGTCTCGACCGCGCGGATGCCCGCGGTCTCCAGTACGCGGTTCAGTTCCATCTCCTCTGTGACCATCGACTTCGCCTTGACCACGCTTTTTACGTTGTGCTCTCGGGCGATGCGCAGCACGTGCTCGTTGGCCTCGGCGGCGTCCTTGGCCCACAGCACCACCGCCCCGCGGGCGGAGATGTTCCGCTCGAACTCGACCAGCAGCTTGTCGAGATTGGCGATGGCGTATCGTTTGACCTGATGGGCCGCTTCGCGCCAGTCTTGGAAATAGGGGACCGAGTCGGTGACCGCTCGGTTCGATTTACTCGACCGCTCGGCGTTCACCCCCAGCGACCCGGGGGCCGCCGGCTCGGCAAGGCCCTTGGTCTTTTCCGTGAGGAATTCCGCGCCGTCGAGATGGATGGGTTGAGTGTACATTCTTTGTTACCGTAGAATCCGTAGATTGTGTGCTTGCACTCCAGCATTTTCCTAGAGTAATCACTAAGCGTGTTCGTTACGCTCCTGTCTAAATACTTCGACGACACAATAAGGCCCTGGCTCACATTCTTTCACGGTGAAGTCTCGGGCCATCGCGATTGCCGTTTCAAGGTTCTCGACGAGGCAATACTTGTTTACGGGATAATTCACCGCCATGTGATTGCATGACAATGGTGAACACTCGAAAGTACTGCCGCAACTCCTGTTCACGGCATCGAAACCAACGCTTCTAAATCCTTTCGGTAATGCACTGACGTTAAGGCTTGGAATCTCCCACGCGGCCTCTTCTGTCTCACCGAACAATCGGGGGAGAATGCGGTATGCAAAAAGTGTGTAGCGATGCCGTTCCTTCTCGGAAACGACTGACCAAGCAAGTTCGGGCGTATCATAGACCCACATTTCATTGTGCTTCCACTTGTCGATCCAGTCGGGCGGCGATTCCGAAACGCAATCGCTAACGCTGTAGATTTCCTCGACCACTGGCGCGTCCTTGAGCCATTCCGGCCGCCGCGCAACGATCTTTGGAAAATAACCGATCAGTATGAGATTCATCTTGTTTCAATCTTGCGGAGTGCATATCTCCGGGCAACATTATTCTAAAACAGCAGCGATGCGCAGCAGGAATGTCTTTGCAGTGGATTGCGTATAACATCGAGCACTTTGCCAAGGTTTGGTTGTTGATTGCCGTTGCCACGAATTGGGATACCCCCTCTTTCGATGAAGAAAGGATTTGCCTCGGCAGAAGGCCCTGGGTGTGCAAAATCGACCACAAATAGAGGACAATTTTGCCTAAGGGTTTCCATACCGGCCGCATAAGTGCCGCCACTTGCTCCCGACTCGACTAAAATCACGGCATCGGATAAGCCAGCGATGGTTTTGTTTCTTTTCATGGCATTTCGGCCGATCCAGGCCAGATTCGGTGGATACTGTGATACAACCAGGGAATTCCTGGGTGTCATCATATCCCTAAAAGCTCTTCTCGCGTGAAAACGCAGAATACCATCCACTAAAACCATAATCGTTGTTCCGCCTGAGGACATGGCGGAACGATGGGCGGTTTCGTCGACGCCGCTGGCGTATCCGCTGATCACGCAAACTTGTTCTTCGGTAAGAATGCGTGCGGATTGTTCGGTCACCCAAAGCCCTTTTTTAGATGCTTTTCTTGACCCACAGAACCCTACGGCCGGTTGTGTGAAAAGTTCCAGATTTCCCTTTACAAACAAGATTGGAGGCGCTTCCTTGCCCAGGCTGCTCCGCAATTTTTCCGGGTATCGAGGATCAAACAGCCAGACAAGATCGATGTCTTGCGATCGCAATTCGTCTGCAAGTCTGCAAGAGGCTTCACGTGAAGCAAGAATGTTGATTGCCACTTTGTCGGATATTCCAAGTGCCGATGCAATTTCCGATGGTTGCATTCCCGTAACGCAATCCGGCGATATTCCTTCCCGTGCGGCAAAATCAGCGAGGCGGCGGATTGTTGCATCCCCCGCGCCTTGAGCGACCACGAACTGAAGAAGTGCAGAATCAATCATTGATTGTCGGTATCCCGCAAGGTCTTTACACATGGTAAACCAAGAACATGCTTCGCCCCACATTTTTTAAGATACTTCGCGTAACACCACATTGTTGCCCCTGATTGGTACAGGTCGTCAATGATCAAAACAGTTTTCCCCCTCACGTTGCCGTGAAGTACAATACAGTCTGGGCACTCGTAGAGTTCTTTCCATTCGGGAATCTTTTGATCCAAGGAACTTCCCTTCAAAGCGTTCTTGTCGCAGAGGAGGTCGGCCCGGATGTAAGCAAGGTTGTTTTTGTTTGCAATTTCCGAAGCGAGTTTGCACGAAACATTGCATGCACTCGGATCGCACGGCACGTTTGTTAAGACAAGTGTGGTACGGGTTTCGGCGGGCAAAGGCAGGTAGTTAACAGCTTCCTGTAGCGCCGCTTGTAGAACGATCATACCAGGCAAGGATTGTTTATACTTTAACTGATATACCGCTCCACCAAGAAACGTGCGTTTTTCTGCTTGTGTATCTAAGAAGGTAAAATCCAGAGCCATGCAGAAATCGAGTTCATCCTTGAAATAATCTGAAATATTATCGTTTAGGCCAATCAAAACATACTGTTTGAAATGTTCCTTCCAGTCGTTGATATCCGCAAGGTCATCATTGTCCAGTGCATCCGGCGGAAACCATAGATAGCACATCTTGCCGCCCGAAGACTTCTTCCACCCTTTAGGCGACTTCTTGGTGATGTCTGAACAAAGCAAGTTGAATATTTCAGGATAGGTGTCGGCCGAAACAAAGAGCGAACGAGCACCTTCATCATATTCATTTAGGTGGCAAAGAAGTTGTGAGCGACTGTGGATAATTTTCGGAATCATTTTTTTTCGTCCGGCAAAAACTCGCACCTATTTGGAAGAAACATGCATGTACACTATTATACACGCAAGGCCAGTATTTCCACGATGCTCTTCTTTTCTAAATCGCCATGTTCACCCAACTTCACTCCCCGCTTCTCCAGCCGCGAGGCGACCAACTCGACGGCTTCGGCGGGGATGTCGTAGTCGGATAGCCGAGTGCCGACGCCGAGGGAACGGAAAAATTCCTCGGTTCGTTCGATGGCTTGAGCGATGCGGGCGTCTTCTTCCTCCGGCCCCGGCTGCGGCACACGGAGTGTGCCTGCTACTATGCCCCAGACGCGCTCGGCGTATTGGAGCAGTTTCGCCCGCTTGCGCTCGCGCTGGTGGCGCAACATGCCGGGCAGCACGACGGCCAGCGATTGGGCGTGGTCGATGCCGTACAGGGCCGTAAGCTCGTGCCCCAGGGCGTGAGTGGCCCAATCTTGCGGCACACCGCAGCCGATCAGGCCGTTCAACGCCTGCGTGGCGCACCACATCAGGTTCGCCCGCACGTCGTAGTTCCGCGGCTCGGCCAGTGCCTTCGGCCCTTCCTCGATGAGCGTCAGCAGTATGGCCTCGGCCTGCCGGTCTTGCAACGGGGCGTCGGCCGGAAAGGTCAGATACTGCTCGGTGGTGTGGATGAAGGCGTCGACCACGCCGTTGGCCGTCTGCCGGGAGGGCAGCGTGTAGGTCGCCTCGGGATCGAGGATCGAGAACCGGGGGAAGCTGTGCGGCGAATTGAAGAACAGCTTTTCCTTGGTCTCTTCGCGGTTGACGACCGCCCCGCCGTTCATTTCCGAGCCGGTCGCCGGCAGGGTCAGCACGCATCCGACCGGCAGCGAATCGGCCGGCACGCGTGCCCAATTGGTCATCATGTCCCAGGGGTTCTTGCCCTTGTAGACCGAAGCGGCGGCGATGAACTTCGCGGCGTCGAGCGACGATCCGCCACCGACGCCCAGCAGGAAGTCGAATCCTTCCGCCTTGACCTGCTCGACGGCCTTCAGGCAGGTTTCGTAGCGGGGGTTCGGCTCGATGCCGTTGAACTCGGCCGGCGGATTGCGTTTCAGCGAGGCGATAACCTGATCGTAGACGCCGTTGCGTTTGATCGAGCCGCCGCCGTAGATCATCAAGATTTTGGCGTCGGCGGGGACCAGCCGCGGCAATTGGGCAATCGAACCGCGCCCGAAAACGATTTTGACGGGATTGTGGTATGTGAAGTTGAGCATGGGCATGAAAAATGTCGAATGACGAAATTCAAATGTCGAATGAATGACGAATGACGAAATTCAAATGTCGAAGCTGCGTTGTTTCGATTTTAGACATTTGGATTTCGTCATTCATTCGACATTTGAATTTCGACATTCGTCATTCCCTTTCTTCCCACCCTGCCACCAGTACCTCGGCGATGTGCATGGTGCGGATGTGTTTGGTTTCCGGTTTGCGGCGGAGTATTCCGCCGATGTGCATCAGGCAACTGACGTCGTTGCTGACGACCACGTCCGCGCCGCTGCGGACGATGTTTTGCACTTTCGTCTCGCCCATCGCCAGGGACGTGCCCGGCATCTTCACGCTGAAGGTTCCGCCGAATCCGCAACACTCTTCCATGTCCGGCAGGGGGCAATACGTCATGCCTCGGACGCTTTCAAACAATTTTTGCGGCGGCCCGGCCATGCCCAACTCGCGTCGGCCGTGGCAGCCGATGTGCAGGGTCGCTTTGTGCGGGAACGTCGCGCCGGTGTCGGTCACTCCGAGGATGTCGTGCAGGAACTCGGTCAACTCGAACACTCGCCGGCCGATGCCGACGATGCGCGGATCGGGGTCCGCCTGCTCGAAGAAGACGCGGCACATCGCCGTGCAGGAGCCGGAGGGGCAGACGATCCAGCGGTGCGGCTCGAAGACGTCGCAGAAATGGCGGATTACCCGCCGCGATTCTTCCCAATAGCCCGAGTTGAAGGCCGGCTGGCCGCAACAGGTCTGCGCCGTCGGATAAACGACCGGCACGCCGTATCGTTTCAGCAGCCGGGCCGTGGCCCGTGCGATGCTCGGATAAAACTGGTCGATGTAACAGGGGATGAACAACGCTGCCGGCTCACCCGGTCGATAGGGCGGGTCGTCCTGTCGCGGGGCCACGCTGATGGCTGATTGATTCATGGCATGGATATTGGCCAAGTGCGGTGTATTCGTGCTCTGGGATGGGATTCAATCGTTTAACCCGGAGCCAACGGCGACGGGGATGTCTACCCCCGCCATTGCCGCCCCCCGTCGCCGTTGGCTCCTGGTTAAACGATTCTGCCGACAATGCTTCTTTATAGCCATTCGACGCTTGGTTGACCAGTATGCCCGACGCTTTATACAGTCGCCTCAACCAATGGAAAATAGTACAATGGGCATGAAAGGGGGTGCGTCGAATGATCCACGGCGTTTTGTTGCTTGTTTCGCTGCTGGGCGTGCAGGCCGATCGACCGGCCACCGAACAGTTGCGGGCCGAGGTCCGTCGGCTGGTCCGGCAGCTCGACTCGCCGCAATTGGAGCGCCGCGACGCCGCCGAGGCGGCATTGCTCCAGCGTGGCCCGGCCGTGCTCGATCTGTTGCCCGAGGAGACCGACCGCATGCCGGCCGAGGTGCGTCAGCGTTTGGCGCGGGTCCGGCGGAAACTCCAGCAGTTGGCGTCCGACGCGGCTGCCGATGCTTCGACGATCACGCTCGCCGCCCGGTCCATGCCGCTATCCGTAGTGCTTGCGGCGTTCGAGCAACAATCGGGCAACGCGATCGTCGATTACCGCCGAAAGTTCGGTCAGCCGACGCCCGACACAAAATTGAAAATCGACTTCGAGCGGACGCCCTTCTGGCCGGCGCTGGATCGGGTGTTGGATCAGGCCGGGCTGACCGTTTATCCGTTCGCCGAGCGGCGGGCGATCGGCGTGGTTTCCAAGATGGGCGGGAAGCATACCGCGCGATTCGGTCGGGCATGTTACAGCGGCCCGTTCCGCTTCGAGGCCACCGGCATCGTCGCCCGACGCGATCTGCTGGAACAAGACGGCCGCTCATTGATTGTGACGGTCGAGACCGCTTGGGAGCCGAGGTTGCGGCCGATAATCCTCCTACAGCGAATGGCCGACGTGACGGCGGTCGATCGACGGGGCCGTCCGCTGCCGGTCGCCGACCCTCGGGCCCAACTGGAGACCTCGCCGAGCGGCGCGGCGTCGGCCATGAAGCTGAATCTGGCGTTTGCCCCGCCGTCGGACGATGTTCGGCAAATCGCCTCTCTCAAGGGCAAGCTGATTGCCACGCTCCCCGGCCGGATTGAGACATTCCGTTTCCGCAACCTGTCCGCTGCGAAGAACGATAAACA
This sequence comes from Planctomycetota bacterium, assembly GCA_030611515.1. Classification (GTDB taxonomy): domain Bacteria; phylum Planctomycetota; class Planctomycetia; order Pirellulales; family Thermoguttaceae; genus JAHIKV01. Next base: position 7,020 of record JAUWPQ010000073.1, on the reverse strand, counting down.
TCGGATCGCCGGCGTGACCGTCACCTTGGAACAGGTGCGCAAAACCACCCATAAAGCCGCGGCCGTTGGTCGCGCCCCGAACACGGCTGCCGAAACTTGGGAAGCGCGCATCCGCGTCCGGTTCGACGACGCCGGTGACGCGCTGGAATCGCACCGCACCTGGATATTCGACAACGCGGCGTTTCTCGAAGGCCCCGACGGCAAGCCGGTTGCCCCGGACGGCTACGAGACCACCGCTCAGGGCGAGAACGAGGTGGGCGTGGCTTTCTTGTTCACCGTGGAGGGGCCGATCGACCGGTACAATTTTGTCTACAAGACGCCCGGCTCGATCATTGTCCGCGGCTTCGACTACGAGTTGAAGGACATTCCGCTGCCGTAGGAAATGTAGAATGATGAATGATGAATAAGGAATTCATCATTCATCATTCTTGCTTCATCATTCCCTATGCGGCCGGGCGCTTGGCGGCGTAAAGATACGGATTCATCGTCGGGTCGTTGTACATCTTGAACTGGCGATAAACCTTCAGCCGCTTACGGCCGGCAAACAGATCGTCGATCAGTTCGGCCAGCGAATTCGAGAGATCGCGGTGTTGCTCGCCGAGAACCTGGAGTCGAGCCTTCGCCTTGGCGACGTGGCTCTCCGGGGCGTCGTTGCGTCGGGCCTGCTCCTCCATGTGGTACAGCCGCAAGGAGAGGATCGAAAGCCGGTCGATCGTGCTGCCGGGCGTTTCGGTGTTCAGCCGGGCGTCGGCCCCGGGCCGAACTCCAGCGGCCGACAAATCGGCGATCAAGAAATCGTCCAACCGCTCGATCAAGTCGTTCCGTTGCTGGTTCAGCTTGTCGATCGACCGTTTCACGCCGGCCACTTCCACGTCGCCGACGTCCGGGCTTCGGGCGATGTCCTCCTGGTGCCAGAGTCGAAAGTTCTGTTGGTGCTGGAAACAGACCAGCCGCAGCAACCCCTCGCAAGGGTTGTCGATTGCCCGCTCGTGCCACACGGCCACGGTCGTTTTGTGCAGGGCGATAATCTCTCGAACGTCGATCATTTGCTCGTTTCCCTTCGGCAAACTCGGAAATCAACCATTTGCCGGAGTTTTTTCTTCCGGCGGTAGAAGGACGCCCCGGCGCGTCCACCAGATCGTCGCGGTAGGATAGCCGATTTTGGGGATTCGGGGCAAGACGAAAAAATCGACTCCCCCGCTGCCGAAAAGAGCGGCAACTCAGTACAATTGCGAGGGCATCGGGGGATTGAGTGCTTGAAAACCAGCAAACCAATGTTACGGTCTATTATTGCATGGGATTTCGACGAACATTTCTGTTGACGGCGGTCGTGGCGGTCGGAGGGTTGGCGGCCGCCTGGGCACTGTTTTTGGACCGCGGTCCCAACGGCGAGGCTGTCGCGGCAGGCCCCCGGCTCACACTACAAGACATCCCCTTCAACGGTGCCCGGGCGTATCAGTATCTCAAGCAGCTTTGCGCGATCGGTCCCCGTCCGAGCGGTTCACCCGGCATGACGCGGCAACAGAAGATGTTGGCCGAGCATTTCCAGAAGCTGGGCGGGCAAGTCGAGTTCCAGCGGTTTCACGTCCGCGATCCGCGCAACGGCGCGTGGGTGCCGATGGCGAACATCATCGTCCGCTGGCATCCGCGGAGCACGAACCGCATCTTGCTCTGCGCCCATTACGACACGCTCCCCTTTCCGATGCTGGATCGGCACAACCCGCGCGGCACGTTCGTCGGCGCCAACGACAACGCCAGCGGAGTGGCCTTGCTGATGGAGTTGGCCCACGAAATACTCGAGTTAAAGTGCAACTACGGCGTCGATTTCGTGTTGCTCGACGGCGAGGAATACATCTTCCGCAACGGCGATCGAATGTTCCTGGGTTCGGAGTATTTTGCCCGGCAGTACGTCAAGCAACAGGCGCAAAGGCGGCCCAAATACCGCTACCGCTGGGGCGTGCTGCTGGACATGATCGGCGACGCCGACCTGCGGATTCCCCAGGAGCGGAACTGCCTCTGGTGGCGCGACACCAGACCGCTGGTCGCGCAGATTTGGGGCATCGCCGCGCGGCTCGGAGTGCGAGAGTTCGTCGCCAGACCGATGCGCGAGGTCGATTTCCTCGACGACCACGTAATGTTGCACGAGATCGGCCGCATACCCTGCATCGTCGTGGTCGATTTCGACTACCCGCCTTGGCATACGCAGAGCGACACGCCGGATAAATGCTCCCCGCTGAGTCTGGCCAAAGTCGGCTGGGTGATCCGGGAATGGTTGAAGACGGTGAAGTGAGAAGATTTTTTTCGACAACGCGACATTTGTTTAGCGGCCGCCGGCACGGCGGCCCGTAATCCTCAACAAGCCGCCGTACCGGCGGCTGCTAAGCAAGTATGGATTTCCACATAGTCCTCGCCGTTTCGTTTGTGCTTCTGCTCGCGGCGGCGTGGATGATATCCTCGCATCTGCGGGCTTGGAAGTCGTCGCGGGAAAAGGAACTCGACGCCAAGGAGTTCGACTACCGCCGTCGGCAGTTCCGCCGGCGAATGCAGACTAGCGTCATGCTCGCCATGCTGGCTGTTGCGCTTTCGGTCGGCTACGCGGCGACCAACTGGTGGATCCGCTCGGGCTGGTTCGCCGCCGTGTTTTGGCTGGCTACCATGCTGCTCGCTTGCTGGGCCAGCCTGCTGGCGCTGGTGGACATCTGGGCCACCAAGCATTACTACGGACGCCTGCGCCACGATTGTCTGGTGGAACGCGCCAAGCTCGAAGCGGAACTGCGGCGGGTTCAGTCCGTCGGGGGAAACGGGAGGAAGGGGAATGATGAATTATGAATTAGGGTGGCTGTTGTTCATCATTCATCATTTTCTCGGTCCGATCCGCCGCAAACGTTGTTCTGTCTCCGCCATTAGTGCGTCCTCGGCCGTCTCGTCGTCGGCCTCGTAGGTGACCGAGAACCGTAGATACGCCCCGGCGTCGTCCCAGGGGACGGTGCAAATCGAGTGCTCGGCGATCAGATATTGGCTGCACTCCTCGGCCGTGGTGAAACTGGTTCCGTCGGCGATGGCCCGCGGGCTGCGGGTGTAGAGGAAATATGTCCCGCCCGGCATCCGGCAGTCGAATCCACACCGGCCGAGGGCGGCGACGAGTTTTTCTAATCGCCGCCGGTATTTTTCACGGGTACGACGGGGGATCTCCGGATCGTCGAGCGCCGCGACGGCCGCCTTCTGGATGGCGATGAACTGGCCCGAGTCGCAATTGTCCTTCACGTCGGCCAGCGCGTGAACGAGCCGCTCGTGGCCGCATACCCAACCGATTCGCCAACCGATCATGTTCCAGCCCTTCGAGAGCGAATGGACCTCGACGCCCACCTCGCGAGCGCCGGGCGTTTGCAGGAAACTCAACGGCGCGCGGTCGTAGCTGAACATCACGTGCGCGGCGTCCTGGACGACCACCACTCGGTTGGCCAGGGCGAACTCGACCACTCGCTCGTAAAACTCCCGCGTGGCCGTTTTGCCCGTCGGACTGTTCGGATAGTTGATGACCAGCAGTTTCGCCCGGCGACGGACGTCGGCGGGGATCGAATCTAGGTCGGGGAAGAAATCGTTCTCGGCCAACAGCGGCAGACGATGCACCTCGCCGCCGTAGTATCTTGTGTGCGTACCGGCGACCGGGTAGCCGGGGACGGTCATCAAGGCAACGTCGCCGGGGTTTATCAGCATGGCCGGCAACATTGCCAACGCCGTCTTCGAGCCGATGCAATGATTGATCTCGGTGGCTGGATCGAGCCGGACGCCGAACTCGCGGTCCATCAGCCTGGCGACCGCCTCCTTGAAGGCCGGGATGCCGTTGTCGGCGTAGCCCCGATTCTCCGGCTTATTGATCTCATCGGCCATAACGCGGCGGATAGCCGGGTCGGCCATTTCGTCGTTCTCGCCGATGCCGAAGTCGAGCAGCTTCCGCTCTGGATGCTCGGCCAGGGCCTTCCTTTTGGCCCGCTTGATCTTCTCGAACTTGTAGATCGCGCCCTCTTTGCCGTAATTGGCCCCGCCGATCCGTTCGGCGAACAACGATTGAAAGTATGGTTCGGTCATGGCGGAGGAGTCGGGGGTCAGGGGTCAGGAAATAATCCGTTTAGCCCCGGCGTCCACGCCGGGAACAAACGGCCTTTCCGTCGCCGCGCAGCGCTCCCGGCGTGGACACCGGGGCTAAACAAGAGGCTTCCCCCAATGTATTTTGTTAAAATGTATCGGACAATGGTCGTTTTTACAACGGCGGCTTTATGTTCGGATCGAAACGTGCTATCTTAATATAGATGTCCGCCGACGCCCTGCCGACCGAAGATCGCCCCCAGCCCGACGAGGACCGCCGTGTTGCTTTGCCGGCGTTGCTGTTTCTGGCTGCCTGTGCATCGACGTTTTGGGTCGGCGCGGTCGATTGGAAGCCAATCGTTCATCTGGACGCCCTGTTCCGCGGGGCGTGGGAGGTTATCGATTGGCGGCAGGGGCTGCTCTACATGGTAGTCGTGTTGGCGGTGCTGTTGACGCACGAGATGGGCCACTTCCTGATGGCCCTGCGACACCGGATCCCCGCCAGCTTGCCCTACTTCATTCCCGTGCCGGTGATACCCTTCGGCACGCTTGGGGCGGTGATCGGCATGGAAGGCTCGCGGGCGAACCGCCGCGAGATGTTCGACCTCGGCGTGGCCGGGCCGCTGGCCGGTCTGGCCGTGACGCTGCCGATCGCCTGGATCGGCATCCGGATGCTTAAGTCCGCCCCGCCCATGCCCGGCGAGATATGCTTTCATAATCCATTGCTGCTGCAATACATGATCGCTTGGCTCCGGCCCGACTTCGCCGATCCGAGCAGATTCTATCTCGGTCAGTTCAATCCCTATTTGATGGCCGGCTGGGTGGGGATGTTCGTGACGGGGCTGAACATGCTGCCGATCAGCCAGTTCGACGGCGGGCACGTGGCCTATGCCCTGTTGGGCCGCCGCCGCGCCCATTTGCTGGCCCGTTGGCTGTTGATCGGGGCGATCCTGTTCGTCCTCTACAACGAGCTATACGGATGGGTAATCCTGTTGGTGCTGGTGATTCTGTTGGGCGTCGACCATCCGCCCACGGCCGACGACCGCTGCAAGATGGGCTGGCTGCGGATGGCGATCGGCTGGCTGGCGATCTTGATCCCCGTCTTCTGTTTCCCGCCGATGGGCATCACGGCCCAGTAATCTGTCGCCGGTGGGGCAGCGTCCTCGTTTAACCCGGAGCCATCGGCGACGGCGTAGCAGGGGGAGGCGTCCCGTCGCCGATGGCTCCGGGTTAAACGTCGGGTGGTGCGTTACGACTCAATAAGATTATAGGACAGGTTGCCAAGCTGTCCTTTGAACCCAAGACCTCATTCCTGACGGGTTCTCGGCGTCTTGAATTCAGAGACCGCAATTTCGGACTCCCGTGATGGGAGAGTCAGCCGAAGGGCGACATGATGGGGTATATGTCGGAATAGGAAGGTATCTTGACACCTGCCACCTGCCCGCTAAATTGAGGGGATGGTAGAGGGGCTTTCTAGGAACTGTTGGGCTGCGATACCAATACTACTTCGTGTCCATGTCTTCAATTGGGGATAGATGAGCTTGTGGACTTTGGCGGACGGGCCGGTTTCGTATTGCAGGTCATCACGACCGGTCCGGTGATGCGTAGCGTCAATCGCTGACGGAAGAGCGTCCTTCATTACATGGGGGTCCGAACATGCTATCACGTGTAATTGGTGTGTACGCGTTTTTCGTGCTTATCCCGTTGGTTCCGGTGGTTCTACTCTACTGGTTCTTCGGCGAACAGAACTATTTCAATTGGGAAGGCATCTCGAAGGGTATCGTTGCTGCAGGACCGATTGCCGCATATTTTGTCATGGTGTACTACGGAAAGCAGTACGCTGATCTTGCGTTAGTCAATTTTGGACTGCGTTCTGGAGTAGCAACGGACATCCTTGGCCAGTGGACATTTGAGTCAGAGACAATCCAATCTGGCAAGACCAGTACTGGGGAATTCTCCATAACCATCCGTAACGGGCAACTTACAATGGCGGGCATCTTGAGTGGTGAAGATGGTAATAGATTTGCCGAGGCTCGTTCGGACTTTTGTTTCTTTGAAACCGAGCGCGATCTCATTCGCGTATTGTACCGTGTCAATACATTTGATGATGGGGGAACACCGATCACTGCAGACTGTATTTGTTCGGCACTCCTTCTCCGGAATTCGGAGGATGGCAGGCTCAGGATGAAGGGTAACTGGTATCAAATCGTGGGCGGTCGGGCGGTCTCGGGAGGGGTGCAGTTCGTAAAACAAACTACCTAGCTCATATGACTCGTATCATCGTCTTGACTGGTCCTACACTGTCGGGCAAGACGCGTCTCGCAACTCGATTTGCCAGGCGTGTCGACGCCTTGCTGCTACCAATGGACCAACTTCAGATGTACAAGCACTTGGAAAGGGGAGTGGGGTTGGATCGCTCTGCCCTTCGTGGGCTTCGGACGTGTGGTTATCAAATCCATGATCCGTTTATTAAGTTTGGTCCGGACAAATACGTTAAGTGGCTCGTAAGCAACATTGAGCGGTTCAAAAGAGAAAGATTCATTGTTGTTGAAGGCGGCTGTACGAGCTACCTCAAGGAGCTCCTGAGCCAGCAGCCAAACAGTGCAGTCCTTCGCAACATTCAGGTATTGGCGTTGTATCCATCCGGCACTGAGGATCAATGGCGGGAGAGAATATTAGCTGCGGCCGGGCCATCAGAAATGGAAGAAGTTATTCAAGAGGTTTCGAGCTTATGCAGGATGGGTTACATCAAGGCGTCTGGTGTTTCCCTTTTTCAGGAATGCGAGCGATTATTTAAGGTGGCCCCATTCGTCTAGACCACGGATTACGAATTCTTAGATGGAGGGATTAGCGGCCCGCGAAACCCATTCCAAAGGTTTCGCACGGCCGCAGAGCCACCCACCCACTTTGGGTACATGTTGATTTTCCCGTTTT
>JAUWPQ010000087.1 GCA_030611515.1 Planctomycetota bacterium | reverse complement strand
CTTGTTGCAATCCACGCGCACGATCCGGCCGGCCCCGAGATAAGTGTACGCGGCGTAGCGCGTGCCGCTGCCGTTGGTTTCGGACAAGTAGCTGACGCGGCTCAGGTCGCTGTCGTTGCCGTTGCTGTATTCGTGATGCAGAACGCGGCCGTTGGGATAGGTGACGGTGTTGAGCCGGGCGTGGTTGTCAGCGCCGTTGGCGCGAGCGTATTGGACGGAAAGCGAGCCGGCGCCGACATCGCCCAAATGCTCCTGTTGGTCGGTTTTCAGCAGGCCGAAGTCGTCGTACGTAAACTTGACATCGTTGACGGAGTAACCGCCGGTTGCCACGTCGTAACTGGTCACTTGTTCGACCATGCCGCGAACCTCGTAGCCGCGTTCGATACGCAAGATGCCTTGGAAGATGTCGCCATCGACCGCCGTAATCTTATCCGATGTTTGACGGCCGAGCAAGTCGTATTCGAAAGTATGAACGGTTTCGTTCTGATCTTTCTTCGTCACCTGCTCGCCTTGACAATTATACGTAAACTCGACTCGGTTGTAAGTTCCCGAAAAAGTAGGCGCGCCGCCGGCCATTGTGAAGGTATTTTGGGAATCTGGGTAAACAATCCCCCTCAGCAGCCGGGTGTCGGCGATTTCGCTGTCGGCCAACGTCGTACCGTAGGCGTACTGCGTCACCTGGTCGCCGGTAGTGGAATTTTTCGCCGTCTGCGTGGCCTCTCCGCCGTCGGGGGCGTAAGTGAACTCGACGGTGACGTTCTTGTCGTCGGCCGACGAGCCGGAACTATAGTTCGCCACGGTCCGAACGACCCTGCCGGCGGCGTCGAACTCTTGACGGTCCTCGCGGCCCCGGGCGTCGACGGTCCGATAAGCCATGCCGGCCGAGTCGTATTCGACCGAAGAGACCAAAACGTCGTCGCTCCGCGCGGGCGGCTCTTCCGGCCGGCCCTCGGCCGGCGCGACCGTGCCGAAATCGGCTGCGGCAATCTGCTGGCCGAGCGGATCGTACCACACGCCCGAGTAGGCCGCGCGTGCCCGCGGCTCGAAACCGTCGGGCGAGGAAAGTTCGCCCGTCCCGGTGGCGTCGTGCATCCGGCCGCGCGTGACGGTCCACGTCACTTGGTTCGCCGGATTGTAGGTGGTTTCGGTCTGCTCAAAGATAGTGTCGCCGTCGACCGTGGCGGCGTCGGCGTAGCTGGTCTCGTCGGTGTCGAGACCGACGTAGGTCTTGATCGGACGGTTCAGTCCGTCGTGGACGGTTTTGGTGAAGGAATCCGAGCCGGCCGGTTTTTGTTTGATGACGTTTCCGGCGGCGTCGTACCAGGTCTTGCTCGTCAGCGCGTTGCCGATGGCATTGGCGGTCGAGTCGGTAGGATCGACCGCGTAACGCTCGGTCTTGTAGACGCGGCTCAACTCGTCGTAATAATTTTTTGTGCGGGCGAGAATCTGGTCGTCGCCGGGCGTCGATTCGTTGCTCCACGGCTCCGGGTCGTTATCGTCGATGTCCTCGTCGTCGTCCCAGTATCGCTCGACCTTCGTGATCCGGTCGATGTTGTCGTAATAATTCATGTCGTACGTGACGCGGTCGGCGTCGTCGGCCGGATGGATCGTATACTCCAGCCGGTTGCGCCAGTCGTATTCAAAATCGGTCACGCGGGTGATGGGCGGTTCATCGTGATTCACGTACTGGGTAAGAGTGGAGAGCAGCCCGCCGGTGAGTCCGCCGCTGCACGCGCAAACGTCGCAGTTGTCGTACGTGCGCTCGACCACCTTCGCCATGTTGTTGTCCTGGTGATCGTTGCCGGTCGGATCGGCGTCGGTGGCGTTGGTGTCGTCGGTCCCGATCCATTCTTCCACGACGTTGTCGCGGCAGTCGAAGACGTAGCGCGTGATGGTGCCGCCTGGCGTCTTTTGCATGTTTTGCCGGCACATCGCGTCTTCGTAGTCAAACGTGGTCTGGGCGTAGTTCGTGCCCGAAAAACCCTCGCCCGCGCCGGGCACGTTGTGATACTTCTTTGTAGAGGTCAACCGGCCGAAGTCGTTGTACGTGTTCGTCGTCCAGACGGAATATGTGGTTTGCGGGAAGTCGTCCGGTTCGGCCGCGAGGAACTGATCCACCGTGCCCGGCCAGACGGCCGAGATGCTCTCCACCGTCCGTCCGGCCGCGTCCTGCTTGACGATGTTGACCGGGTTGATCAGTTCAAATACGTCCCAATCGTCCGATCCGGGCCGGCTCTCCCGCGCGTAGCCTCGCGCGGAGCGGATTTCATGGTTCTCGTCGTCGTAGACGGTCCAGACGGCGGTGCGCACGGAAATAGTGGATAGTGGGCAGTGGATAGTGGATAGATGCGCCGGGCCGAGCGAGCGGGTGACGCGCCCCTGGTCGTCGTTCTGGAAATCGGAGATCAGATGCAGGCCGCCGCTTTGGCCGGCGTAGCCGGTAGGCGGATCGAGTTCGGCGGATTGGTAGCCGTCCACGTCCTGGATCGTGCGGGTCCGCGCGCCGGCGGCGATGTCGTACTGGTGATACGTTACCCGCCCCCGCTCGTCCTTTGACCAGGTGAGATTTCCGTATTCGTCAAAATACTCATAACGGTAGTTGGAAGAGTCCGAGCCGTTCTTGGCGGTCGTGACGGTCTCCGGCGTCGTGGTCCGCTCCTGGATCTGATGCGAATCGTCGTACCAAGAGTAGGAGAACGTGGTGGTGATCTTGTCATTGTAGTTACTGGCGTCCGGGTAGGCGATTTGTTCGGCCACGGGGTAGGTGTAAGTGGTCTGGCCGCCGGTGGTTACGGTGCGTTTGTAGTACGTTGTTTCGGAGAGCTTCACGACCGAGTTCTGATTGCGACCCTTGCGCAAGCTGCGCGACTTCACGTAGCCGATCACGTCGCCGGCGTTTTCCTCTGCGGCCGTCGTATCGTCGCCGTACTCGGTCAGTTCGACCAGCCCTTCCGTCGCGTGTACGATGACGCTTTCACCGCCGAGGTCGAGGTAGTTTGCTTCGTAATTTAAAGGATCGTAACCGTCGGCGATGGCTGCGGGCAGGGCATGGAGCACCAACTGGCCCTCATTGTGATCTTCGGTTTCGCCGTACTTGAAATACTCGATCCATTCGTCGGTCCCCGGGGACGCCTCGGCCAGATGTTTCAGCAGCGGCTGGCCGAGGTAGTTGGTGTAGACGGTGAGTTTGCTGCCGTCGGACCGGTCCTCGACGGTCTTCGTCTTCCAGTTGTTGTAGCCGTCGGTGTAATTTCCACTTGGGTTGGTGGTATAGCCGAACAGGTATATCCGCGTGCCCCCGGCGACCTCTGCATTGTCGGCCCGTTGGTTGGCGTCGTACTCGAAGTAGTTGTCGGCGTAGTCCTCGACGTCATTTGCGGTTTCTGGATCTTTGCCCGCCGCCACCATGCGGCGATAGGCTTCGGGACCGACGACATACCTCAAACCGTGCTGAAAGCCAGCGCCTTCGCTGTCGGTGTAGTATTGATAGAAGTGTACGTCGCGCGTCACCCATTCGCCGTTGACGTAATCCTGTCGGGTCGCCGATTTCAGGTCGCCGATGCTCCCTTTGTGTTCCACGAGGCTTTCGTAATATTCGTAGACGACGCGCCGCAGGTTCGTGCTGTTGCGGACCAAGGTGACCGTTTCGATCATGTCCGTCGAGTCCACCTCCGTGTAGGTGTACTCCAAGGACTCGGTGTTCTGGCCGTCGCTCTGCTTCAGTTCGGTGAGCCAATGTTCCGTTTCGTGATACGTAGCCTCGATGGTCTGCCCGCCGGGCAAAAAGGCCTTATAAAACGCGCCACTGGGATGGCTCGCACTATTAAGGTCGAAGAACTGCTGCTTGTAGCCATTGGGAGCGGTCATGGTGTAAACGTATTCACCGAGGGCGGTGACATAGTCGTAGGTGAGCTTATGCTTGGCCCCATAGCGGGGAGCGTAGGGGCTGTTGCTGTCGAACCAAAACGCCCGTTTCGAGTCGAAAATGATCACCAGGTCCGAGCCATCGCTAATCACATGCGGCGAACTGGAAATCAGCCAGTTGTAGCCGTTGCCGTAATTAGGGCTGGCGAGCTGACCGGCTTGCAGCATTTGGTTGCTGTATTTGCCGGCGTGCTGCAGGGTTCCACCGAATCCCGTCGATGCAATATCGATGTCGGATTGTTGCACCTCGCCGTTGTAGTGGACGTGGTGCGTCGAAGCCGAAGCAACTACACAGGGGGGGGTTGATGAAGGTACGGCGGACGATCCGGCGGAAGAAGACATGTTCGAGTTCCTTTAGATTGCTGTTGATAGGGTCATAATCGAGTTTTCTCGCGGGGCACGAAAAAAGGGCCCGCCGCCGGAAGATTTCCTTCCGGTGGCGGGCCCTTCTGGACACCTGACGACAAATCAGGCCTTTCCGATACCCGCTTAGTATTTGGTTAATCTATCGCCCGCCGCGGCCGATTTCAAGAGGACTTTTGGGGCCAATTTTTTTCTTTTGTTTCCCGCCCGCACCTGGAGCCGGCGTAACCGCCCGGAACGTGTGTCAGCAGGTCGCTGAGGGGGGACCACGCCGATCTCCGCTCGATCACCTCGGTAATGACTTCGCCTTCCTGCTTGAAGACCCGATACGCATTGGCCGTCTCGGTGGCCGACAGGACTCGGTACGTGTCGTCAACGACCGCCAGGGCGCATTGGTTGTCCAGGGCGATTCCCAGCCCGCCCCGTTTGCGAATCAGGCCCCGAAAACGCTTGTCGCGATTCCGTCCGTCGTAGTGCGGACAAGCCACCGCGTTGATCAGCCCCAGTCCGCGGACGCGGATGAAGCTCCAGTCGTCTCGGTTGTAGAGGGACATGGAGTCGCTGTGGGCGTAGCGAAACCAGCAGACGGCTCCGGCACTGATTCCTGAGAGCACGACGCCCTGGCGCCACGCCCGCTGCAACAACTGGTCCACGCCTAACCGCCGCCAGAGCCGCAGCATTTTCAGCGTACAGCCCCCGCTGACATAGACCAGGTCGGCCGAAAGGATCTGCCGGGCAATTTCCTGCGCGGGCGGCCGACGGCTCACCAGCCGCAAAACCTCCGTGCGGCAGTGGAGCCTGTTGCCGTAGACTGTTTTGAACACCTTGCAGTTACCCGCCGCGTCGCCGTTGGCCGTCGGCAGCAGCAGCGCACGAGGCCTCTTCTTGCCGGTCAGGCGGACAACATGACGGTCGATGGGCAAGGTTTCAAGATCGGCCACATCTCCGCCGCCGATGGCAACAATAGCTTGCATTGTCTTCCTGCTCCTAATGGTGATGGTCGCCGTCGCCAAAGTCACCACCTGGCCATCTTTTTTTGGGCATTGCAGGCCAGCTAGACCGAGGCTACGAGTTTGGGCGCAATCATGAGGATCGCTCCATGCGCAAAAAAAGCCCGCCACCGAAAATTACTTCCGGAGCCGGGCTCTTATGGATACCTGGATACTCAGGCTCTATGGATGCCCTCTTAGTCTGCCGCTAGTCTATCGCGGGTAGCGGACGAATGCAACGTGAATTTTCCAGCCAACTTTTCTTTTCCCAACCGCCGCGCGCTTTGCCTCAGCCGATCCGCCGTTTATCGTTCGAAAGGCACCTCATGGATGACGGTCGTGTCGGGAGCCTAACGGCTCCCCTTGCCGTTCACTGCGCTGAGCCTTCCGGTCCCGTCCGCCAGTTCAAGCAGGTAGTCGTGCCTCGTCACGAGCTCCGGGTTGTGGCTGACGGTGATGTAGAGCGCGCCGGAGTCCTTCAGCAGTTGGTACATCCTCCTCTCGTTCTTCTTGTCCAGGAAGCTCGTCGCCTCGTCGAGCACGACGCAGTCCGGGCGCAGCAGCAGCATCCGGGCGAACCCTACGCGCTGCATCTCGCCCGGCGACAGCCTCCTCGTCCAGTCAGTCTCCTCGTCCAGCCCGGCGATCGCCAGCAGGCCCTCCAGGCGGACAGACTCCAGGGCGCGGCGCAGTTCCTCGTCCGGAATGGGATCCCGTCCCGACAGATGCTCCCTCAGCGTCCCCGGGCCCACGTAGGGCCGCTGGGGCATGAACAGCATCCTGCCCAGCGCGGGCCTGGAGACCGTCCCCTTCGCCGGGTCCCAAAGCCCGAATATCGTCCTCACCAGCGATGTCTTGCCGATGCCGCTGGGCCCCATGACCAGCAGGCTCTCCCCGTGCTTCAGATCGAAGGTTATGTCCCTCAGCAGCACCCTCTGGTCGGGAGTGCTGACCGTCACGTCGTCCAGCGAGACGCTGTTCCTCGCCCCGTCCAGGGAATGGTCGATGGTATGTGGTGCCGCGGAATCGAGGGAGTCCTCGAAGGCCCCAAGACGGTCGATGGAGACAATGTAGCTGGTCAGCCCTCCGAAGGAGGTGACGATGATGGACAGGGAGCCGAGCACCTGACCGAACGCCATATCCGCCTGGGTGATCTCGCCGAAGCGTATCCCGCCCGCGAAGTAGAAGGAGGCGAGTACCAGCAGCGGCACGACGCTGGCGTAATACTTGTAGCTGTTGGTGAAGAGTTCCAGGTTCCTGTTCCACCTTAGCATCAGGTTGTAGGTGTCGAACACACCGAGGAGTCGCCTGGAGATGTGAGCCTTCTTCCTCTCCTCGCCCTGGCAGAAGGCGATCGGTTCGGCGTTCTCCCTCACGTGCGAGAGGCTGTAGCGGAAGTCGGCATCCTTCTTGGTCAGGTCGGCGCGGATGGGGATGAGCCTTCTCCCGACCAGCACGACGGCTACCGTCCCCAGCAGGGCGTACAGCATCAGGAAGCCGCACAGCATCCTGGAGATCGTCCATAGGATGAGGGCGAACGAGAAGAAGTTGACGACGGCGCCGAGCAGGTCGAGCAGGAAGCTGATCGTGTGACTGACGAAGGTCATCGTGTCCTGCTGGATGCGCTCGTCGGGGTTGTCGATCCGCCCCGCCTTTTCCGCCCTGTAGAAGTTGAAGTTCGAGAGGTACCTGTCGAGCAGCCTGCCGCTCAGCCGCTTGCGCCACCTGTTGACCAGCCTCCCCTTGAGCCAGGTCCTCACGGCCATGATCGGCGTGCCCACGGCGAGGATGGCCAGATATCTGCCCAGGCAGAGCCAGAACTCGCCGACCTTCTTCTCCGACAGCGCCGTCATCATGGCCCCGGCCACGTGGTTGATGACCACGTTGACGCCTATGATGAGGAACACGAGCGACACCACCGTGACGAGCAGGAACCAGGCGACAAACTTGTCGTCCGAGAACCAAAAGCCCCTCATCAGGCGGGCGAAGTGAGACAGCCTGCGCCGTGTTATGGAAGACACGCCGGGCATGAACTTGAAATGCACCGTCGGCAATGTCGGCTTGCTTGGCATGTATGCTTCCTCAATGCTGAGATCAACAGCAGCGTCGACATTGTATTGTCTTGCCGCGAAGGTTCACGTTGACTCACCACCTGACTGGTGCGCCGGCCGGGTCGATCTCGAACTGCGGGGCGTCCGCAAACCGCGCGAAGAACCGCTCCCGCCCTGGCGCGTCTTCCGCGTCGAAACTGTTCACCCACGGTTCATTGCCCAACAGCCGCCGCAGGGCGGTCGTCCGATCCGGCGGCGGACCGGACTCGCCATTCAGGCGGATGCCTCGTCCAACCAGCACGCAAAACAACTCCTCTACCGACATGTGCGAAAGCACTTGTTGGATCGTGTACGCTCCGTGGTGCGACCCAATCTTCTCGCCGCTACGTCGGCGAACAAACGGAATGTAGTCCAAGGCGGGAATTTCCACGCCTAGTTTCTCGTAACACTCCTCATGGACTTCTTTGTGTACTTTGAGATCGGCCCCACGGATGATGTGCGTAATGCCCAGATGTGCGTCCAAAGCGGCGTTGTGCAGGAGGTAGCTGACCGGCAATTTCCCCTCGGGACGCCACTTCTCCAAGACTATTGATTTCAGCCGCGGATCCGATTGCGCGTCGCCAAGATACGCTTCTCCGTTCCAGACGGTGCGGTCCGGCGGGACGCCCAGTTGCTCCATGTCGCGGACGATGTCTTCACCCACCTCCCTTACTCCTTCGAGAGAGCGCCCCATGCAAATCATGTTGATCTCGTCCACGACGAGCACCAGTTCCACCGCTCGGCCGTGCTGCTCGAGGGCCTCGCCAATGGCCTGCATGACAAACAGCAGCCAGGCATGGCCCACGTGCAGCCCTACGCTCGGGGTCGGCATGAACTTGAAACGCACCGTCGGCAACACTGCATCGGTTCGAGGCATAGTCCGATCCTATCTTGGGAAACGATCTCGTCGGTTGACGGCCGCCTGCACGGACCATCGTCACGGCAACGACCGGCCACGCGGATTTCGCGAGGCGCCATCCATGCTACAGATCGAAAACACAAATGCAATGGAAGTTTTTGGGCCAACTTTTTTTCGCCCGGGTCGGCGCGCGTCGGCTTGCCGCTCTATTTTCTTGTTGAGCGGCACCGCATACAAATTGGCCCAAAAACTGATATTGAAGATCGCTCCGACCGAAGTAGAATCGACCAGACAAGTCGGCGCGGTTCAAAGACGCCGATCCGAGTTTCGTATCTGCTTCACAAAAAAACACTCAAAGGAGCCATCCAATGAAACCCTTGCACGGCCAACTAAATTCCGAAGTCCATGTGGGCGATGGAATCGACTTTGCGATCTTCGCCTCTCCTGATGCGGACGTGACCACGCCCGGCGGCGTACGGACCTATTGCACAGATCCACGGTGCTCAGGAATGTCCCCAGTGATGACCTCTCCATCCTCTCTGGCGGACCAAATCCGGGCCACCATTCGGCCAGACGTGCGGGCTATGGTGGGCAACGCCGGCTGCGAGCTTACTTTCCGCCACATCGTATCTCGCGGTCTGAGAAACGTGCATTACATGCTCCGTTGGGCCGAAGCCGCCTATGAACTGTTGGGGCCTCAATTGGTGTTGGCCCCCATGGAGTTCGACCTGGTTGACGATGTGAGGGTCGGCGGACGCTTGTTGGCGTGGGCGGCCGAACACCATGTGCCGTTGGCGATCTTCTGCGGCTTCCGTTTTCTCTTTCGTGAAGACGAGTTCAATCATATTCGCGAGGTTGCCGCGGAGCAGCCAATGGAAGCGCCAGGAAATCCCTATCGCTATCCATATCAAGAGATATCCGATGCGATCCGGCGCAGCGGGGCCGAAGTATGGACCGGCGTCGGTTTTGCGGAAGGATTGGCAGCCGGAGCAATCGAACGGGCTGAACACTTCGGCATGGCGGCCGTGTTCACCAATCAGAAGGCTTGGGACTGCTGGATGCGCTCAAAGGCCGATGACTCCGCCGGTTGCAAAGACCATGAATAAATAAGGGGCGGCCTGAAAACTCACGTGGAAAACGTGGACGCCGGATTGTATCTTGTCCCGCCATCGGAGCACAGTATATGACGCAGGGAAATTCTCAAAAGCTGGCTCGGTTGCAACAAGTCTGGAAGGAACTGCTCGAAGAAGTGTTGAAACACGACTTCTACGGCGTCGCCACCGTGGAACTCAAGGTCCAGGACGGAACAATTCAAGCCGTCTGTCGCAAAGTGGAAAGAGTTGAGAAGTGAGCAAAGCGGATCGGCGGGTATCGAAAGAGAACCACTTGCTGGACCAACGGCCCTTTGTGTCAGCCTCTTCTTGCCAATTGTTGGAATCACAAATGTCGAGACGGGACTCATGAACACGATTATCCTATGTGGCCGTCCACGCTCGGGCACAAGTATAACCACCCGGATGTTGAACCGGTATCCTTGCATCATCATGACAGTTGAATTGATGGTCTTTTCGTCAAGGCGACTGGACTATGTTGCCAACCGCATCCGGGAATACAGCCAACTACGGATTCCTGATGGAAACTATCTGGAACGGCAGGCGTTTATCGACGAAGTGCTCGGGCACAAGACGTTGTCCACAAGACGCTTTTTGGAGCTTGTGGAAAAACACAAGCGGCCTAGAGTGTGCTGGTACGGGGCCAAATGGTCGCTGGGCCGCAACGTCCGCGTTCGAGGTTTTGTTCATGAACCGCAGTGTTTCGAGTTCGTCGAGGAGTTGCAGCAGCTTTGGGATACGATCCCGCATTTGACACGGTGCGTCTCGTCAACCGATCGGCAACAGATGGCCTCCTTGGTCGGCCGCCAATTCAACTTCCAGCGCCTAGGGTATAACCGTAATGCCTTAGTCCTGGAAGATCGCTGTAAAGTCGGTAAAGGGAGCCGGCACTGTGAGTTCTTCTGGTGGATTGATAATGGCGCGCTAATGCTTGTCGGCGCCGACGGGAGGCTGTCAGTACGTCTGGCAGAGCAAGCCGACGGTGTTTGGGAAGGATACACTTGCGGCAAAAAGCGGGGTTATGTCCGCCTGATGCCGTGTCGGGTTGGAAGTGAAGCGAATCAACTGGAAAACACTCCTTGAAACTTGCCGTGCATCATCAAAACGACGACAAAACGATCGATCGGCAATCCCAGCGTCCTCCACCGCTGAGGAGACAAGCCTGGAATCTCGCCCGATCGCTGGCCGCATTCGTGGCCGACGGATGCCGTACGGTCGATGCCGAGCAATACCGTCAGCGGTTGGAGACCTGCGACACCTGCGAGCACCGTCGCAACGGCCGTTGTATGAAATGCGGTTGCCGCCTAGCGATTAAAGCCCGTGGCCGAGCGTTTCGCTGTCCCATCGACAAGTGGCCCAAAAAATCCTGTTGAACTTGACCATCGCGTGCGATAAAGTAGCGGCAGCACAAAAAGGTATGCTCCTTCGGCCTGCTAATGAACCCCGGGGAGCTTGGGAAGGGGAAGACCTACGAGGTCGTGTTCCAGGCAAAGGAAGCCGATTTCTGCGCCACGGCGCCTCGGTCGGCTGAGGAGGAGGACATCTCTAAAGTCGTCGGTGCCATGCCCGTGGAGTATTGGCAGCGGCTGGTTGAGCAGTTGGCGATGGCCGGAGACAACCGAGACGAATTGCTTGCCGCCCTCCGCGCCGTCAAGCTCGAACACCGCGAGGCGTTGGCATTCCTGATCGCCAACATGCCGACACGCGATCTTCGCTCGTTGAAAGGGAGCTTCTTGCTGGAGAACGTCGAGTTGGCCTACAAGGCCCGCGACGAAGTGCCCTGGGGCGCGTCGATCCCACACGAACTGTTCCTCAACGACGTTCTTCCCTACGCCAATGTCAGTGAACGCCGGGATCAGTGGCGAAAGGACTTCTTCGATCGTTTCATGGGCATAGCCAAGCAGTGCCGAACGCCGGGCGAAGCAGCCCTCCGGCTGAACCATGACGTGTTCTCACAACTGAAGATAAGCTATCACGCCACCAAGCGGCACAAGCCCGACCAAAGCCCCGCCGAGTCGATGCGAATCGGCTATGCGTCCTGCACTGGCCTGTCGATCTTGTTGGTCGACGCCTGCCGTGCGGTCGGCATTCCGGCCCGACTCGTCGGTACGCCCCTTTGGTCCAACCGCCGCGGCAACCACAGTTGGGTCGAGGTCTGGGACCGGCAATGGCGATTCCTGGGCGCCGCCGAGTCGGACAAGTTCGACCATGCGTGGTTTGTCGAGGCCGCGTCCCAGGCCGATCCGGACAGGTTGGAGCACCGTATCTACGCGACGTCGTTCCGACGGACCAAAACCCCTTTCCCGCTGGTGTGGGACTTGAGCATCGAGTACGTCTCGGCCGACGACGTGACCCGCTTCTATACAAACCGCCGCACGAAGACATTTCGCGTCGTGGACCGCCGGGACGGCAAGCCGGTGGAGGCCAAACTGACGATCCGCAAAAACGGAAAGATCGTGGCCGCCGACGCGACCGGCATGCCGTTCACCGTTCGGCTTGCCGGCGGGCAGACCTACGACGTTCGCGTCGAACCGCTCCGCGGCGGCGACGCCGTCGATCGTCGGATCACCCTCTCGGACGAGAACGACCAGACGATCGACGTTCCGCTGCAAGCCGCCGCCCGCGGGGACGAGCGGGAAACAAAACAAATGGCCCAAAAACTTCTCTTGAAACCGGCCGCGGCAGGCGATAGATTAACAAAAGAATAAGCGGGTATCGGAAGGGCCTGATTTGTCGTCAGGTGTCCAGAAGGGCCCGCCACCGGAAGGAAATCTTCCGGCGGCGGGCCCTTTTTTCGTACCCCGCGAGAAAACTCGAATATGACCCCATCAACAGCAATCTAAAGGAGCTCTAACATGCCTTCTTCCGCCGCATCATCCGCCGAACCTCCAGTAATCTGCCCAATAACAGATTGCCCTCCTTGTGCAGCTACTTCGACGGAACCTATCCGCTACGACAACGGCGAGTTGCAACTATCCGTCACCGATCTTGCATCGACGGGATTCGGTGGAACCCTCCGCCATGCCCGCAAATACTGCAACCAACTGCTGCAAGGCGCTCAGCCTGTCAGCAAGGATTACGGCAACGGCTACAACTGGCTGATTAACAACTTGCCGCATATAACCTATGGATCAGACGGCGAAGGGTCGTATATTGCGGCTGTTTTCGACTCACAAAGCGCGTTTTGGTTCAACAGCAGCACCTACGCTCCCCGCTATGGCGCCCAGCATAAGCTCACCTACGCCAACCAAATTTACACCCTGACCGCTCCCGACGGCCGCAAGTGGCAGTTTTACGACTTCACTCAGGACAGCCATCCCGACGGTGCGCTCATTCAAGCCTTCTTACCCGGCGGGCAGACTATTACGACTACGTACGACGACACCCTGCTCACCGAGCTAGAGCAGACCGACGGCCAGACCACCGAGTCTTTGCAGTATGCCTACGATGAGCTGAACGGAGCGGATGTGATTGCATCGATCACCTTGGTCCGCGGCGGGACGAACCTGCGGCGCGTCGTCTACGCATATTACGAAAGCGACGTGACCGGCAAGGGGAGCATTGGCGACCTGAAGTCGGCGACCCGACAGGAATATATCGACGGCGACTGGGTCACTCGCGACGTGCGCTACTATCGCTACTACACCAGCAACGGCACCGTGGGCGAAAATGTTTATGGCTTTAACTACATTTATGGCTTTCAGCACGGTTTGAAGTACGTTTTCGGCCCCGAAGGCTATTGCCGCATGGTGGCGGCGGGCAAAGATCCAGACACCGCAGACGACAATGACATCGCGGAGTTCGCCGACAACTATTACGCCTACGATAACGGCAATCAAAAGGTCATTGTGGAAATAGTCGCCGGGGGAACGCAGATTTACACGTTCAGCCGCACCACACAAACGCCGACCGTTGGCGGAGTTAACCAGTGGTGTACCAAGACCGTCGAGACCCGGCCCGACGGCAGCACGCTGACCGTCTACACCAACAATATCGGCCAGCCGCTGCTGAAACATCTGGCCGAGGCGTCCCCGGGGACCGACAAATGGATCGAATATTTCGTCTACGGCGAGGCCTCGCACAACGCGAACCGGCTGATCGAGCATTGGACGCCGGCGGCCGTGACCGATTACGACGACGATGGCGGCACGTACAGCGACGAACTGGTGGTAACGGCCGACGAAGACGGGCTGATCCACCTGACCGATTACTACTCCTCGACCACCGCCACCGCCAGCGCCGCAGGCGGCGTCGAGGGATACGTCCAATTCCAGAAGGTCAAAGAGGGCGACTCGGGCACGGCGATAAAAATCTCCGAAACCAAATACATTGCCCGCAGCGACGGCGACACGACCATTTACCCCGTTGCCGAACAGATCGTCTACCAGAGCGACGCCAGCGGCGGTAGCGACCCGGCGACAACCAGATTCTCCCACGCCTGGTACTTCGGCACGCATCAAACCCAGGAGCGGACCACCACGTTGCCGGCCGTCTCGGCCGACAAGAATGGCTCGGGCGTTTCCGACACGCGGAAAGAATACTTCGATTCTTACGGCAACCTCACCTGGATGATCGACGAGCTGGGGCGGGTGACGCACCATCAGTACGACGCGGCCACCGGCGCGCGGACCAGGAGCATCGAAGACGTCGATGGCTGTCAGTCGGCCGCACTCGATCCGCCCGAGGGGTACGAGGGCAATAGCGACGGATTGCACCTGACGAGCGACTTTTTGCCCGACTCGCAGGGCCGCGTTACGCGCTCGCTGGGACCGGTTCACACGGCGGTCGCCGACGAGGAAGCGGCCAGCGCGCGGACCGCCGTCTGGACGGTCTACGACGACGTCAACCATCAGGTCCGCTCGGCCCGCGGCTACGCCACCGAGAGCGTGCCGGACTCCGGCAATTGGGACACCTTCACGCTGGTGAATCCCGTCTCGATCGCCAAGCAGGACAATGGCGGGCGGACGATCGAGTCGATCTCGGCCGTCTGGAGCGATACGCTGGCGGAGTTCTTGGCCGCCGAGCAAAACGGCTTCCCGCAGCCGACGTTCGTCCGCTGGACGACCAACCAGTACGCCACGACGGGCCGGCTCGACTCGACCCGCGTCTATCATCAGATTCCCGACGCCGGCGTCGGCTTCTCCGACACGCACTACGCCCAGACCACCGTCGATTACGACGCGACGGGCCGGCAAAACATGCAGACCTCGCCCGGCGGCACCATCGCCCGCACTACCTTCGACTGCCGCGGCAATCGGATCGGTGACTACGTCGGAACGAATGACTTCGGCGAAACGGACGATGATCCGACAAACAGCGGCGCGGGCGGGAACAACATGAAACTGGTCGCCGAGCACGATTACGAGGGGACCGGCGGCAGTTGCGCGTGCAGCGGCGGACTCACCGGCGGGCTGCTCTCCACCCTGACCAAACACGTCGACGACTCCACCACCCGCGTCGTCTATTACGACTACGATTGGCGGAACCGTCGTGAAACCACCACGTCGAGCGACGGGTCGACCACGTTCGTCCTGAAAAACACCCACGACAACCTCGGCCGCGCGACGCAGACGGATCGCTATCACACGTCCGTCGTCGCCGGCAATCTCGTCGGCCGCGACAAAACCTACCACGACGAGCGGGGCCAGGTCTACAAGACCGAGCGGTACGCCGTCGATCCGAGCGACGGTACGGTGGGCAACGCGCTGACCGACAACACCTGGTACGACGACGCCGGACGGACGATCAAGCAACAGACCGCCGGCAGCCAGACGTTCAGCAAAACGTCTTACGACGGGCTTGGGCGGCCGGTCAAGCAGTCCGTGGGCTGCGACGAGAGCGAGGCGTCGGGCGCGACCGACGAAGATTCATACGCCCACGCCAGCAGCCTGGCCGGCGACATTCTCTTCGAGCAGACCGAAACTTTTTACGACGACGCGGGAAGTCCGACGTTAATGGTCAGCCGCAGCCGGCTGCACGACGCCACCGGCACGGGCGAACTGACCACGCCCGACGGCAGCCAGCCGAAGGCTCGCGTCTCTTACTCGGCCACGTGGTACGACCCGCTAGGTCGTCAGATCGTCGCGGCCGCTTACGGCACCAACGGCGGCGCCGCGCCCACTCGGCCGGACGCTCCGCCCACCCCGAGCGACACCGTGCTGGTATCGACCACGGAATACGACTCGACCGGTCAGGCGTATCGAACCATCGACGCAAAAGGTCGGGACGACCGTCGCGAGTTCGACGCCGCCGGCCGAGTCGTGCGGACCATATCGAACTACTGCTCCGGCTCGAACGCCGACGACAAAAACGTCACCGTCGAGCACACGTACACCATCGACGGGGCGCTCTCGACTCAGACCGCGAAAAACTCCACCACCGGCGATCAGGTGACGCAATACGCCTACGGCACGACGTTGACCGACAGCGAAATCGCCGACACCCGTCTGCTGAGGGGGGTTGTTTACCCAGATTCCCAGAATACCTTCACAATGTCCGGCGGCGCGCCTACTTTCTCCGACACCGGGGGTTACAACCGCGTCGAGTTTACGTATAATCGTCAAGGCGAGCAGGTGACGAAGAAAGATCAGAACGAAACCGTTCATACTTTCGAGTACGACTTGCTCGGCCGTCAAACATCGGATAAGATTACGGCGGTGGGCGGCGATCTCTTCCAGGGCATCTTGCGTATCGAACACGACTACGAGGTTCGCGGCATGGTCGAACAGGTGACCAGTTACGACGCGGCAACCGGCGGTTACTCCGTCAACGACGTCAAGTT